>JBNKNM010000418.1:0-3370 GCA_050293845.1 Pseudobacteriovorax sp. | reverse complement strand
AAATGCTTCATGACTAAAATTGAAGCTGCGATAGATGGCGACCAGACAGAAATGAAAAAGAATGGATGCGTTCCGCTAAGTTCTCCAAACAGAGTAGAGGCATACTCAGGTATTGCGATATATAATCCAATAAGTCCCCATGATATGACAAAAGTGATGAAGATAAAGGGCCATATGGAAGGCAGCATAATATCCGAATTGGTTTCTTGTGGGCTATTCATAATAATCTCCAAAGTTGTTCAAAGTTTAAAAAGGGGCAGCGACGCTTAGCGATAGGAACTGACCACCACCAACACCTCTTTTTTCCTCGCCTCGGTAAAGCTCTCGTCCTGAGAATGCGTATCCAGCCTCGATTTTAAGAAGAGAAGCGTCTAGGCTTATGAAAGCTGCCTTGTAATGAAACTCGAAAGTCTCTTCTCCATCACCAGCTTCTAAGACATATTCCCCCAGGCTATCGTTCTTCATGCCGATCGAAAGCTTTATTGCATTCCTAAGCTCGGATGTTGCTGGGAATAGTTTGTAGTCGATTCTCGTTTCATAGATTAAATCTCTATCGTCCCGTAGTTGATCCATGCGAAAATCACCTGCAAGGCTGAAATCGCAAGAATTGCAGAGGGTAATTTCCCAGTTTGGCGACGTCAGAAACTCTATCTTTGATTGGAGAAAGCTAGTTTGGTAATTCCACCGGATAAGTGGGACCGGAATCACCGGCAGGCTTTTTCCGCCTGAGAGTTCGACTCCAAAATCACCTACAGCAACTCCACCACCAATCGTTAGTTTGCTCGTGTCGGTCGTAGAAATTTTATAGCCTATAGCTGTTGCGGCTTGGAATGTATGGAGCTTGGCGATGCTTGGGTGGTCGGTTTCGCTTCTATAGATACCTAGGTATTCGAACTTTTCTCCCGAAGCATCGAAAAGAAGGTCTACTGAACGGTAAGACTGGGAAAACCCATGAAACAGTGACTCTTGAAATTCGGATAGGGAATAGAGCCCAACAAATTTTAGGTTTGGTTGTTGGTGGTACAGGCCAGCCGAGTGTCTCTTTATCTGCTGCTCTTGAAGGCTGAGCTGTTCCCCTTGATAGAGGATGGCGCTTTGCCTACTGTCTTCTCCAGATGCACTGGAGTAGAGAAAGACAGTACTAAACATTAGGATCGAGAAGCAGGCAGCTAATTTTCCTAAACATAGTTTCTTATAGCTTGATTTCAATCTCTGAAGTTTATGGTAAATAGTCATGTGTCCTCCAAAACTTTTAGTCGACTAAAAAAATAATATAGATATCGGCGCTTGTCAATAAATCTTTAGTCGACTATAATGTTTAATTGAATGTAGTAATAACAGAAGGATAGATTGGTCTGAGCACAATATTTGGAAAACGAGAATTAAATAAAGCTCAAACAAGACTCGATGTCCTGGTTGCAGTCTATCGTCTTAGTGAATCTGCAAGTTTTCGCGAATTGAAAGTGAAAGCGATTGCTGAAGACGCCGGAATCACGGAAATGACGTTTTTTAACTATTTCAAGAAGAAGGAAGACGTTCTTAGATACATGATGGGTACTTGGATTGCAGAATTTGTGGTGCTGCAACAACAAAAGACGTTGAAGGGGGAGAAGGCTATTCGGCGCTTTTTTAGCCATACGGCGGATAAAGTAGCCACTCATCCAGGCTTGATGGTGAGCTATATATCTTACCTAGTCACTAACGAAATGGACCCGTCACCCAATATTCTCGAACCTGCCGATCGCTATCTGTGCTTTCCCGACCAGCCAGATGTTTGGCATATGGAGTTGAAAGATGGCAATGAGTTGCTCATTCAGTACCTTCAGGAATTTGATCCTCAGGCAGACCATCAAAGTAGTCTTTTACATTTGGCATCTGCCTTTTTTGGAGATGTACTGATAGCGCATACAGCGAATCGCAATCTTGGTAGTCTATACACAGAAAGCCTCGATTTGATTTTTGGCTCCTTTAAGAAACAAAGTAAATGAAGTGATAAAATTGGATGTCACTTTTTAGCGCTTCAAAATCTTCATAATCGTAGTGGCATGCCTACCCTTCTTGTTCTTCGTAGGAATCCCCATCGAATTAAAAATTGCCGCAAACTTGTGGTAGCTAAACCCTTGGCATCGCAGCACCCTCATTTTCTCAATGTACTCCAGTTCCCGTTTGTGGGCTTGCTCTTCCCGTTTGTCGTATATAATTCGGCCATTTAACAGTTTTTCCCCATAGGACTCTTGTTCCTTCTTTAACTTATGGGCCACATCGACCGGCATAATCCTATGAGGAGCGTGCTGTAACCGGTGGCGATCACAAGAACTTTATCGTCAGTCATTTCAATCGCACGTCCAAGCTGCCAAGCTAAAATAAACAATCCACCAAAAACCAAATAGAACAAGCCCCAGAACCTAACGAGTGCGACAGATATACATAATTCAACGATAGTAAACATATTTCACCCCCTATCCCCTATCGGGGCGGTTGATTCTTACTAGGATGTGGGTGCATATGGGAAGGCTTGAGCAGATTTGTTCCGCATAATTATGCCGCGCGTCTTGGATGATAGTCGAGACTTATCCTACTTGTTCGAACTGCCTAACGCCATTTAATGCCAACTGAAGGTTAAAAAGTATGCAGCAGAAAGTGCAGATTGAGATGAGTTCCCATTTTTTGTAGATATCTTCTACGAAAAAAACATAACAAAAACGGGAAGAAAGCAACCATGGATTGGCAGCTTAGACTCATCGACACCTACACTACCCTTTGTGACTTTTTCAATCAAGGACTTAGGGATGTGGTAAGAAGACATAGTAATAACAATCTGACTTACCAACTTACAGACCCAGAAGTCATCACAATTTTCTTTAACGGCATTGCTCATGGCCACTTCACCTTGAAAGCCATTTTCGAGTATACCAAAAATCATCTAAGTGATTGGTTTCCTAATCTAGCAGGCTATGATGCTTTTTGTCACAGACTGAGAGTGATAAGTGATATTTTTCCTATCTTGATCGAAGTGATGATCGAAAACAGTCATTGCAAAAGGCTTTTCAACAATCCAGCGAAACTTATTGACTCCATGCCTATCGTCCTTGCAAAAGCTTCGAGAAGTGGAAAAGCTCGAGTCGCCAAAGATGAGATTGCTGATAAAGGCTACTGTGGATCTAAAAAAGAGTTCTACTACGGAGTCAAACTCCATGTAGTTGGTGATGAAGGCGATGGTTTACCAGAACCTTTAATGGTCGGCTTAAGCGCGGCGAGTATTCACGATTTAAAGGCATTTGAGCATATAGTTCCTGAGTTTTTCAATTGTAGCATCTATGGTGATAAAGCATACTGCAACAACGAATTACAGGAACAGTCTCTGGTAAAC
>JBNKNM010000417.1:0-3435 GCA_050293845.1 Pseudobacteriovorax sp. | reverse complement strand
GGCTTGCCTGTAGTTGGAAGCCACGCCCCTTTAGGGGTGTCCTGAAAACCGGCTGGATTTTCAGGTTGGTAGTTCACTAATGGCTGGACCGGATGAGTGATTAATTAATACCCGACTCTATTAGCATAATCGATTATTTTTTGACCGTAGTTGCCACCCCAACTATAACCTTCCCGGCGTTCCTCAGAAATTTCTAGGATGTTATAAACCTTACGGCTGTCTCGGTCGCTGAAAAAACCACGATTGCTGTATAGGTCATAGAATCGATACCACATAGTGGCTCCCGGTCGATAAACAATTTTTTCATAAGTTGATTTATCATAGGCGTAATTTTCAAGCTTTGTTTCAGGGCTGCGGAACCATCTTAAGGCAGCTTGAACGGCGGACTTGACTTGTGGTGTTTGGGGTTGGCTCATAAGAAAGCCAACTATCTCGACGGACTCGCTACCACTTAAAGATTCAAGTTCGTACGCGCGAGCTTTTTTTGGTAGGTAATCGTCTTTTCCGTGTTGGGCACACCAAACTGTTAAATCCCCATTTTGTCGCCATTGTGATTTCAGAATATAGTCTATGCCTTTATTGATAGCAGTCTTCATGCGTCCACGGTCGCTCTCTGAAAAAATATTGCCAAGAAAAGGAGCATTACGTTGAGATGCGTTGTGAAGAACCATTAGGATGCTTGCCATAGCGTTGTCGTTGAAGGTTACATGGTCTGAGTAGCCACCCCTAAGTGGATAGAACTGGGGCCAGCCACCCTTAGAGTATTGAGCTGAGAAGATAAAGTTCATCGCTCTGCGTACCGATTCGGCATAGCGATAATCGCCAGTGTCTTGGTACACTTGTGCGAGGTAAACAATCTCAGTTACTGTAGCACCATTATCAAATGTTCCTAGACCACTGCCTCCGTTACCAGGAGAGTTGTAATCTAAGTTCTTCGGCCAGCCTCCGTTATTGTACTGATAGGAGAGTACGATATCCGCGCGGTTTCGACTCCATTTTGTTCTGGCTCTTTCGTACCGTGACTGTGCTGGATTACCAGTTTGAGGAAGGGTTTCATCAGAATTACAATGTCCTCTGGAAACGGAGCTTCCTGAGACGCTCATCCAATCGATATTAGCTAAGCCTTCCGAATTAGTACTGACTAAACTTATGGTATGTTCCCCTTGTGAAAGGTAAGTGGTGACGGTATCGGTAGTCCACCAGGTAGTCCAATCTCCTGAAGAGTATTGGTTGATTGATGCTACGGTAGTATCATTGATACGAAAGTCAGCAGTTCTAAGTCCGGCTGCGTTTGCGTAAGCCCATTGAAATAGGTAGTTGCCAGCTTGAGAAACATGGATATTCCAAGTTATTCCTGCTCCATAGCTATTGAAAGTGTTGGCAAAACCACTTCCCGTGTAGCCGCCGTGATTGCTATCAATGGAGCCGTCTACCTGACAAAAACCAGATTCGTATTCTTGAATGCGATGAAAATCTGCATAGGGCTCCATATTTTTTTCACACTCCTGACGGGAACTCGTGTCTGAGCTCCAACAACTTTGGGCATAGGTATGGGTCAAAGGAGTCACAATCCCAATAGCTGCTAGGATGATTGGTCCAATTACTGTCATAAAAGTTTACTCCCACCGAGTTGTCTCGGTTGTCAGTGGTTAAATCAGAACGCTTGCTGTTATGCAAAATCACAGCTTTCTAAAGAAACTTTAGTAGATTTAGATTACTAGAATCTGTAGACGAGAAAAACTTAAAGGGTATTCAATCTTTATAAAGAATCAATTCCTGTAACGACTCCCGTGATCCATTTGAAGGTCATGAAGGGCTACGCGTCCAGGCTGTTATTAAGTATATTTAACTCGATGAGATGAAAGTCATGACACTAGTAAAATTATTCATTTTAGAATATTGAGCTTTAATCCCAACTTTTTCTAAGGTTGGATATAAGGTTCTTGCCTAGTTATGCTACGATACATAAGCTATGGCTGGTGTCTGGTTTGTGTACTGAGTTTTGGAATGGTATGGTCACTGAAAGAAAGAACGACCATCTCTATGGCGAGACCAATAAATACGAGCAAAAGAAGGCTTTGCCAAAGATAAAGAAGCTTCTTCAAGTAAGCATGGCTCACATGACCATGCTTCAGATGTCCTCTAACTACAGGATGCTTTCGACTTCAGTCAAGAGAGGATGTCACATTATTCTCAACCACCACAAGTTCCAGTGGGAAGGGCTAGGTCAATCCCGGATGCATCTTGAACCCAACAGATGTTTGCGCTCATGCGACCCCAAATACCCCCAGTGCCACAAGCACCACCACGAGAGACTATACCAAAGACACGCCATTCACCGTTATCGAGCTGGCCATAAGCAGGACCACCGGAATCTCCCTGACAAGAGTCTTTACCATTTCTACCGATATAGACTTCGTTACTATTGAATTGTGTGATGGGAGCATCTACTTCGTACTTGACACCAAAACCGCCATCATCACGAATACCGAAACCGACAAGGTGTACATTATTACCGGTTCGGATAATTTCATTGATTTCATCTTGATCTTCAAGAATCTGAGGAATATCAGATGGCGCAATGTCGATTTCGCCATCTATGACCAAATAAGCTATATCGTCCCAACCGATGTTACCCCTCCGATAGTTCGGTGAATAGGCGAAGGCTTCCACCTGGTAGTAATCCGTTACCGTTCCACCTTCACGTCCTTCACCAAGATGAACCCCTAATGACCGTGGACTTGAAGTGCCTCTAACGCAGTGAGCTGCGGTGATCACAAGTCGCGGATGTACGATAGTACCCGAGCAAAATATACGACCATTATGAGTTATAGCAACTGTGGAATTCCACTCTCCGGTAGCAACCTTGCTTCCACCGAATATTTTTAAATCACTGCTAACTGTTTTTTGCCCACAACTGGCAATGAAAAATGCACTGGCTAATCCTAGAAGTGCATGAGATTTCATCGTCTTCAGGGTACTAAGCTTGATCATCGAGTAATTCCTTTAATATTTAAGCCTTTTGTCGACTGTCTAGCCAATCATCTCTCTTTCGTCGATTTAGAAAATCTAAACTTTTAGCAATGATCGTGTCGTAAGAGGCAAGCCTGCTTACCTACAAACAAAGTGGTCAAAGCCTAGTAATTTGATCCATGTGAGGTGAGTTCAGTGCCCATAGGCAATCACCTAACGGTGATTGCCTATGGGCAGCCCCCTTTCTTAGGGTGACTTAAGGTGAGGTACCTGACTTAGTGGCTGGTGCTCTTTTTAAGCTTGCTTAAATCTGCAGCAACAACTTTGGCAAGTTTCTTTGGCTGCAACATGGCTTTAATGTTTTTGTTGACCTGACTTAAGGAAAGCGCTTTTATTTTCGCAGCTCTTTTCGTAAAAAAGTCTATAGTTAGTCCTGAGCGTAGTCCTGTCTCGAGAATTTTG
>JBNKNM010000416.1:0-3452 GCA_050293845.1 Pseudobacteriovorax sp. | reverse complement strand
ATTAGATCTACCATTTTACGAGGCCCCATACAAAAACGGAAACCCTTTTCTCGATCCTTCGATGCAGCAAGCATTGTCATATACGAAAACAATAGTCAGCACCGAAAATTATTTAATGGGCTTATCATTTGAGGGTCGCGAGGGGCAAATCCTTTGGTACGGCAAATTTTTAATTATCTTGGGAGATTACCTGCTCTATAATTACCCGGGAAATCCCTCTTGGCTGCACGAGGAATGGCACCGTGCTGTTATGAGGCAACATGGTATTTCAAGCTATGATGAAGTTTTGAATGTGACTGAGTCGAAAGGTGACACTATTGCTGTTAGCCATGTGAAAGATGAGGACCTGATTAAACTCAAAAAAGAGCACCCTGAAGACCAGGTGAGGCTATCTTCTGCTGGTATGGAGTCGGAACTAGCCCTTATAACTACATTTGCCAAGGATCGGTTTTTCTATAATGTTAAAAGCTGGAATGTTGGATCGATGTGGTCCTCAACCATTGGTGTATTTAGTTACATGAATGTTTGTGATGGCGCGAAAGAGGAGGATATTGACATTTCGATTGAAGAAGAACCGATAGATCAACGAGATTTTACTGGATTGGATTGTAGCGCTTGGGTCTATGATCTCTTTCGGCCGGATGAACCCTATGAAAACAGAGGAAAAGTTTCTACCGGTGGAATCGACCGCTATAGATGGGATAGTGACCTAACTGATGAGGAACGAAAATTTCTTAAACTCAACACGGAATTATCAATCATAAACTTTATCAATCCTTACCTTTTTGGTTTTAATGAATTTAACTGGGGTGACACTCATTATAACATGACTATGCAGCATTACCTTTCGTCATTTGGTTATACAATCGATACAAACTTTTTTATAAAGACTCCTAATCATAAATTTTTTATTACTTTGCACGCATACCGTAACCCAAAACGTAACTTTTTCGGTATCAGTGGGGAGTATTACGACTATAAGGTCTCTTCAGCAGTACCGCTATCCATTTCTCTTAAAGCATCTTTGTGGCAACAGCCCAAAAATCTACGCTTTGATGATAAAGAAGGAAAATTCGGCGGGCTCGCTGGTTTGAGAACAAAGTATGTCTTTAATGAGACCTTTAAAAGCTATATTGATATAGATGCTAAAACCCAAGGATGGACAGTTGGATATGTAAACCAACAAGATTCTTGGATTATGAGGGCTGGCGTTTTATTTGACTTCTAACTTTCCGTACCAAAATTTACGGGTTCTAAGGGGATGAATCCACCTCAAAGTGGTATTTTCTAGCGGTGGAGTTGATTATATTGTTCGATATGGAATAAGCTTTGGCCTGGAGTATCAGTTTTATGGTGAAACAGGTGCGAATGTTTTTGTCGGTGACGTAAGTGCATCTGGGACTTCACTACGCATAGTTAATAATTTCAAAAAAATGTGGATTATCCATGAATAGGAATCATTTAATTTATTTGGTTGTGTTTTTAATATCCTGTGGGACTAAACAGAAAATATCATCGGTTTTTGATAAGTAAATTATCTTTGATCTAAAAGCAGAGGATAAGTTATTAAGGTTTTTTGAAATCGATGAAATCTTTTAACTAAAATCTAAATGAAATCTTCAGGGCTAAGCCCCTTTCTAGTGGAGAGGCACGAAATGTTTATTCGCTTCTCTTGGGGCTTTCCAGATGGAAATCTCTTCTTCTAGGTTTTCATCAGATTCATCACCTTCAATTGGCGCAGCCTTGAGTTCATGCTTTTTCAGTCAGGCGTCATTGTATTGATTAACTTTAATCACAATGTCCCTCCTTAATGCCTCTAGACTATTTGCAACTATATAATTTTAGACACCTACAAAATGTACTAAAGTTTTTTGTTTGACAACCGAATTGTCTATATGACAATATTATTGTCATGATTAAACTGACAGCAGGTAAGAAATGAGTCACACGAAAGAGTTACGAGAAGTCATGAACGAAGCAAGAAGCCTGTTCCATCAAATGAAAGTCATTGCAGAGAATTTAGCTGTTTCACATGATCTTACTGCGGCTGAAATGAATGGACGATCGACTTGTTGAATATTCATTCTAGGGACCAAATTTTGGAAATCGGTTTTGGTCCAGGGCTAGCAATACAGATATGGAGAGTCCGCGAAAATACAGCTAATCGAAGCTGGGTTTTCTGATGTCGAGATACACACAAAGAACATGAGACCAGTCAATTCAATTTGCGTTAAAGCAACTAAAAAAAGGAGTAAATTATGAGAAAGCATTTCAGAAAACATGTTGTCATTGCAGGGTTATTAGGATTGTTGATACCCCTTTCAGGGTGTCAGCATAGCCGATTTTTGAGTAATCAGACAGAATCCGATAAGGCTGAGTATCTTATCGAATATCTATCGGATGAGCTTGAGCTATCCCAAGAGCAGCAGAAAAAGGTTAACGACTCGATCATTAACTTTTTTAAGCTCAAAAACAAACTCCACACTCCAGATAATCATGAAGATGAACTTATTATCTTGCTAACGGATGAAACGATCGACACTCAAGTGCTGAAACAATCCTACAAGCAGAAGATTGAAAAATTAAATAAAGCAATTCCCCAAGCAATCGATCAGTTGGCTGAATTCCACAAAATACTGACTCCTACGCAGCGGAAAAAGCTCGCTTCATTGATGAAAAACCGCCGTCATCGTGGCAAACATCGTTAGGCAAGGCTGTATGTCTATGGAGCTGGTTGCCCCGTGCTGAACAGTTTCCGATTCGGGCGGGAGTCGCTGTGGCTGAAGTGCTACAGGAATCCCCCACTGTAGCCGCCTTAGCGGTTTAGTGGCGGGAAGCTGTCAAATCTGTCCCATCAAACTCTAGTGGAGTTCAAAGAGGTATACCTCCGGGACCGCAAGGTTCGGGAGGTATACCTGTTCTTTGTGTGCAATTGAATTGCCCGCCGCCTTTTTCCAAATCGCAAGTATCGTTCCAGTTTGTGCTGGTACAAGGGGAAAAAGCTACAGCATTTAGGGACCAAAGCATGAGAACGAAACAGTAAAATCTTACGATGATATGCATAAAAAAGACTCCTTTTTCTAATCTGTGAAGGTTAAGAGTGCAAGGGAAGCAACAGGGTTACGACTTAGAATTCCCTACAACAGCTGTTTGCAGCTTTCATTGCAATGAATATTCCCAGCTGGCGCCTTTTTGAGAAGGTCAGCTATTTGACTTTTGGGATCTATGTTTAGGGAGATTAAGTTCAACTAGGAGTAGGGGAGTCGGTTTACCAATGCTCCTGATTTGGTTAAAGAGCTCGAAAATAGGAACATCTTTCTTCTATCTAAATGACGAATTTTTATAAAACACAGGCTGTCACCTGTGTTTTATCTTAGCTATAGTAATCCAGATAATTTTTTTGGGTTTTAAGCCTTTGCAGAAGCGGCTTCCAATTTCTTAAACTTCCCGAA
>JBNKNM010000415.1:0-3455 GCA_050293845.1 Pseudobacteriovorax sp. | reverse complement strand
CTTATCTACGGATGCTTTTATCGATGGAGAAAGAATCCTAGATTTAGAAAAGCGCACAATGACTGTTTTTGGGCAAGTCTTCGATGACTTGAACCTGTGCTTTTCTATTCACGCCTTTTACTCAGAAACTCGGAATAACTGCACTATCCAAACCATCAAAGATTTTGAACAAAAATGGTATGAAACGCGAGACCTCCTATCGCCCATTAAGTCTACTGGTTATACACGAATGGGGCCAGCACTAAGGGTTTTGAGAAAGAACATAAGCGAAAAAGTTAATGCAAAAGACAAATTAATAGTCTTCATTACAGATGGAAAGCCAAGTGACTACGACCTATACGAGGGAATTTATGGGATCAATGATGTTCGCATGGCGATAAAAGAAGCGAGGTCATTAGGAGTTCGATGCTGCGGCTTAGCACTGGATTCGGAAGCTAGGTTCTATTTTCCTGTAATGATGGGAGATGAACCCTTCGAAGTGCTTAAACATCCAAAAGATTTAACACCATGTTTGACAAGGCTATTCGCGCAAGTGTTTGCGAGATTTTAATCAACTATTTATTGAAGAGGTTTTCATGATAAACTGCGGTCGCGCATCTAAATGTTTAGCTGTATTCGCGATAACAATTGCTACCTGGACAGCTGCCGAGGGGCAATCGAGTGCCCTTCCAACAGTAAATGCGGTATTGACTGATGCACCGGAAGTCCCCCCCCCCACCGGCCGTAAAAGTCCTGCCAAGGTTATTGTGAACCTAGAGACAGTCGAGGCAAAAGCACGTTTGTCCGATGGGGTAGAGTATACGTTCTGGACTTTCGGTGGAAAAGTTCCTGGAAAATTCATCCGAGTGAGAGAAGGTGATACGGTCGAATTCACTTTGAGCAATCATCCTTCAAGTAAAATGCCTCACAACATCGATCTCCATGCTGTCACGGGTCCCGGTGGAGGTGCAAAGTCCTCCTTCACCGCGCCTGGGCATTCATCAAAGTTTTCGTTTCAAGCCCTAAATCCAGGTCTCTACGTATATCACTGCGCGACTGCACCAGTGGGTATGCACATTGCAAACGGTATGTATGGGCTTATCTTCGTCGAACCCCAAAAAGGTATGCCAAAAGTAGATCAGGAATACTATGTGATGCAGAGTGAGTTTTATACCAAGGGAAAATACGGAGAGAAGGGGTTTCAGCCTTTCAGTATGGATAAAGCGCTTACTGAGATTCCAGATTATGTCGTTTTCAATGGTTCCGTAGGGGCTGTGACAGGGGAGAACGCTCTAACTGCGAAGGTAGGCGAAACAGTTAGGCTATTTGTTGGTAATGGTGGTCCAAATCTATTATCATCCTTCCACGTTATCGGTGAGATTTTCGACAGAGTCTATCCAGAGGGCGGCTTTACAACGAATAGAAATGTGCAAACTACTTTGATTCCAGCAGGAGGAGCAGCGATCACAGAGTTTAAACTTCAAGTTCCAGGGGACTACATCTTAGTCGATCATTCGATTTTTAGAGCTTTCAATAAAGGCGCCTTAGGCATCCTGCAGGTTAAAGGCAAAGCCGATAAGCTGGTATATTCAGGAAAGCAGGAAGACAGGGTTTATATGCCTGAAGGGGCAAGCATGGCGTCAATCGGAACCGAGGTGATTCCAGAAAAACCTGCCACCAACAAAAAAACAAGGGTGACTCGCGGCAAGGCTATTTACGATGGGAACTGCGCAGCCTGTCATCTGCCTAATGGCTCTGGTATCCCGAATGCCTTCCCACCGCTTGCAAAAAGTGACTATCTGGAAAAGTCTTCTAAGGAGGTAATTCAGACGGTCACTCGAGGCCTGACAGGAAAGCTAATTGTCAACGGAAAAGAGTTCAATGGAGTGATGCCTAAGTGGGAGCTCTCTGATGAAGATATAGCCAACGTATTGACTTATGTCTATAGCTCTTGGGGGAATTCTGGAAAAGAGTTTCTTCCTCAAGAAGTGAAGTCAATGAGGTAGAACATTGAGATTGCTGTTGAATTTAGTTATTTTAATTGGTTCTCTTGCTTTGGTCCCGGAAGAGACCAAGGCAGGAGGGCAACTCATTGATATTCCGAAAGGAGTATATGCTCCGTTTTTCCCGAAAACTGAAAATCCATCCCGCAGAGAACAGGATGTAATTCGGGTTGCTTCCTTTCAAATTCAAGCGGATTTGATCACTAATGAAGATTTTTTACGCTTTATCGTTGCGAATCCAAGCTGGAGTAAATCAAGGGCCAACCCTCTTTTTGTAAATGAAGTCTATCTCAAGCATTGGGACACTGATTTCAAGTATCCTCCCTCTCATAAGCGTAGACCCGTGACCAATATCAGTTGGTTTGCTGCTAATGCATACTGTCAATGGTTGGGGTATAGGCTCCCAACGACCATAGAGTGGGAGTATTTGGCGTCTTTTCCACTAATTTTCAACGACAAGCAATTGTCAGAAAAAGAAAAGTCCAGAAAAATTCTGAAATGGTATGGTGAGCCTTCAACTCCCCAGCTTCCCGATATCGATGTTGCTAGCAAAAATTCGTTAGGGATTAGAGGCCTCTTTGGTCAAGTTTGGGAATGGACCTATGATTTTAACTCAGTTTTAATGACTAACGATAATCGTTCCAATTCTAGCCAAAAAAATGGTCTCTTCTGTGGTGGCGGAGCAATCGGGAGTAGCAACCCAGAAGATTATGTACGATTCATGCGCTATGCTCACAGATCTAGTTTGAATGGTCGCTATAGTGCCTTAAATTTGGGGTTTCGATGTGCAAAATAAAACGTTTTACTCAATTACATTTCTAATATTCATCTTCTTATCAGTATATCCCGATCTTCGTGCCAGTCCGAATAAGCCAAGTTTATTTTCAATCAGTGAAAAATGGCTTGATCAGAATGGCAAAGATTTCCTGTTTTCCAGTCTAAAAGGGAAAATGACGGTTCTCTCCATGGTTTATACAACCTGCGACTATTCTTGCCCTTTGATTACTCAAAAGATGATTTCGATTTATAAGAGAGTTCCTGAAAAATCACGGTCCAAAGTCAAATTTATTTTAGTGACTTTTGATCCAAAGCGAGATACAAGCCAAAAACTGAAATCGTATGCGCTTAAGAACAAGCTGGATGAAACATCCTTCCTACTTCTTACTTCATCAGAAATCAATACTCACATGTTATCGATCGCTCTCAATTTTCAATATAAGAAGATGGATAACGATCAGTTCAGTCACTCAAATCTAATTACTATATTAGATAAGGATGGAGTCATCGTCCACCAGCAAGATATAGGCAAAAGCTCAAAAGATATTCTCAAAATTATTGCAACTGCTATGTAAGACTAGTCATACACCACCCGCATGGCGGGGGCTTGAGGGCGTTGGGGTTCTGTCAATTTTCGTTCTTGAATTAAAGACAAAAAGAAGCGCACTTCTCAGTTCCTAAAAAACAGCGATCATT
>JBNKNM010000414.1:0-3477 GCA_050293845.1 Pseudobacteriovorax sp. | reverse complement strand
GATGCTCGCCGCAGGGCTTCTCCATTCCTCCCGGCCCTAAAGAGACCGGGTTTCCTGGAGAAGTTTGATGAAAAAGATGTGCAAATAATTATTCCTTAATATTAGTTAATTGATAAGATGCCGGCCTCACACTGCATAGGTTTTGTAATTTGTTTCGCTCCATGGCAGAGTGACTCTCTATTGAAGGACCACTCGTAGCAATTCTCGCCAAAAAAATATCATAATTGCTGCCCGAATGATTAACTCTATCTCAGGTTATGATGGTTTTAATGTGTAGTCATTGTCTTTGACTTCCTGTTTATAGCTTTCCGGTGAGTCTACTTCTGAGACCTTTCCATTGCTAAATATCTCAGTACCGTCCAAGAAAATTTTTGACGCAGACCAAATTCCAGTGAAGTAGAGGCTTAGTAGCTTCTTTATATCACCCATTGTAATGAAGACGCGATAGGTAGCATAACCGTAGTACTCACAATCATCAGCGATATTCCAATTACCAGGTATCTTAATAAAACTAGGAGTGAATGTCGAGGACTTGTCTTTGCAATCTTGTGGGTGAAAGTAATTTTTGCCAATAGAATTCTCACTGTCCATTCAGCAAAATGGGGGCTGATATTTCGCAATCCCCATCTCTCATATCAATGACACCGCGCACCACTTTGGAGTTTCTGATCTGACCTTTAGCAGAAATAGGTAAAAAAGGATTAGAATAGTGGCTAATACATTTGCCATAGATATTGTGCCTCTAAGAAAGCAGCAATAAGATATATTTCAAATGGTTTAAAATTGCTGAAGAGAAATATCCTGCGAAAATATGTAGATATTTAGGAAGATTTTCGGAAAATACTCATAGAATAAGAGTTTGAAGGTGTATTGAGCTAATAGATTCAGCTTAGATTAGTTTGAGCTGAACTTTCCTTCTTCGTCTTAATGCTGCCAGAGTGTTTGAGGCTGTGTGAAGATAGACGCTTTTTAGATTCTGTTGTATTTACCTAGAGTATTGATATCATGGGATAAATAAATTTGAAAGAGAGTTCAAGCTGTTTGATACCAACTGCCGAATGCCAAATAATCCTAGTCTTTAGAAAATTTTCAACCACCCATTCAGGGAATTCAAAGAAAGTTTATTCATCTAGTTCAGTAATTATTAATTAGAAGATGGTGCGTATTGAGCTACAATCTTAAAAAACTTTGGAGAAAAATATGAAAAAAATGATTGCGGCGGTAATACTTACGGCCCAAGTAAGCCTTTTAGCTAACACGTCTCAGGCCGACAATATACATTATAAAGTCGGCGCTGCAAAAAGTGATATTACAGGACCTTTTGTGGCTTCAAGTACAGGCTATAATAGCCCAGGAGATGAAATGTCCGGGCTAGCCATGCGCCTGTACAGTCGAGCTTTCGTGATCGAACAGCCCGGAAAAAGTATCATCGCTATTGCAACTACCGATCAAATACTTATGTATCAAAGTATTAAGCTAGGAGTTGTAAAGCAGCTTCAAAATGCTGGATACGGGAATATTTTTTCTGCAGCAAATGTAATGGTAACCGCGACTCATACCCATGCCGCTTCATCAAACACATCCTGGTATACTCTATTTAATCTATTCAATGGCATTATGGGCTTCGATCAACTGCATTATGAAGTTGTGGTAGAGGGTGTGACCCGTTCTATCATCAATGCCTACGAAGCACGGCGGGACGCCACTATAAAAATGGCCACAGGGCTTGTGCATAATGCCGCTTTTAATAGATCTGTTCTCGCTTACCAGCAAAACTTTGATGCCATAAATTTTGATTCGACTACAGAAGAGAGGATGTGGCTGATGCGCTTTGATGGAGTCGATGGCCAAGAAATTGGCCTCTTGAACTGGTTTGCCGTTCATGGAACTTCATTAGGTATCGATAACAGACGTATCCATGGTGATAATAAAGGTTGGGCGGCCTACACCTTTGAAAAGATGAAAGGGAAAGGTTTCGTTGCTGCATTTGCACAAGGAGCTATGGGTGATGTTAGCCCTAATCACCCCCAGCCGGAGGATGTTACTCTTCCTTTTCAAAGACCTAGCGACCTAGATCCAAGCTTAGATCCCATGGAAAATCCAATCGTGGCAGGAAGTGCTCAATATGCAGCAGCCGCATCCTTATACGATGAAGCCAGTAAATCACTTCCCGTTACATTAGATTATCGTCATACCTATGTAAACTTTAATCATCTAGCCGTTAAAGACGAATATATCCATTCGTATCGCATGCCTTGGGATACCGAGCCTGTAGCCGACCGATCGACTTGTATCGGCGTGGTTGGCGCTGGTTTCTTAGCAGGTGATGAAGAAGGTGCTCCGGTTGATTTTGCGGCAGAAGGTGAGATCCGCAACAACTACACTTTAGAAAATGGTGAATGGGTCCAGAATAAATATGATTTTAATGAACTTGAAGGAGATGGCTTAGCTGGAGCGCTAGGTGCACTTTGGCCGTTAGCGAGCGCAGCATTAAGGACGGATAAGTACGATGCCTGCCATAAAGAAAAATTTGCCTTACTTCCTGTCGGTAAGGTTGATGACTTTTGGTTTCCTAATCCAGAAGTCCCCTTTGTCCCTGTTATCATACCACTACAAATCTTTCGCATCGGTTCATCTGTTCTGGTAGGCACACCTTTTGAAATGACGACCATGACTGGTCGTAGATTAAAATCCACTGTGGAGAATAGATTACTAGGCAACGGTGTTGATGAGGTAATTCTGGCTGGCATGGCAAATTCCTACGGCCAATACTTAACGACACGCGAGGAGTATGCCGCCCAGCATTACGAGGGAGGATTTACAATTTATGGTCCTTGGGCCAGTGCCGCTGTAGCTCAAGAATTGGATAGACTTGCAACGGACCTAGTAGAAGGTACACCCACCGCAAGTAGCTCCACTCCTCCCGATCTTTCTTCCCAGCAATTTATCGAAACATGGATATCAAGCAACGGAGTGGTCACTGACGGAGGCGAATTTGGTCAAGTTTTATCTGATGTGGGCTCTACCTACTCCTCTACTAGTGATACGGTTGCAGTTCAGTTTCGTGCCGCTCACCCAAGAACGATCTTAGAGAAGAAAATAGACGGTAGCTTAGATCGGTATTACAATCCAAACACCTACAGCTTTCTCGAAATTCAGAAAAAAGACCTTGATCAATGGATCACTGTTGCAACAGATGGGGATCCCTATACGAGTTTTGACTGGCAAAGAGAAGGGGGCTCTAGTAGCCTTTCAGACAAATCAACAGCAACTGTTACATGGTTGGTGAGAAACCAAGAGCCAGGTACTTATCGCATTAAGTATAACGGATTAGCTAAACGCTGGCTGTTCATCACAACTATTTATGAGCCTTTTGTTGGCTTTTCGAGTGAGTTCCAGCTTCAATAGTGCATGAGTAATATAACCGCCGGCTAAAAATCACACATCCTTAGCCGGTGCATAAACTAATGATATAAT
>JBNKNM010000413.1:0-3497 GCA_050293845.1 Pseudobacteriovorax sp. | reverse complement strand
AAAAAATTGATGTTGAGTGAGACCACGAATTAGTGGCTGTAATTCCTATATTCAAAAAAACCTTTCCGTTCCCCTGGCCAGAGTCGGGATATTGCTTGATCGATTCCCGGCAAGTTATGCCATAATGTAATGGTTATAGAACTCTTGAAATGGAGTTTACAGAATTGATTTACCTATCCTTTTAGAAATTCTCCATCTTTTTTTCCCCTATCTTTACGACCTCTTAACGAAACTAAACTAGTTATTTAGCTTAACACCAATTAGATTAGAGGAATTCAGCTATGGATCGACGAGCGTTTATTCGCAATACCTCTGGGATTATCGCAGCTCAAAACGTTTTCACCACATTGCCACATAACCTTTTTGCGCAGTCTCGCGTTACCATTCCAGATATGATCGACAAACCTCTGAAGACAATTGCTTTTGGTTCCTGTAACAAACAGGACAAACCACAGGATCACTGGTATTATATTCGCCAACAAAAACCTGATCTTTGGCTTTGGCTCGGTGATAATATTTATGCTGATAAAGCCAGTCCTGAAGAAAGGTTTATAGAGTATCAAAAAGTTAAAAATAATCAAGAATACATAAAATTAGCTGAAAAAACGGGGATTATGGGCATTTGGGACGATCACGATTTCTATTCGGATAATAGTAATGGTTCTTACCCAGAGAAGGAAATGAGTCAGCAACTATTCGCAGACTTTTTGGATATTGAAAGTGACCACCCCATTCGTTTCCATGAAGGTATTTACCGTAATGATATATTTGGGCCAGTAGGGCAACAAACGCAAATTGTGTCTCTCGACCTTCGCTATTTCAAAAAATCAAAGTATGATGGTGGTCTTCTTGGAGAGGTTCAATGGAATTGGTTGTCATCGACCCTTAGAAACTCGACGGCCGATTTATTAATTATCTGCACGAGCATCCACCTAACCTCAAGAATTACAGGATTCGGGCTAGAAGGCTGGAATACCTATCCAGAGGAAAGAGAACGATTATATGATTTGCTTGCCCAAATAGAAACACCTATTCTGGTCTTATCAGGGGATCGTCATATGGCAGAAATTATCAAAAAAACCCTAGATAATGGTAAGCCGATCTATGAAATAATGTCATCGAGTTTAACTCACACCAGTTATTTCTACCTACCTGACTCCAATAGAATTGGTAACATCATTGGTGATAAGAACTATGGCCTCATAAATGTAGATTGGTCAGGAGCTACACCTCAAGTTAAGGTTGCATTGAAAAGTGCAACCACTGATGCAACCCTTGGAGAGATTGTACCCGATTTTAGTTACTAAAAAGCAACGGCCAATATTCTTCGTCCATTTGACAAAAGGCCATTTCTAAATAAAGTTGATTATTATAAGCCGAGAACTTTTTATGGGAGAAATTTATGCGGAAGCTCTGGCTTTATATTCTTATTCATACGGGACTTGCCTCATCTCAGGGTACTGCCATGCAGAACCCTAGCATCTCTAGCTACCACAACAGTGTACAACTTGGTCCTCGACCTTATTATCTTATAGAAAATATGTCGGACAGTCCTCTTAAGAAAAAACTCAAAAGTTGCCAAGATATGAAAATGAAAAAGACCGATTTTTCCATTGGCCATCGCGGAGCCCCTCTGCAGTTTCCCGAACACACTCAAGAATCATATGTAGCAGCAGCGCGTATGGGGGTAGGAATACTTGAATGCGATGTCACATTTACTAAAGATCTAGAATTAGTATGTCGTCATTCTCAGTGTGACCTCCATACCACAACAAATATCTTAAATATCCCGCCATTAGCTGCAAAGTGTTCCAAACCTTTTTCCCCTTATGATCCAAAATCCCAGACCCCTGCGAGTGCTAGGTGTTGTACTTCCGATATCACACTCAGGGAATTTAAATCACTTTGCGGCAAAATGGATGCTTTTAATCCAAAAGCCCACACGGTGTCTGAGTTTTTAAATGGAACCGCCAACTATAGAACCGACTTGTACTCCAGCTGTGGAACAGTTTTGAGCCACAAGGAAAGTATTCAGCTGTTTCAGACCCTTGGTGTAAAAATGATTCCCGAACTTAAAAAGCCCAGCGTTGCCATGCCATTCATGGGTGTTTATTCCCAGGAAGATTTTGCCCAGCAGCTGATCGAAGAATATAAAGAAGCAGGAGTTCCCAGTAACAACATCTGGGCACAGTCCTTCAACCTTTCTGATATACTCTATTGGTTGCGTAAAGAACCTAGTTATGGCCGTCAGGCAGTGTTTCTAGATGGGAGATATGAAGATAGTAGCTTTGATCACCGCAATCCAGAAACCTGGACACCGAGTATGGCCGAACTCAAAGCTAAGGGTGTCAATTACTTAGCTCCTCCCCTGTGGATGCTATTGGACTTAGATGCAAAACAAAAAATCATCCCCTCGCTATATGCTGAGTCAGCAAAGCAGAAAGGTCTAGAACTGATTACTTGGACGCTAGAAAGATCAGGATTACTAGAGTCAGGAGGGGGCTGGTATTATCAAACCATAACAGATGCCATTGACCAAGATGGGGACATGTATGAAACACTTGATGTCCTTGCCCAGGATGTCGGGATCGTAGGCATATTTTCCGATTGGCCTGCAACTGCTACATATTATGCAAGTTGCATGGGCTTACCATAGGTCATTTTGTTAGCGCAATCCAAAACCCTGCATACATTTCCTGCTTTAAAGTTGATCTTTAATGTCTATATCGAAGAAAACTGTTTTCCAGACAGCAATAGATTGGATTTGGAGGAAGTATTTCCCGACTCCAATATTATTCAAACACCTTTTTACTTATTTCTGGACAGAATACCTCTGCAGTAAATCCCTGTGCTTCCAAATCATCCACATTCACTTTGTCTAGAGTGCGCTTGTTGTAAAACACATAAGTTGCATCAATCTCGCTGGGTCCAATAGTAACATCGCAAGTGAATAATGGCTCAGAAGTTTCTTCTAAGACTTGAAGAGTATCAGGGCATTTTCCTTCTGAAGTTTGATAGTCTTTAATCTCGTAATCGGCGGCCTCTAGGTCAATAGTAGCTACCTCTACACATCCCCAAGCAACTGAGAAAAAATGAATCTTTGAAGAGCTTGTGGATTCTTCTATATCCTGATTTGTCTGGGGAGATGAGTTGCTTCTGCTGCAAGAAAAACACAAAAGAAATAGAACTAAGTAGATTGGCTTTTGCATCGAAGTCCCCAAGTGATTAGCTTGCTAAAAGGAGTAACTAAAAATTACAATACTTATCGGTTTAATTTCAAATACGTAAACTATTATTTTTGCGATCCTATAGTCTACACTAGGTTAGTTGAGGTATGTTTTCTTTCTATGAGAATTAGCGTTTCAAGTGAATGCATATCTTTATCAACATCTGTAGTAATATCAAGCTAATACGACTTGCTTTAGATGTGACATTCGGCGTATATGGATCCGCCGCTGTTACCAGCAAAAATTATGAAGAAAAAATTGGTTACTCCC
>JBNKNM010000412.1:0-3515 GCA_050293845.1 Pseudobacteriovorax sp. | reverse complement strand
TTCTTCTTGGCCATAAAATCCTCCGTAAAGTTTTTATTTTAAACTATACGGGTGTCCGAGGAAACGATGCCACTTCACAAATGGGACTATACGAAAAGTAGACTCTGGAATCCACACTTTTCCATTATTAGCTATGGTGACATCCAAGGTCGTCAGGCCTTGCACCCGAAGCTTTTTATCGAATGTGTTAAAATTATCAACTTATTTTTCAGTTTTCCGATCCGGACTTGAAATACAGTTGATGTCTGAATTATGACAAATAGATAAATTTTATTTGAGATAATCTTTCAGAGCAAATATTTTATTTTTCCAGATTACTGACAGGAAAGAGCTGCGTATTTAACTGAAACACCTTTTCTCTATCCTTCGTTTTTTCTAGTCGCAATTGAATCGATTCATTGAATGAATGTATCATCGACTTAATATCTTTAAGAGTTTCTTCATCACAGCTAAAGGTTACAGAACTAATATCTCTATATTTATAATTTACCCGAGTAATAGACTCTTTTGCCAATTCAATCATTCGTTGATGGTAGCGAATAAATCCAAGGCCTCTCACTTCATGGCCGCTTGATAGCGAAATTTGAGGAACTTTATATTTTCCACTAGCTTCATCAAATTGTACCAGTTTAAGTTTGGTGAGCAGTTCCAAACTTTCTTCGACTTGCGTCTCTTTTATGGGGGGATTAATTTGAGCTGCTATCCAGCTTGTACTGTTTTCAAATTGATCAAGTTGTAAAATCTCTAGTATAATAGGTATATACCATATACTGAAAAAATTTAGCCATAATCGATCCGTTTCAGACTTAACCACTCCCATTTTTAACTGAATCAATTTTGTAAAGATTTCATCTCTTTTCACACTAGAAATTTCATTTCTATATGCCACTAATGTATCAAAGTATTTTTTTTGAACACCTTTTAACTCGAGTTCTGTCCTAATTTTTACTGCTGTTTTAAGAGTAAACTTCCTATACCCCTTGATAATTTGATGTACAATATTTGTTCTCGAAAAGCCTAAATCAACAGCAAACTGCATGTAAGAGTATGGTCCACACTGACTTTTTACGTAATGATAGACATGATCAAGATACTGTATACAATCAATATAGGATGTTACCGGGGTAACCCGACAGAACTCCTTAATTATTTTTTTATTCGATCTCGTCGCCATGATACTTTCCTCTGAGCAATACATATCTTATCGGAAATATCACCAATAACTTTACACGCTAGCATTTTTTTGTATACAGACTTGGATGTTTATCCAGGCATGAAATTGATATTTCTGTACATATTAGTACATACTTATCTACTTATATATATTGATATAATTATTTTTTTTTAAAGTTTATCGCTATTACACCGATAAATTTTGTAGATCTTGAACATCGACTAGCTACTGAATGAATAAATTTTTTTGGATATACAATTGGGGTTTAAAATCATGCACAATGATAAACTATGGACAGTAGAAGCCATCCATCAAACACAAGACAAAATTAGTAAGGAGCTTTCATCATATCTTCAGAATGATATGTATGTTACAGCTATTGAGTATTGCCTCGAAAAAATCCTTCCCCTTGATGATCATAATGACGATTTAACTACTGTTTGTTACATCATTAGTACTATAAATCTTATTTCTTTTTCTAAAGATGCAAGTTCTGAATTTAAATTTTTGGTCGCAAAGTTAGAGAAAATTGCAAAAGCTCTATTAGATAAAAATAACATTAAAGCTGGTAAATCCAAACTTAGCTTTCTTCATGGCCAACTTAAACAGAGTATGGCATCAATTCTTAAAAGTGACGGTGATACTTGGGGAGCCCTTTGGGAGTCAAGCCTGGGTCTATTTCTATCTCGGGGTAGTGCTAATCCTATCTTACCTTTTCAACATATAAGTTTTGCCATTCAAACAATAGATCGCGGATTTCCACTAAGAGTCATGGGGATTCTGGATGAAATGGATCGAACACTAAGTTCTACATATGAAAAGGATCATCTGAAATTCTTGAAAATTAAAGCTTTACGCCTTTCAGGTCAACACGAAGAATGCGAAGTCATTATCGATAACTTGATAGCCACGCAAGGTGCCAATGATCGTTTGCTATGGGAAAAATATTTTAACCGCGCTATCCTTTATGGAGAAACACGTGAGCTACACCGATTTCTTTTTGGCAAACATCGCACAAAAAACGAATATAGCAAGGCCTATTTTTTATATGCATTTTGGATGAGAGCTCAACCTAAGAAAATATACTCCAAACTTTGTCCTAAGGTTGCTTCCCTAAAACGTACACTAAAAGGCTTCACAAATAGTTCAAAATCCAAGAAATTGCTCAAAGTCTTGGCTACTATCGAAGAAGCTTATGACTCTAACATTCCTATTATCACCAGAGTTAACAAAATCGGTCGAATAATGCCCATCGTTGAAACACTAGAGGCCGAGTATCGCATTCTAGCCCTAGCATCTATAGTACGCTTTTTCAACCAACGCCAAAAGCAAATGGCTTCTATTTTTCACGGAGAATATCAGTGTCAATCGAGGAAGATGAGTGAAGGAAATAATAATGATATTTTCAGATTATTTCATAATGCCGAAGATTTACGGAGTATAAAACCATTTTACGACAAACTCCATAAAGAGCCCGAAAAAGAAATAGCTGTGAACTATGATCCGATTAATAAAGTTCTCTTTCGATCCACACTTCAAGATCATAAAACAAATACGATAGCATCTTGACATTTATCCTTTATTCGCTCACTGATGTGAGCTTCTGAGGAAGCAGGGATTCTAAGATTGTTTTCGCGAAAAGCAATCAACTTTTTTCAGTAAAGTAAATTCTATTTGGCATTGACGAATGTATCAAACAACTCTCTCAGCTTCTCAGTTGCCTGCTTAGAAAACATACCTGCAAAACAGCTTACAGCAGCAACCCCAAAGGGGTTGATTTCGGTATTTCCGGTAGCAAGACCAGCTCTTAAAACAAAGTAAAATATTAAGCCGAACATACAGCCAATAATCGGCCTTACTAAGTACCAAAGAAACCAACTTTTAAATAGTTTGCCATGTCCCAGAAACCTTGCCAACGATGTCAGAGCATGAATGATTGAGCCTACGGCCCCACATGCCAAGGAGAGTTCAATCAACTTTTTCTGAATATCCCCCCATACATACCAAATAGACAGGAGAGACAAAACTGAGCAAATTATAAGATATACTGTCAGAAAACTTGTGAAAATAAACGGCATAGGGGTAGGGTTGGAGTTTTCATCTTCAAGCAAAGCCACTCATATCACCTATAATTACTATTAAGACTGGCAAAGAAATTTTTCATTGAATTTATCAGCTCCTCGTTTAGGTTACAGATACTTCTTCCATATTTATAGTAATCCCTAAATCTAGTTTAAACAAAAAGATTTTTATTGTGGGTCAAACTCTCATTCCCGCGAAAATTTGATTGGCTTTTTTAATTTGAATTCTCCATTGTAACCACCTGATACCATTTTGTAAT
>JBNKNM010000411.1:0-3543 GCA_050293845.1 Pseudobacteriovorax sp. | reverse complement strand
ATATGCCTTGTCCCCTTAAATTCTAATCCGTACTGCTATTTTTCCTATAGTTGGGAGTAACCTTGGACAATATTTTCGCCCGTTTGAAATGTAGGCAGCTGTGATCTGTTTACTAAATATTTCTTTTCAATTTCTTTCGCCACCTTTGCTCCTTATAATTTTTGTAGCTAGAATCTTAGTTACGAAAGCCAAAATTCTAACTACATTTACCCCGTGATTCAAGCCTGTTTCGCTCATACTCAATGCAACAGAGTGATATCGGCTTGGGGAATATCCACAACGATTCCCCTTGATCGCGTGGGTATTTACGTCCAGTTTTCAAGTATGGCAAAGATGGCTATGGGGGAAAATTGATAGTTTTTAAATCCTTCCGCCGAATATCACGTAAAAATAAGGTCTACAGCCTTCATGCTCCTGATCTAAAGTGTATCAGTCCTATGAATTTGGTAATAAGGTGAGCGTAGTAACGTCATCAAAGTCGTCATGGATTCTTGGATTGGAAAGCTTTACTCAGAATCAATATCCCTTACTAGAGAGAAGGCATGTAGAAAGGGTAAGTAAATAATACAAAGTGGATTGAATTGAGTAAAAAATGAACGAGAATCGCAGATTCAATTGTCTCTGTTTGTTTATAAGCCCATCCGTAAAAGAATCCTGCTATCGTTGACAATCCGACATAAGTGATTCCACCGGCAAAATGGGCTATTCCAAATAAGACTGAAGCCGCGACAAGTCCTAACCACTGTCCGTATTTCCAATTTTGAAATATTGAACAAAGCCCTCTCTGTATATAGCCACGGAATAAGACTTCCTCCCCTACGCAGACTAAAAGTAGATTATTTAGGGCCCATATGAAGTAGTAAGTTGTAAGCTTTGGTTCGAATACGATGAATTTTGTAGCAATTCCAACAGAAATGATAATAACCAATAGGATGGTGAGACTCTTAGCAACTGTTTTGAGAAAGTCAATCCTATTACTTTTAAAGGTAAGTTTGTTGGAAAAAAACAAAAGAAAAAGAATTCCAAAAAGTGGTTTATCAAAATTCAAGTATAATGTTGCAGGAGCAGAATTAGGACTTAAATGAATGCCATCCCATACTTTTATATTATGAAAGCCTGGAGTTTGATGGGAAAACAGAGCCAGAGTTAGTACCACCATACCAATCGAACTGAGATATTTAACAAATTTATTTTTGTGACTACAAAAATAAACAAGCAATCCAAGTACTAAAGCACTAAAAACTGCTAGAACATCTAAATTATCCCGAAACCATCCGATTCCCAGTAACAAACCAAAACTTAGGAAGCCTACTTTCTGGAGTCTCGTATGCCATGCTAACAAGGTTGTCACAATCAAAATATAAAAAGCAATCATCCTCACCTCAATAGAAGAATGCCATCAAAGTACCCTTTCCAAATCCCACTTTTCGGAAGATGTTAGCGCTTAATCATACTCGCTGACTCATACAAAAACCATCAGAGATAAGTGTTATATTTATTATTTTTTTGCCTTGCTTTGACAACTATTTTCTAAGAATAAAGGTAAGGTCAGTAATCTTTTGGTTTTTGATAGTAAACATTGAGATATATTCGTCACAAGCTTTTTCATCACTTTTTTGACTTATTCAGCAACTTTTCCCTGGCTTTTTGCGCATGAAAAGTCTGATGCTATGTCCTAATATCAGCATAATGACGCTCCCATGCTGCTTAAAATATCGCTAAGGATTGTTCCAAGTTCTCGTTGGCGATGGGAATGAGCATAGGGTTGGCAAGAGACTCACCAAAACCTTTGAATAGCGAATAAAGCTAAGAAGGTCGCGACCTGGAGGGTAGCGTAGCCTGCTTCAGCAGGCTACATGATGGGGTATTGTTCCAAAGATTAGAACGGATCGCGATTTGATTTAGAACGTGATAGGTAGTCGAGTCGTAGTTTACCCGCAGCTGAACAAAGTAAGAGCCTGACTTCCAATTATAGCCGCCGAAAGGCTTGACAAAGAGAGTATACATTCCATTGCTGCCGGCATTAAAGCAGCTGGGGCAAGACGCAATGACCAGCGACGTTCCACCAGCCGGCACTCCCGGTGTTGAAATGGTAAAATCGGACTGAGTGAGCCCGCCGCAGCCTGAGCCAATTCCTCCCACCTGAACACTGAGTCTTACGAGGGCATTGTTGCCATTAGCTGCCACCGCGTAACTCGACCCAGTTTGACCACATTGAACACCACCCGAGGCACAGTAGGTCTGGTCCAGCTGAACGGTAACCCTTAGAGGTCCAAAAGATGATGATGAGGTTATGTCCTGCTCTTGAGCAAGGAAGCCATTGTTATTTTCATCTATATTAGATTGGCTGCTGGATTCAGCGAGGAGACTTCCACTAGCCAGTAGCGCAAATAATAGGACAAAAGCTTGGCAAACATTTCTAAGTTTATACATAAGTCCATTCCTTCCTACTATCTGTTGTAGTTAGAATAAGAGTGATATATTCCAATGATTCATTTTGCCGGCAACCACTTGATTGCAGAGACTCATTTCTTAAACTCAATCAGGGGAATTACCAGGAAATCGAAGTCACTGAACAGCTATTAATCTAAAGTCATTGGTAGATAAGGAATAGATGGTACCCCTCGGCTTTGTGAAAAAATGTCATCAAATCTTGGGGAAATCCAATGACTTGGCCAAGATGATCCCCTAAGGGTGGTCCCGGCAAACTATGGAGCAATAATATGTTCAACTGGCCAATGCAACGTTATAATTGACAGCTATCTTTAAAAGAATTAGTCTGATTTCAGGGGAATAGTCGAATTTTTGTAAAACATTAACACTTGACGGCTTTTGGAGTATTGACCATGTCTGGCGGTAAGATTAATAGATGATGTACTCCAAATAATAGTATAGTAAAGTTATTAAAATTAATTTTTTTCCTCAATTATCTTTCCTCTTGCACGCAAAGAGATTTTAAACCTTTATCGGATGATGTTTTTAGTCACGAGTTAAAACGAATTCCAAACAAAGCTTTTGCAAAAGGGGATTTCAATTCAGACAATAAACAAGATACAGCGCTACTAACTATCAACGGAAATCAAATTGAACTAGTTGTTTGTCATGATAGTAACAATGAAAATTGTGTAGTTCTTTCTAAGTTTCCCAGAAAAAAAGAGCCTGTGACTTTTTTCATTGGATCAGTTAAGTCAAATAAGTGCCTTAATGATAAAAACAAGAGAGCTATTTCGGAATCGATTTTACTCCACTTTTATGAAAGAGCGAGTATTCGTTTTTTTTATAATAAAGAAATGAATATGTATCAACAATGTCCCTTTGGAGATTAGAGTTTTGAGTAATAAAGAAAAGAAATTGATTGATCAAGCTATCAACTTAGTTCCTCTAGATGAAAATGGTAATCTAATTGATACTCGTTACTTTCGGCATTTGGAAAAACGCCAAATAGAGCAAATTTCTCCAAAAACGGACTAAGTGAAGAAAAGTTGTTGTCTTTTAGAGGGTCGCTACGTTTTTTTGTTTAAAATTTGATCACTCATTAGAATT
>JBNKNM010000410.1:0-3565 GCA_050293845.1 Pseudobacteriovorax sp. | reverse complement strand
TCCTCTAAACGGAAAAGCCTAGGATGGCCATTGTTCCAGCGATAGGCCTTAAGTCCTTCAAAAACCTGCTGACCATAATGGAAGATTTTTGTTGTTGGCATCATCACCAGTGGATTTAAGGTTTCTAAAACAGGATTCCCCCAACGTCCCTCCCGATAGTAACAATTCGCCATAATAGGCGCTGTGTGCTGCCCAAACCCTAAGGGGTTCGGTAAAGTCAGATGCTCAATAGTTTGCAATAGATCTTCAGAAATACTCAAAAATTTTTGTGGCATTGCTACCTCCACCCCTTTAAAAATTTAAAGCCGGGTCCTTTTAGAAGACCCGGCTTTTCGCATAAGTAAACAAACCCGAGGCCTTATTTCCCCAAGCTAATCACTATATTAATGACTAAAGATATAAAATTCATGAAGGGCCCCTTGATGCGACCAACTAGTGTTTTATTTCTACTTGCTTAATTAGCATACCCTATTCCTTTTGCAATCGTAAAGTTAACGGAACTTTTTTTCACTAAGAAAATAAAACCTTTTGGTCGCTTTCTCATAGCTATATCCAGCGGAACTGCAGCCAAGATCAAAAGGTAGCGAACCTGGATCACGCTGCTATTACTCCAGGATTGCGAAGAATGATACAAACGCAGCGTTTAGGTCTCAAAAGTTGGGATTCCCTTTGACTCCACACGGGGGCTCTGCTATTGCTACCGTTTTGACCTAGAGAGCAAAGCCTGTGGAATCCTTAAATCTAAATGTTGACCAAGCCTTATCACAGTTACGCCTTGATCAGGCTATCGCGGCTACCGGAGCCTTATCACGAGGAAAAGCCCGCAAAATCATTGCCTTGGGTGGCTGCTACCTGAACCGCAAGCGGATTCATAAAAATGGAGCCCTGTTAGCTACCGGAGATCGTATCTCCCTATACTGGCACGAGCAAGAGTTGCAGGAATTATCTGGCAATACAGAACAGTGGCTCACAAATGACAGTATTCTCTACACCGACGGTGAGATCATTGCCATCCATAAGCCCCAGGGCTTGCCGTCTCAAGCAACTAAAACTCAAAGTAAAAATCACATATTAGCTCAACTCAACCGGCTCGGCTGTCGTTCTGCTCTGCTAGTTCATAGGCTCGACAGGGATACCAGTGGCGTCATGCTTCTGGCTAAAAGCAAAAGTGCTTACAAACGGCTCTCCGGTTTATTTCAACACCGGTTAGTTAAAAAAGAATATCTTTGCTGGGTTCTAGGAAATCCAGAGCAAGACTCCTGGCTTTGCCAGCGTCCCGTTGGCAAAATTCAAGCTAGTTTGGGTCGCGTTTTTCTAGATGAAAAACGAGGCTCACCGGCAGAGACTCATTTTCAAGTTCTGCAAAGATTTGGCAGTCATACCCTACTGCTCGCCAAGCCAGTCACGGGCCGGACCCATCAGATTAGGGTGCACATTGCAAGCTATGGACACCCCATCATCGGTGATAAAAACTATGGTGGTTATGTTTCGGGAAAAAAGATGCAGTTGCATGCGAGTGCTATAGCTTTTCCATACTGGAAAACGCAAAAAATTCTTCGTATCACGGCTTCAGGGTTTCCTCATGAACAAATTCTACCTTAGGGGACAGCTTGTTTCTGAGCATTCATGAGAAAGTACCCCCCCTGAGATTCTTCAACGAGTAGTAGGTAAAGCCGGCTTTGTCGTTATCATTGGCCTCCAGTTTTTACTGATTTGTTTTAACTGTAAGATCACGCGATCAACGGCATGCTTCGCATTTAAAGTCAACTCCTCTTGAAAATTCCACTCTCGTTTCTCGGAGTGTAACTGACAACGTATCATTTTTTTGCCCATACATATTTCTTCGATGGCGATCGTAAGTTTTGTATCTAAGGGAAACTCATGAATCATCTCTTCTAGCTTCATCTTCACATAGCGGCTCAAAAATGGAGAATGGTGATGGTTTTGAAAGACGACGTTGACGTCCATTAGGGAAGCACTCCTTGATTTGTTTATAAGTTTTTATTTTTATTATACTAATGCTATTATGCCTGTATAAAGCTAGTATTAACTCCTTAAAAATTTGTCCCTCCTACTTTTTAGTAAGTAACTCAGTTAAGATAGCGTTGCTGGACTGAAATATTACCATAAGAAATTTTTGTTATTTTAAATACTTACAAGTTTTGCTGTAAATCACTTCCGTTCATTCCGATAAACGAAAAGAGGACAATCCGTGAGGAAAAGAATTATTTACCATTAACCTATGATTACTTTAAGGATTTCTGAAATGATGAAGCTGCCCACTGTTGTACTAATGTTCTTACTGCATAGCTGCTCTAATTCAAACTTTCGCGGGCAAAACGATAACAATCAGGAGAATGATCAGGAAGCTCGTCAGAAGGTGCTAGAAACACTTGCAAAAAATGGAATCGTTGATGCACAAACTTTGAACGAAGCATGCCTCAAGGCTACTTCCATAAAAAAAATCTCCCGATCCTTAGCCTATAATGCACGACAAGACTGTAACTTTGGTGTCGCTCCAAACCTTAATGCTAAAGATGCCTTTATTCAGGCTTATGAGATATCAGAAGGCAATATTTCCATCCCGGACGGTGCTGTGATCTGTAATTTATCTTTGCAGTCGGAGCCCAATGCTCAAATCCACTATGATGACTTTATCTTTTTAGCTATAGAAGATCAGGTGATATTTGGCAGTAACATTGAAGTCACAAAGAGATTGGATCAGAAAAGCAGTATTTATCAATGGGACTGGTCTAAAATTGCTGGCACTTCTATCGATTCATTTGAGGCTAATTATTACTGTTTAGGGAATCAGGCAAGCTGCGTACTGCCCCCTCACGATACAGCGGGCCCTATATCTTTGCAGTTAGACTCCCAAGATATTGCACCTTTAGCTTTGGCAGTAGCAGGTAAATCTCAACTGCAGGCCAACCTTATCGCTACCGGTGATAACGATAATGAAGACTGCATGCATACAGATCTAAACCTAGCTGTAGAAATCGAATATATTCAGTCGAAGAATTAAGACATCACGCTATTTATATCCCGACATCGGACAGCGTAGCCATGATTTTTTGCACAATGGGGTTAGCCATAAAAAGTTCGCTCTTGGCTTCCGCATCCGTAAACAGCCCCTCTTGGTGTTCATTGAAGATACCTTCAAGCATGAGCACTAGGTCTTCCTGAGAGAAGAGGTACTTAAGTTCCCCTGCTTCATAATAGGGAACTGCTACAACTTTGCGGGATTTCATACTATGGAGCAAATCATCCAGCGTATGGCTTTCATCTAGGATAGGAACACTAGTTTTCATAATATCTTTGGCTTCCAAAGAATTAAAATGCTGGGGTGACAACATGATACCATTAAGAAGGCTCATCTGATCGATTAACCCCACGAAATCACCGGCCCTTAGCACAGCAAGGTACCGCACATCGGAAACACGCATCACTTCGTAAATATCCGTGTTATTTATAATCGTTGATTCAGGATACAGCGCACCGCTGTGTTTTTGAAACAGGACTGAAGCTTCGCCCTTGGCGTAAACCATTGCCAGTTCGTTGGTGT
>JBNKNM010000409.1:0-3572 GCA_050293845.1 Pseudobacteriovorax sp. | reverse complement strand
TTCCGATCTCTCCATCGTAAAAATAGAATCTTGGGAAAAGTTACATATTACAGCCAAGCTCTCACTAATTAATGAAAGTCATAACAAAAGATAGACAGCTTTAACCCAAACTAACTTAGCTTACTAGAAAACCAGGGAGGCATTGGGAGGCGTGGAATTGTAACATGCAGATATTTAATGGAATATCAACATTTTTCTTCAGAAGGTTTCAGAATTTTTTGTCAAATACTTACTATAATAAAACGGTAATTCTATTACGGACAAGATTGCTCTATTTAGCTTAGTTAGACAACAAGATTAGGAATCTAAGTGGGACACTTTGCTATAATATTAGGTGGTGCATTACTGTGAATAATTCAGACGCTGAAGGTCACTACTTTATGTACGGATCTGGGAGCAGTTTGAGGATATTAACTCGACGTTAATGTTCTATTAGCTATGAGGTGATTCTAGGTAACTTCGAGAATAAAGCATAAAGGATGAGTAAGGAGAAAAACTTTCTTAGCTTGAAGCCTGAAGCTCAGCTAGAGATCCGTCTCTTGCCGATAATTCTATGGGGAAGTAAACAACTATCGAAAATGGATGGATATCAGAGTCTTTGTTTTTCGGCTCAACCCAGTGAAATGCGCCACTCCATTTTTCTACAAAATGGATGAATATGTTCATGCCTATACCACGACCAGAAATATCAGATACTGACTCAGAGGTACTAAAATTTGGTTTCAATACTAGATTTTTAATATCTCTGAATCCTAGAGTCTTTTCGCATAATCCTTTAGACATACCTTTTGCTTTTAGTAGATTGAGATCTAAACCTCTGCCGTCATCCTCGTAGGTGAGAACTAGGTTTTCGTAAGTTTGATGGAGTTGAATCCTAATACAGCCATTTTTGTCTTTACCAGTTTTTATCCGGTCATCTTCGAATTCAATTCCGTGATCTAAACTATTTCTAATTAAGTGACCTAGGACATCTTCAAGCTCAGCATTGAATTCAGGATCAATTTTTAGATCGGAAGCAATTTTAATATTGAATAAAATATTGCTTTTGCCCAAATTGGTTGCGATTTCTTGGTAAAGTTTTGGAATCTCATTCGTTAATGAGACAGGTGAGACAAACCTCAACTGCTTAACCATATTAAGAGCTTCTGTAGGATTCGAAGTAATAAAGTTTTCAATTTCCTTTAGCTTACTTGAAGAGTAACTACCATGTTGGCCTCTCTGCTCTAGTTTTGAGGAGACGGTTATGATTAGCTGTGAAACAGTTTCAAAGTATTCATTAATCTCATCAAGTATTTCGTTAATCTCGATGAATTGGTCCTCTTTAGAGCTTCCTTTTAATCCTTGAATGAGAGTTTCTGCTTCGTGAACATGCTCAGATAGTTGTCTTAAGCCAAGGGCTCTGGCATTTCCTTTAATCGTATGAAGGGTTCTGAGGTAATTGTGCTTTACATCGTCGGTCCATTCGTTATTCGGGTCTCGAAGTAGTTTAATAGCGGAATTGCCAGCATCAACGAGACGTTGTAACTTTTGCGAGTGACCGTCTAATACAGAATTTAAAACTATCGACTTGAGCTGCCAAATTGTAGAGTCATGTGAGGATTTTCTCAATGCAGTAATATCAGAGACAGTTAATAGAATTCTGAAAACCTCGTCATCTTCATCACAAATTACATTCCAGCCTAACGCTAAATGCTGAATGTTATCTTCTAATTTCCTCGAAATTTCCGATGGTAAAGATCCTTGGTTGACTTCGAATGTCCATCTAGGTTCTCCAACAGACATTTCTAGAGATGATCTAATTCTTGAAATATGATCTTTTGATAAGTTGCTTGATCTAAAAATAAGGTCAACTAGATCCTGACCATCTATTTCTTTAGTCTTTAAGATATCTTCAGCAACTAAAGAAAAGCTAGTAAGAACTTTTAAATTGTCGTCTGCTTTTACTACAGCTTCAGGAAGACTTTGTAGTATGGTTTTCATTTCAATAGACTGTTCTCTAAGTGATTGAGTTCTTTCTGCAACCGTCGCTTCAAGCTGATAGTTATTGGCTTCAACTTTTTTGAGTAGATTTTTGTTTTCTATGAAAGTTTCTCCAAACAATTTGACGGTCACTAGCATAATGGAAAAAATACCACAAAAGGTTCCTTGAAATATAAGACCAGTAGACTTTATAAGGCCAAGGGCTAGGGCGATGTCGTGGCCAGCACAGACCCAAAAAATAATCTGACCGATAATTAAAATAAGAATACGACGATCTTCTGCCAACCCTTTTACACAGTTTACAACTCCATGGGTGGCAATAGAAAAAGAGACAATGAATAATGACTTTCTAGCAATTTGAAATATATCTAGATTAAATGAAAAAGTTAAAATCAAGAAAACTAGTGAATAAGCAGCTACAATGATGCTGTACAATATAGTCAACTTCTTATTGAATTTATAGAAAAATTGCGAAAATAAGAAGTAACCAAGAGACATAAATCCCAGACCAGGATAGTGCAGCACAAGAAGCATGTCTGGTTCGAACCATTTAATCAGGATATTATTTGGCATTGCATAGAATGGAAAAATTCCAATTCCAGTAAGAGCTGAGACTAGGTAGAGGGGATACTTTGTTTTCGCGAAAATTGCTAAAAAGAATAGGCCGGTCCAAAAGAATGTATAGGCGAAAATATACCTTAGCTCTCCACAAAATATCTCCATGAAGTTTATGAATGGGTCAAACTCTTTGTATGGTCTTAGCTGAAAAGGAGATTGATAAACCCCAGTCATTAATCTCGTGTTAATTCTGAAAGTTAGCGTGTGATTAGACTTTTTGATCCTAAAATTTATGGGAATCGGTTGAATAGATCGATAATCGCGATGAGTCTGCTTCCCGCGGCGGGCATAGATTCTTTTTCCGTCTAAGAAGACATCGATTTTTGACATGTATGCATCTAAGTATAAAGTTGCTTTTTTGCCAATAAGATCTTTGTTGAATGTTAGATTTCCTCTATACCAACCAACTGGGAAATTTTTTCCGTCATTATAAGCCTTAGACCATGGACCAGGGGTGCCTACAAGAACCCAATCGTCTAGGTTTAGATCATTCTTTACATTCTTAACTTCGTCATTTCGAGTAAATAGCCAATTGCCGCTGAGATCGATAGGGTTATCGAGACTATTAATCTGGATATTACAAGAAAAACAATTCTCTCTTTCAATGGGTGCATTGGCAAGGAGTGTCGTAGAGAATAGAAGAGATGTTAATATCAAGGTGCTATACATGTTTTTCCTAGATATGATGGAGTGCTATTAAGTAATAATAACATCTTTTTTAGAGCAACATCTAGTGGTTGACTGCCCAGTGGATTGATATCATCTATTCCTTTTTGAACTAAGCTATGTTCTTTTTTGATATTTTCTACCTTATAGAAAGTCTTTTATTTAAGTAAGTTCTAGTTCCTTAGACTCTTTTTTAGACTTATAAACTTTCCACCATAAAGCCGATGTCTTTTCATAAAATTTCTCCAGGAAACCCGGTCTCTTTAGGGTCGGGAAAAATGGAGAAGCCTTGGGCGAGCATCGAAATC
>JBNKNM010000408.1:0-3584 GCA_050293845.1 Pseudobacteriovorax sp. | reverse complement strand
ACAAAAAAATGCAGATCAAGGCATTAAAGAAAAAATAGATAAAAAGAAAGAGAGTCCGGAGTCAGAAGAAGATTCTTTTTCTTTGTCAGATGCTCGCGCATCAGACGTCTCCCTTAAGAAAGGGAAGATTCCCAAAAAATGGGTAGGAAAAATTTCCGACTTTGATTGTTCGACTGCTAGCGCTTGGCTTGAGTACGCACGGGAGCAGATGCCTAATGGCAAATTCAAAGAAGCAGACTTTCAAGTGGCAATAACTAGAATGCGTCATGAGTACCAACTTAGTGAGTCAGATGTCACTTCCTTGTTTTCCTGGTGCCGAGATTCAGATTTTTGGCGGGATAAATCTGTTAGCCCTGCGAGACTTCTGAGGCGAAAGGGAGAGAAGACTAACCTTGACCTTATCTTATTGCAAAAATCGCAGCAGAGTCGAAGTTTGAGCCTTGTGAAGACCAATCGATCGAAGGTGGATGATGGGCACGAGGAGTATAAACGGCGAATACTTAGGGAGGCTGCCGAACAACAGGCTGAAATGGAAGCCAAGTTAGTGACGGACTGGCCAAATGAAAGTTAGCATTTCTGAGCTGTTTCGACTTGCTAGAAGTAGGGAGCCGCAGAGTATTCCTGGCCCTTCAAAAGAGGAATATGAGAGGTGGAATACTTCGCTTCTTGTTGGAACTATGGCAATTGGATCGAATTATGTCGGTATTACGCGAAAGGATTTTGAGACCTTTAGGCCCGCTCATGCCCGTAGCTTTTGGAAGGGTTCAGACAACGTAGGAAGCGTAGTCTTGAGATTTGATCCTGAGAAAAGTGACAAAGGCATCTATCTCTATGGTGATCCCGGTTGCGGCAAGACTGCACTTTTAAAAACTCTGGCGATCATGCTTGTTAAAAAATATCCAGAGCAAGTCATCTTCACCCAACTAAAACATGCTATTGACGCTATGGCTCAGGATGATTTTCATTACAAAGTTGAGATCCAAAAAAAGCTAACGTCATGTCGCTTTCTGTTCTTAGACGATATCGGTGTCGAACGATCTACAGAATGGACCAGGGAACAGGTTTACGCCATTCTTGATCAGAGGCTTCATGCATATACTGAAAAGGGTGAGAGGAAGTTTACCTTTTTCTCATCAAACCTGACTCTCGATCAGCTTACTGAAAGATACCACTCAAGGGATGTCAGGCGCTTTTTAGAACTTGCGACTTTTTACACGGTAAAAACGAAAATATGAAAACGAACTGGAGAGTACAGTAATGAATCTTGAAGTGGTTAACAATCCAGAGCTCGTTTATGTGAAGAATGAGCGACCTGTTACATATTCACTTATCGTTGCTAAGTATTTTGAAAAATCACATAGCGACCTATTGAAGCACATACGAAAAAAGCTTCGTAACTACCCGATATTATGGACTGAAGGAAAATTTTCCCTCAGTGAATATCAGGATAATACGGGGAAAAGCAATAATATGTACATACTCTCCAGAGATGCGTTTGCAATTCTTGCACTCGGGCTTAGTGGGCGCAATGCTGCAAAGTTTCAAATGGCTTTCTTAGACGAATTTAATCGCCATGGGGAAATCATAGCCAAACTTAATAGCAGACTTCCTTCACGAAAGTATCAGCATAAGTTTGGCTATTTCCAAGTTGATAGCACACCGGACGGACTCGGCAAAATGAGCTGGGTAAGTGGAGCTAAAACACTTGCTGAAATGGATGAAATTGAAAAGCACGCTTGGGTGCAAAGAAAACTTATTTCTGGTGCGCTTGGTCAGTTTAAGAAGTTTCTCACTAACATTCCTGAAAATGATCGATATCAAAATGAATACTCAGACATCATCGATGTTCTTAGTGATCTGAAAACCAAGTTTAAACCCAAACATTTTGGTTCTAGGTATCTGAATGTACCTCTCTTTGATGACATTAGTATCGGCTCTCAAGATGAGAATGTATACCTATCAACCATCAACATAGAAAATGAGAAAAACATCAATCCGATAGAAAAGGTGGGTTAGGATGACTAACCTTATTCATATAGATTTTAAAAATCCAGTCCCTATAAAGCTAGATGATCAAGTCAACTTGAGGGATATTTTTGATGTCCTTGTAGAAAAGGGAGCTGTTGCAACAACTCTTGATTTCAATAAGTGGGCTTCCAGGAAACTCACTTATTACATTGAAAATATTGACTATTTAATTTTCGACAAAAAAGTCGAGAATTCCGGTCGTGGTGCACCTAGCAAGGAGATTACCACCACTATCCAAGTAGCTATGGAAGTAGTAGCTAATGGGCATAAAGCTGCAGGTCATCAGATGCGTCGCTTTTTAACTGAGTGCCTACGACTCTCAACAGAGCGACAACGTCCCAAAGACCTTTCAGATTTATTAATCGAAGCTGGCAATAGGCTAAAGCAAGAGCAAGCCCTAAGGGTTCAAGCTGAAAAAGATCGGGCCAAAATTGGCGATAGAAAAGTAGCAACCGCCATGGCTACTGCAAGCGTTGCAGTGAGGAAGCTAAAAAAGTTTGAAAAAAACAATGAGAAACTGCTCACTGAATTAGGCGAGGCTAAAAATTGGAAGACTGCCATTGCTTGGAAAAAGAAATACCCACAGCTCGCTACTGTCTCCAAAAATGACAGTTCTTTAGGACGACTATTTTCCAAGATTAGTCGGAAATGGAATTTTGAAATTAGAGAAATCGAAGATGCTAGATGGGGAACAGTAAAAGTTTACGAACAATCGGCTGCCCTTAAGATATTGGATATTTATGGATAAACAGTACACAAATACTCTCCAGATCGCAGCGGAGCTCGGAATCAATCATTCGATGGTTTTGGATGCTGTAGATTTTGTGAGAAATCGGTTGAACATGTTAAATTCCGAGCATTTTATACCCACTGATAGTCGCAAAAACCAGCAGCTATATACTTTAACACGGAAAGGATACCACCTTTTTATGAAATATGGATATTTACCTAGAAATGAACAAGGAGAATTTGATGATTGAAAAAAACGTAGTTAACGTTGAGGGTCAGCTTTTTACCACCACTTTGGCAATTTCAAAGGCTCTCCAGATGACACCTGACAAAGTTCATGAGTTAATTGAAAAGCATGCAAAAACAATTAGGCATTGTTTTCCTAGGGGTATTAAGGACGCTATTAATTTAGATGAAGATCATCCAGATGAGCACATGAAGTGTCTTGACTATTACGCTTTTTACTATTTATGCAATGCTGAGAAATTATTTTATAGATTGAATGGCGTGAATGAAATACTGCAACAATTCTTCAAGCCAACTTGTGGTCCATGTATAGCCGAAAAGCTTTTAATGATGTCAGACTCATGCGTTGTTTATTTAGATGACTTAGCTCGCATGTTCGATATGACTCATGATGACTTAATCGAGGAGTGTGAAAGACATCCTGATATTAATTTAAGAATCGAAGTCGAAGGTGATTTCAACAGAGTGGCACTCGACTCTAGAGTACCAGATAGAACCGTCTGCATTGGCACTAAAATGAGCCTGGAGGAACAAGCTGAGCTCCTACAATTCCTTGACAAGAACATTAATGTTTTTGCTTG
>JBNKNM010000407.1:0-3588 GCA_050293845.1 Pseudobacteriovorax sp. | reverse complement strand
TTTAAGGATGGGGTAAAAGAGGCTGTCAGCGATGCCGACTCTCTTACCTCAAACACCAAATTCTGATATTTCTCTTTAACAGAGATAGCCAAGCCGTTCGCGAGAGGTATAAATCACCGCTAATTTCTAATATGACCTATGCTCATAAAACAATGCAGTATATCTGGTTCAATCGCTACAAAATCAATTCCTCTAACAACCCCATTAAAGATCCCTATTGTTCCGCTGCTTGGCGCATCAATCCCCTAACTATCTCAAAAATTAACATTTCCGATGAGGAGAAGTTAACTCTAGTTAATCTTTTGGATTCTGATGATTATATATATCCCAAAAAGATCATAAAATTTGTCAGGGATTTGATCTATTCTGCCATGGGAAGACTTATGGATCTAAACAATGCCTCTTTGACCCATGGTCATACCATTGGTGATCGAGAAGCAGTTAAATTCAGGTCTGAACTGCTAAGCTCTTTTCGCCGACTGAAAAGTCCGACCTCATTTTACTAAGAATCCACCCTACACCAGAGGATAGGTGCGTCTAATCTGGAAGTTAGGGAGCAATTTCAGATAAATTAATAGACTAAACTGAGACCTAGCTTTTATTTTCTTTAGAAGCGTTGATTTTTTGATGCTTTCTAAGGCTTCTTTTAATGGAATTAACCTAAAATAAATTGTATTGGGAATTTTAAGTAGTTTTTGAGAAAATTTTTTGTTTAATTTCATGGCTTTGACGCTCCGTCCTCCCTATTTCCTATTTAAATATAACGTTATCATCTGGATATTTTAATAGAAAGATTTTTATAAAATTTAAAATTAGTGAGGTGTAGATTTGATATAATAGGAAGAAACATGAGAAGTTTAGTTATTGTTGCAGCATTAATATTTATTTTAACAATAGATGCTAATGGGAAAGAGCTTTACGAATTTACTGGAGATCGAGATCTGTTTATTTGCAATAACTGCTCAGCAAAAAAATGGAGCAAATGATTGTTGAAAACACCCTATTTTAAATCTTAATCGAAGTTAACCGAATTTTTCTCAAAATACTCTTATAAGAGAGTACACTTTAAGTTTTTTAGATATTGGTCGTTCAAACTTTATTAGATATCACGTTGAATATGATATGACAGTCAATGCAGGGTAATTTCGCATGAACTCTTTAGCCTTCCTTTTAGGAAACCTTACAGATTTCCTAAAATTTATAGAAGGTCATGGTTCTGGAATCCTTGAAATTCAGTTACCAGCAAAATATTAGTCGGATTGAGTCTAAGCGAGGAGTTGTACATCCAATTAATCGCAGGATTTCTTGGCGATCTTTATTGAAATTCTCAACTTCCTCACTAGTTATATTAGGGTTTACCGCGGCTAAGGATTGTAAACGGTGGTATTCAAGTTCCAACTCATGAGTAGCCTTATCTGTTGCTTTTGCAATCATTTCTTCTGCCCAGTGGGTTGCTTTGGCGAAAGCTTTTGCAAAAATCGGGTCCATGACATTTCGTAATTGTACATTATCTTTTGGATACTCTGTTTCTTCTAAAGGAAGGAGAAGGAGTGGCTCCTCCTTATAAGCTTTTTCACGATTCTTTCGGCCTTTGTGATCGTATGCATATTCTTTTATTTTGATAGGAAGGTACCGTCCAAGATCCAGATGCTTGGGACCAGCTACTTCTAGAACAAAACATAGCTCTAATATGGCTCCCTCTTGAGGTGAGTTGCGCCATTTACAAACACTAGCAACACCTTCATTTCTATCTAACAAAAGGCTCATGGAGCCTTCAACCATGGGGTGATCATAGGATAAAAAACTCATATCCTCCCTAGCAAGGGCGATGTCGCGATCGAAAGCGATCACACTTTCTTCGTGGCTTTTCATGCCTGGAAACTTATCGATGAATGCAAGAGATTCAGGTTTGATGAGTAGAGAGCCACGATCATCAAATTCTTCGTAGTCCACTGCAAAGTGATTGAACATGTTGTGGATAAAGACTTCTATGGAGGGATCATCATCGCAATCAAATACGGACTCTAGTTTTTCATTGCCCAACTTTTCATCGAAAGAATTGAGATCCACAAGAAGATCGACAGACTGTTCTCTTTGTAATCTAACTTCGTTTGCCTTAGCTTTGGTCTCTAGTAATAATGATTCTAGCTCAGCTTTTACTGAATCGTCATGGGTTAGATAGGACTTAAAAAGATCTGCCAATGGGCCGTTGAAGTGAGCAAAAATACCGCTTGCTCCATTCCACGACTTTTCAAACGCAGATAATCCTTCATGGTACCAGCGGAATAGAACTTCCTGAGGAGTTCCTTCGAGCCATGGCACATGGATGTGTATTTCTTTACCTTGTCCGATACGATCTAATCGACCAATTCTTTGCTCAAGTAGATCCGGGTGACTAGGAATATCCATTAATATAAGATGTTTAGCGAACTGAAAGTTTCGTCCCTCGCCACCAATCTCACTACAAACTAGCAGCTGCGCTCCGTCTGGCTCAGCAAAATATGCAGCCTGGCGATCTCTATCTACTACCGTCATTTCTTCATGAAATACCGCAACTTTGCAGTTGGTTCTTTCGTTAATAAAGTCATGTAATTTTGTTGCCTGCTCACTTCTTGTTAATAATATGAGAGCCTTTTGGTCTTCTAGTTGACTGCTCACAAAACCTTGCAACCATTCATATGTCGGGTTTGTTGTGCCTAATTCTAGTTGTCCAGTGGCCACTTCCCAAATGGCCTTTTCATCCAGTTCGTGAGGCATTTTTTCTTTATAGTTCGAGGGTACTGACAGTTTATTGCTATGGAGGATTCTCTTGGGAAAACCCTCTAGACGATCCCTTCGGTTACGGAAAACGACTCGTCCTGTACCATGGCGATCGATCAGAGCTTTCATAGCTTCATCGGCACTGTAGCCTGAACTGTCAAGGTCCTCCCCTAACTGAGCGTCGTCAGGGAACGCAGCTTTAATCTTTGATATTATTTCCGGTGATAGGCCATGATCGTGCAGGTCCTTTGCTAATGCTGCGGTCTCTTTGAGACTGTTTGACTCTTCTTTAAACTCGACAAAGGAACTAAAACGATCAGGGTCCACAAGGTGCAATAGCCCGAACTGAGTTTCTAATCCATTTTGTTGAGGAGTCGCCGTGAGAAGCAATAGCCCTTGGCTTATTGAGCTTAAAGTTTTGGCTAGTTGCCAATTAATATCTGGGTCTACTTGGTTCCAAAGGAGGTGATGAGCTTCATCAATTATCAAAAGGTCCCAGTTTACAGCGCAAGCCTCTTCAAAGCGATTTGGGTGCTGGCTTAGGAATTCAAGGGACGTAATATTAAACTGGTTTGCCGTAAAGGCTGAAATTCCTTGAGACTCCATTTCTTCGGCACATCTTTCTTCATCAATAACCGAGAATATTTGATTGAATCTTCGAAACATTTCGGCAACCCATTGGTGTTTTAGTGATTCTGGGACTAGAACCAGCACGCGCTCGGCTCGCCCTTTAGCCTTGAGTGCGCCGAAAATAAGACCGGCTTCGATTGTTTTACCTAGACCTACTTCATCGGATAACAGCACGCGTGGATTTAACCTTGAGGAGAC
>JBNKNM010000406.1:0-3626 GCA_050293845.1 Pseudobacteriovorax sp. | reverse complement strand
GTATGGTGCTTTTCTCCAAGAATCAATAAATACCGATGTAAATGATTTTGAGAGCAAAATCGAGTCCAGTATTTAAGACTACTTAGGGTCCGCATTATTCTAATTTTTTCTTTTAACTTTAAAGATCTCTTTTCAGAACGTGTTTTCCTCAAGATGACTAATGATTCAAAAAATAAGAAAGTAGGTACACCATAGGAAGAAACAGCTGCACCTTTAGATAGTCGACAGATTTTAACCCATTTAGTCGCCTCATCATCCAATTTAAAAATATATGACAGTTCAGTCTTTAATACAGAAACATAAAAACGATAGTCGTGGGCCAGATTGAAAAAATCATGAAATTGTTTTTCATCAAAATACTGTCCAGATAATTCGACTATATTTTCAGAGTCATTCATAAGATTATCAAAACCTTGAAGGTAGGCATCAGAATAAGGCTTTAGGTGATCATGATTTAGATCTGCAATGATCCGCCTATATTTCACTAATTCATCAGAAAGAGTAGGTAAATCTTGGCCAACATAGAACGAATAGAAGGTGTTAAGATTGATTGCATGAATCGCAAATTCAAACTCGCCCGAGCTTTGGCCCAAATGGAAAGCTTTCATGATACCTTGTAAGCATTCTCTTATAGGAGTTTTCCACGTATAAATATAAGACCATAGCATATGCTCAATACGGCAAATTTGATCCTTATGACCAAAGTCTCTAGCAAGTTCCCGGCAAAACTTACCTAGCTTGATAGCGGCGTCATGTCTGCCAAAAACTCCAGACAATATGGTTGCAAAACCAGCATAAGCTACTGTTATATTAGGAACATGACCATATTTGTACCCCAGTAACATCCCACGGCACATTAACACGGGGAAAAAGTTTGGTCGAGATAGATAAACGGCGGACCCGATAGCAGAGCCAATCCTTATGATATATTCAAATCTTTTATCATTAGATTTTGGCAACGTTCTTAATGTGGAAACATAACCACGACGCAAAAAAGTGAAAAATACAGCTAGTAGGGAGGCCATTACTTTAATTTTTCCGGGATTACTGGAGATCTTGAAGTTTAGTTGGTTCTTCAATACAGATACCCCTAATTCGATTGCTGCTAGCTGGTCGTAGGAGAAAAGTTGATTAATTTCAATTTCAGAAACATCTATAATATCGCTTTTTTCTTTCGCTCTTTCTTTTACTGTTGCAATCGCCATCATTAGTAAATCTTTTGCATTTCCCAGAAATGATATTGTTGCTAGTAATTTGAAAACCTGCATGCATAAAGTATGATGTTCTTTCCAGGTTTCCTCATCAATAACTTTTATCGCTTTTTCAAGATATCCAATAGCAGACTTGTTTGCGGAAGAGAAATGAGCCTTCTGTGCGGCAAATAGGTTCAGCTCAATAACCAATAAATCATGTATACCACCAAGTCTTAGTGCTTCGTTGAAGTGATGGGCAACTTCGTAGATTTGATCTGACATCTGCTCGAATGTTAAGTAATCTATTTGAGATCTACCAATGGAGTAATGAATTTTTGCCCTTAGTTCCGGTTTTAGTAAATTTTCAGCATTTTCCCTGATAGTAGTGTGTATAAATCGAAACTTTGCATTTGTAAAATAATCTTCGGATTCTCTAAGGAATTGAAAATTTATCTCTACCAAGGGTACAACGAAACCCTCTTCACATAGCATCAAAAGCCCATTTTTAATTTCAGAATCATCTCCCTCTGTTACAATAAGCAATTCATCGAGCGCAAACTCATCCCCCATGCATGCAGCGTTACAGAGCACTTTGACAGCATTATCTTGTAAACTACTTAATCGATCCACTAGAACTTTAACAGTATTATCTGTTATCATTTGTTCTTTTAACCGTTGTGAGTGCCATATCCATCGACAATCTTTAGGAGAAAAAGAAATAACTCCTGATTTAAATATCTTTTCTATAAACTGTCTAATGTAAAAAGGGATGCCGCTCGTTTTTTCAGTAATCTGCTCAGCAAGAACACTTGCTTCATGTCGTTCAAACCTAAATATATCTCCAAGCCATAGAATCAAATCTTCGCTTTTAAGAGGTGTTACATTAACTTCCTTGACTTTAAAATCGATTTGCTTAAAACTATCAGTAATTTCTTCAACACTCCACATGGAATCGTATGAATTATTTCTATAAGCTAATATCAAGAAAAGACTGTGTTGGATGGAGCCACTAAATATAAAGTTCAAAAGTTCAAAACAAGCTTGATCCATCCATTGTACATCATCCAAAAAAAGGATTATGGGATGATCTTTTTCTCCAAGACAATGAACAAAGTTTCTCATACTAAGTTCGAATCTTCGTTTTTCTTCTTTTGGTCCTAGCAGTCGTGGTTTATTTGTTTTTCCAATGATCAATTCTAATTCAGGAAACAAGCTAGTTACATAATAACTATTTTCTCCTAAGGCATCACGAAAGGTTTTTTTCCAAGAATTAAGTTCTGAACTAGATTTCATGAGTAGCTGTTTGATGAGATCTGTAAAGGCTTTAATGAGTGCCATGAAAGGAGCTTGATTGGAATTAACCTGAAACCGAGCTCTAATAAAAATGCAATTATCATATGACATGGTTTTATGAATAGATTCCGCTAAAGCAGTTTTGCCAACTCCTTCAACCCCCTTCAAGAGTATTAAATTGTTATCACCTTCGCAAAATAAAGCCAACTCACTCTGCATCAGTTTAATTTCTTGATCTCTTCCATAGATTTTTTCTGGGAACTTGAGTTTATCTGAAACATCGCGTTGACCTAAGGGAAAAAGAGGAATGTCAGCTGAATCGTTATAGGCTTGTAAGCATTTTTCAAAATCAGCTTTGATACCCCAGGCACTTATATATCGTTCTTCAGGATCTTTACGACACATTTTTGATATGATATTGGAAATTTGTCTCGGTACTTCTCTATTAATTTCATGAACTTGAGGGATGTTTTTGGCTACATGTGAATTGAAATATTCCAGCATATTATTGCAGACAAAAGGGACCTCCCCCGTGAACAATTCAAATAAACAGATTCCAACAGAATAATAATCTGTACGATAATCTGAAGTTTTCATTATTCTTCCCGTTTGTTCGGGAGACATGTAAGGGTATTGTTCTTCAGGAACGTGAAAGCTCGAAACCAATGGATCACGATAATCATTTGTTGTAGCTGCCCTGGCATCCCCAAAAAAAATCTTATGCTCCTTTCGCGCTACTAAAATATTATGTGCATTGATAATACGTAAAGCTATATGGCATGAGTTGAGCTGACTGAGAGCTTCCAAAACCTTGGTGGCGATTTCCAGTTTTCTCTTTAAACTTAGACTAGTCTTTTTTGCTAAATACTTAAAATTGTCTAATTCGATGTATTCATATACCGCAGTAGTGTCGCTGTCATGGCTTTGCACCTCTACCGGAGCAAAAAAGCAAGAAAGATTGTGGTGCTTAATGAAATCATACTCATATTTTACATAGTCCCGGCCAGTCTCTGCCATAACACTATTTTTTATTAAGTATTTACCGGTGCTTCCCGGAGCTGAAGCTAGATATTCAGTCACATTTTCTGTCCTTCGCAGAACTTGTTTGATGTGATAAGTTTTGAATTTAAAATTCATAAA
>JBNKNM010000405.1:0-3643 GCA_050293845.1 Pseudobacteriovorax sp. | reverse complement strand
CTCACTTACCGTACTGCGGTAGATTCTCACTTACCGTACTGCGGTAGATTCTCACTTACCGTACTGCGGTAGATTCTCACTTACCGTACTGCGGTAGATTCTATATCTGCCCCCAACCACAGAATGGCCAATCCAGGATAACAATCGTTCAGACTCTCGAAATTATTGAAGCTACGGAAGGAGGGGGTAGCCACCTAGTCTGAAGTCTCTCGACAAGGTCATTAAATCTAATTCGAGACGCGTATCACTATCTCTTTTGCGATAGAACCCCTCGCAGCTCGCCTACTTCCTGCAGCACTTTTTCATACTTTGTCTGGACATAGAGAAGATCCTCATACTTATCTTGAAGTACGTTTTTGTTGAATTCTAGAGTTCTCAATTTTTCCTCCTTTGTGCGAATTGACTCGACGAGTTCCTTGCTGTGCTTGAGTTCATAATCTAGCCGCCCCTCAAGTTTTTTAATTTCGGCCATAGCGTCATCACGCTCTTCTTCCGCCGATGCGAGTTTTTCACCTAGTTCTTTTTTTACTGCTTTTAATTCTAGGTCCGCTTCGGCCTTAGTTTTCGCCCAGATTTGCGTGGCCATTGATTTAGCTAGCTCGATCAATTCCGATGGAGTATCTGCTGTATGAGTAATGGCGGACGCCTGCCTCTGATCTTTCCATTCACGAAGTAAGGGCTGGATTGAGGAGAATGATCCTCCGCCTAGGGCTTCGCGGACTCGGGCGAGGGTTGGTTTCACGCCTTTATCGTTTAGTTCGTCACATATTGAAAAAATATTAGTTTTATCAGCAGGTTTCATGTTGTGCGTCCTTTTTGTTTAAGTTCGATATGTATATTATTGTATATAGTAGTATTTTACAAATACTACATAATATATATGTAAGTTACTAAATGTCCTGTAATGTTAAATAGTTAGGATAATAAATAGTCACAAATGGAAAGTTTCTTGACTAAATAACTATATATTCCGATAATAGTTACATAGTCAAAGTTAAGACTATTTATCTAAGGGGTGGTTATGATCTGGTCTGTAAGTGACGCTAAGGCGAGGCTTTCACAACTTATAACGCAAGCGCAGATAGAGCCGCAAACCATAGGTAGTCACGGCAAAGCTAAGGCAGTGATAATGAGCGCGCAGGAATTTGATAAAATCTTGCGATTAAAGCAACAGTACGACGATCTTATAAAAATTCAAAAAAAAGACCGTCTTCTAAAGATACAGTCTGAAATTAGTGCAGAGTTCGAAGAGAAAAGGATCGATGAAATAGATTTTTCTACACCAACGCGTGAATTGCCGGAGTTCGAAAAGTGAAAGTTCTTCTTGATACCTGTATCTTAAGCAAGTTTTTTTCAAAAAAAGGGGCTCCACTAACACTAGTAGATTGGATGGCAACTCCTGAAGCGGCCATCAGTGTCACGACCTTCTTTGAAATTGAAATGGGATTAAAGAGCGCGGGCCTTACCAAATCACTAAAGCTATTTCCGGAAATTCTAGAGACATATGAAGTAAAAATATTTCCTTTAAGCACTGACCATGCAAGTCTTGCTGCTACCCAGGGCTCCGAAATGAAGAAAAAGGGATTTACATACTCACTCCAAGATTTATGGATCGGTGCGACGGCCAAGGTTGAGGGCTACGACCTTGCTACAGCGAATATTAAGGATTTCAATCATTGGAAGAGCCTAAAGATTATGAACCCGCTGTCAACCGATCAATAAAGTCATTTCTAAGAGACAGGCTCATGCAATCGAACTCTACCCGGGCATTGTTAATCGAGACTCTCACCCCAAACTTGCTGCGAAGTGAATCTATAACATGGAGTAGGTTAGGGTCTTGCTCGGCAGGTTGCTTACGCACACCACGCACAGCATTTTCAAAGTTCGTCTTGTAGTAAACGGCAGCTTTACGTAGCTTGGAAAATTTTTCTTGCAGGGTAGAATGCTGCTGCTCAAGCACTTTAGACTTTTCTTTCAGTTGCCTATGCTCGTATTTTTCATTTGCGAGGGCCTCGCGTGCCCGCTCTACCTTGGCTGCATTTTTCGTCCCTATATTATATATACTTATGGACCTTACAGCTTGACGTAGTTTTTCAAGCTTTGTTGCAAGTGTTCGTCCAAATGCCTTGGATCTGACTGTATCGATTATTCGCTTGATTGTCGTTTGGGACTTTCTAGCAAGAATCTGACGGGTCTCTAGATCAGCTTTCGCAAGAAATTTAAGCCTCGAGATCCAGCGGCGATCAATACTGTAGCGTCGACCGAGTTCGGATTGAGTTTCTTTACTGTGGCGGATTTCAGCTGCAATCCGTATTAGCTCTTTTCCAGATCTCAAAAGTGCCCCCAGGTGCAAAATAATCATTTATTTAAATAAATTATATAGTTGCTGTTTTTTTTTGTAAAGGACAGAGATTGTCCCAGGATACAATGTGCAAAAAATAGGCAACACGTATTCCAGGCGTGGCGGTAATTGCTTGGTTTAAAATATTTAGACAAAAAACATCTGTTTATTGATCGCATTAGAACCGTCTTATGGACACACCATATATAGGATTCGCTGCAATTCTCAATTCTTGCAGCATTTCACCTTCCTAAACTGTAAAATCACTTATCCTATTAAGGATTGACATAAATTTACCGATATTCTAATTGTACGATTAATTGTACGATTAATTGTACGATTAATTGTACAATAACGGCTAGTATTGGAGAGGATTATGTTTAAAGCAAAAGTTTTTGCGAGTAGATTCCGAGATAAACTCAAGGAATACTTTGACTTAGTAGTTAATGATGGCGATGCAATACAGATAGTTCACAGAGGAGAAAAGGAGCCCATTCGAGTACTCGTAACTCAAGATCACTATATCAATTTGATTACTAAAATTGGGCTCTATGAAGCTCAGCTCAACATAAACGACGAGAATGCTGGAATACGACGAACAAGCCGTGATGACACTATTAAAAGATTGAAAAAGCGGAGGGAGGACATAAACCAAGATATGAAAATCTATGGTGAATCTATTGCGAAATAAACTCTAATTATGAGAGAGGGAATGAAATTTGAGTGTAAAATGGAGTCCTAGTGCAAATTCTAAAAAAGAAGCTATTGAAGACCAATACGATGATGATGATGAATATAACGGAACAAATAAAGTAGCCTCATTTCTTAATGCTTTAGATGATGCTGATAAACGAATTAGTGATCCATTGGTAACTAGACAGGAAGTGCCGCCGGGATCGGGCGTCTATGAGTACATCGATAAAAAAGCTGGACTGACTTTTTATTACACCCATGTTTCAGCAACAGAGCGACTTATCGTTGCTATATTCGTGGATAAAGAAGATAACCCATACAGAAAAAAATCCTGAGCCATATTTCCGCTACGGGTAAAAAAATAGAAGGTCGTTTTGAAATAGGTGAGAAAGGTCCTTCTATTTGGCTCCCTTAGGAGTAGCTATACATCCGTATTTAGTTGATCTAGAAAAATCCCCATTTAGGGGTTTTTGGGATTTACCCCGATATTTCCCATAGGGGTAATCGACTGATATTACTAATTTAACTTTGGCTTAATCCCTCGGTGGCGATTTCTAAAATTTTTTCTATTTCTATGGTCTTCTCTTCATCAAAGTCATACTTTCCAAG
>JBNKNM010000404.1:0-3672 GCA_050293845.1 Pseudobacteriovorax sp. | reverse complement strand
CTCAAGTAAGACCTAGCTAGCGAAAGCAATCTAGGCAAAGGACTGCGAAACGTCAAAAAAGAAAACTATGGGCTTGCTTGTAGTTGGAAGCCACGCCCCTTTAGGGGTGTCCTGAAAACCGGCTGGATTTTCAGGTTGGTAGTTCACAGAATCATCGAGACGACCGGAACCTAATTCCTACGCAACAGTTTATAAACCTCCATGACAGCCAGTACCGATGATGCTAGTAACAATAGCTTCAACCATTCCGTGATGCTCACAGGTTCCGTTCCCAAAACATCGCTAATAGTAGGGATATAGAGCGCTGCAATATGAATCAGTTGGGCAATGATTGTTCCTACAAGCAAAATGGGATTGCTTAAGAGCTTGATGCGAAATGCAGATTTGGTTTCTGAACGGCAATTGCCAACCATGATGTTTTCAAAGAGCACCATAAGAAGCAGTGTAAGATTGCGCGCTGACGATTCTTCAACTCCACTGCTAATAAGTTGATAGTAATAAGCAAATGTAACAATGGCCATGACAGCAGCTGAAATCGCTATTCTTTCCAACATGAGACGATCAAAAATGTCTTCGCTGGGTTTACGAGGTTTGTGGGAAAGTTCATCCCCTTCCCCCGGTTCAAATGATAGGCCCACGTCCTGAATACCATTGGTAACTAAATTCAACCAGAGAACCTGAATGGCAGTAAGAGGTAATGGTGTATTAAAGAAAAGTGCTAATGAAAATAAAATGATCTCGGCTATACCTGTCGATATAAGCAAGTAGATGACTTTTCGAACATTATTATAAGCAATGCGCCCTTCTTCAACACCAGCTACGATCGTCGCAAAGCGATCATCTGTGATGATCAGATCGGAAGTTTCCTTGGCTATATCAGTTCCGCTTTGTCCCATAGCAACACCAACGTTAGCAGCTTTAAGAGCAGGGGCATCATTGGCACCATCGCCCGTTACAGCCACAAAGCGCTCTCCTTTGATCAAGTGTTGAACAATTTCTAGTTTTTGTTGAGGTTCCATACGTGCAAAAACTTTGGCACTGCCAATCAGTGCAGCCTTTTTTTCCACCGAGTTTTCTTGCTTCAATTGTGGTCCTGTGACTACATGATTCATATCCTGGGCAAATTTCAATTCGCGAGCGATAGCCAAAGCTGTAATAGGGTGATCCCCCGTGACCATAGCGACGTCGATCCCAGCCCGTTGGCAAGAGTCGATAGCGTTAGCCGCCTCAGGACGTAGAGGGTCAATCATACCCACAAAGCCAATGAAGGTGAGTTCATTTAGCTCATCTTCTATATCTTCCATGCCCTGCTCATGTGTTTTCCCGGCCAATGCTAACACCCGGTAGCCGGCCACGGCTAAAGCTTCAGCTTGCTGTTCTATGTTACTAGCAGCGAGATTTACAGTACCGTTCTGGGTCAACATATTGCTGCACATGGGCAGAACTTTTTCTAAGGCTCCTTTTACTGATAAGCTTTGGCTACTGGCTCTGCCATGCAAGCTTGCAGCATATTGATTTTCCGGTTCAAAGGGAATCTCCTTGAGCATTTTATACTCGTCGCGAATTTCATTGGGATTAAATCCACATTTATGGGCTAAAACTAAGAACGCGAGGTCTACAGCATCACCATAGCCGATCCATTTTCCATCTTTTTGGGCTAAGTGGGACTCGTTGCATAGAGTTCCTATAACAACCAACGAAGCTAACATCTCCGTATATTGGTGGCTATCGACCCCCACAGCTTGGGAAACCCTACCTTCTGGATTTAATCCTGTTCCCGTTACTTCGATTTCCGGTAAGTCTGGAAAGGCTATTTTTTGTATAGTCAGCTGATTCACCGTTAATGTACCAGTTTTGTCTGTTGCGATAAAAGAACAAGAACCAAGGGCTTCCACGGCGGGTAACTTGCGAACGATCACATTGCGTCTTGCCATACGTCTACTCGCAATAGATAATGCTACCGTCAATGCCACAGGCAACCCTTCGGGAATTGCTGACACCGCGACGGCGACACTAAAGATAAGCACTTCGTGCCATGATTGGCCTTTTAAAAATAGGTAGATTGCCATGACCAAAGTGATGATCAAAAGAGAAATGGCAATTTTCTTAGTAAATTTTTCCATGCGGATCAGAAGTGGTGGCCTAGAGTCTTCACCATGGCTGATAGATTCGGCAATAAGCCCCAGCTCGGTACGGAGTCCTGTTGCAATGACTAAACCTTTGCCTCGTCCTTTAGTGACGAGAGACCCTGTAAAGACCATATTTTTCCGATCAGCCAGTGATGTTTCTTCTGATAGAATCAAGTCATGACTCTTCATAACGGGCTCAGATTCGCCTGTAAGAAGGGATTCATCCACTTCCAAAGAATAGGAACTAAATAAACGCATATCGGCGGGAACTTTGCGCCCTGACTCCAACCAGACGATATCACCCACTACCAGGGTTTCCGCATCGATTTCAAAAGCATCACCGTTACGTTCTACCATACATTTGGCGGCTGCCATTTTTCGCAGGGCTTGTGCACTTTTTTCTGCACTGAATTCTTGGCTCGTACCAATGATTGCATTTAACATCAGGACCAGAGCGATAAACACGGCGTCACTGGTGTCACCTAATGCTACAGAAATGATAGCTGCTATCCCCAAAATGTAGATCAATGGATTGCGAAACTGTTGCAAAAAAATTTGTAGCAAAGTGGGAGGAGGCTTTGTTGGTAACGTATTGGGGCCATAGTTTTGTAACCGTTCCGCCGCCTGACTGCCATCGAGTCCTCGACTACTGCTATCAAACTCTGCAAACAAGGCATCCATCGGTTGGAAGTGGAACTTCTTGCTGCCACTATCCGCTTTGTGATTGATTTGAACTGCCATCATTTCACACCCTTTCTTAGGGATTTATCCTATCTTCAGCCTCATTCCATTGATAACAAATTTTTAGTGATTCGGATTGGAAAATTATACTAGAAACTTTCAACCTAACGCTGAAAGCTCACAATGGAAAGATTATTGGATTTCTTAGTTATTTTGCGCATGAAAACTAATGTCTTAGAAAGAACAGATAGGATGCACATACCACAAAGCTTTTTTCAAGGTCCTGAGCATGCGGCTTAAATGATCGGGGACAAAGCATAATCATCGCCGCCCCTTCCTGCAAGAATTAAAATTTGCAGAATGCTCGAAATCACAACACCGCTACATATGCCCCTTAAATCCACCGTTTTAAGAGAGTGTGAAACTCTCTGTAAGTTCGTATAATGATCTGGTTGGATTTACTCTGTACATAAGGCAGACCATCCGTTTCTGACTCGCCACTGAAAAACACCCTTATCATAAGCCATTCTTGCTGGTGGGTATTATCTCGTCCGCAGTAGATCCCACACCAATATATAGTTCTGTTGTTCCCTGGCCATGGTTGCTATTCTAGTTTCCAGAAATCTATCGGGGGGAACACAAGTTGGTACAAGAAGAATCTTTGGTCAGTGCACTCCAACTTGAAGCAACTGACCCAAGAACCAAGGTGTCTGATCTGTTGCGCAAGGCTCTTGTCGTAGCTTCCAAGCTTAAAATAGGGGACTTCAAATGTTGGGTTTTGAGTGAATTGAACAAAAGTTCGCCGCAATCTCGGTTCTTTAGGGCCGAGTCAAGGCGAATACGCCGCTTAGATGTTACATAT
>JBNKNM010000403.1:0-3673 GCA_050293845.1 Pseudobacteriovorax sp. | reverse complement strand
CCTTATCTCATATTTGTGGGAGAAGTTTCGCAATTAAAGCTAGAAAATAAGACTTTAGCGGCTGAATATTTTGAGAAAGCCGTTGATTTAGGTAAAATTGAGCCAAGAATATATGAATTTCTCAATGAATATTATGCGAGTATTAATAAGCCCGATTTAAGAGACAAAGTTCTTAAACATCAATTAAGAAATGCCAACTCTGATCAAAGGGTCCCTATTCTCAAAGATCTTTTTTATACATCTAAAAGCCTCTCTGATCGGGAATTAGATAGTTATGGGACTATGATTCTTAAAGAAGGTAAAGAAGATGCAGCACTAAAAAAGCGTTTTATTACCTATCAAGAAAGAGCTGATGTAAAATCTATTGATCGTTTATATAATGAAGTACTTAATGAAATATCTGAACGAGTAGAGCAGTTTAAGTGGATGCTTTATACCCAAAGTATTCTTGAAGATTGCGATAGCAAAGACAGGTTTGAACTGATTGAAAAAGTTCTTCAAAAGATGAAGCCCCATTATAAAGATATATTTGAATGGTATGAGGCGGGTGTCAAGTCACATCAAAAAGATCCAGATTATAAATATTTAGAACCTTACCTGAACAAGCTTATTTTAAATGGAATTCCCCCGAAGATAGATCGCCATATTACATTGAAAGTACTTAAAAGTAATCCTATAGCTAAGGGGCTATATTACAGGTATTTAGCAGATCAGGAAAAAGATTTCGATAGGATTGCAGAAAATTTACGAAACTCACTGCAGCATCTGGCGGGAAAAGCTGGCTATGAGCACACAACCGAAAATATTTTGGAGCAACTATCAGGGATGGTGGTGTTGCAGAAGAATGAGTTAGAAACTTATCGTCAACTCACAGAAAAGTCGGAAAAAATTGAGAATTTTTATAAAGTTATCGGCAGCCAGCTAGAACATGTTATTAATAGTGATCAGTTTAATCAGCTTAAGGATCTTTCTTTTGAAATCATTCGCGATAATCCATTAGTTAAGCTTGATTTTGCTAAAAATATGCTGAAGTGCATTGAAGCATTTGAGCCTCAAAATATTGTTGAGTTCCGATTTCTTTTACTAGAAATTAATAGTGAATATCGCAGCTTTATGCCTGAAGTATGGGGCAAAATGTATCTGCGAGACCTTAATAATTGGAAAAATGACCAGCGATATACCATGATACTTGATTGGATTTTGGAAGATCCTCGTAATCGCGATACAATATCTTCAATTTTTAAGGAAAACATGATAAAGCTCCGCACCAAACGTGATTGCGAACAACTGGACGCTTACTCGCTTTTGGCGCGCACCTATGGCTTTAGCTTCAATACTTATAACTGGTTTTTATTTCAACATTTTCACACGGTACCAGAACCTGAAAAGTCAAGCTATTACTGGGTAGAGTACTTAAGAAATATTAAGGAAATAAGTTCATGGAAGAAGTTTTGGCAGGATTCGGTAGATTTACTAGGTGCGGATTCTGACGAGCTTTATCACTTACTGCGCATAGCCTACCGTGAGCTAATCCAAACTGCACATCCAATGGTTTATGATGAACTTTGCTTTGAATATGGAAATTTTTTGTTTCTAAACGACAAGGAACCTGAGCTTGCCTTTAAGCTGTTAAATGAACGATATACGCGTAAACCTGATGACTATCATACTTGGCTACCACTTTATTTTTTGAATTCTATCCTCCGTCACTCAAAAGAACAGTATGAACTTTTACGGTTTATTTTACCGAAGATAGATGACCATCCTGAGTTGATCGGCAATTACCCTATTACAACAGAATCGTTGTATAAAGATTTTGTCAATGTAGCTAAACAACTTAAAAAATCTGCTGAAATCGATAGCTTCTTGTTTGATCCTAGCAAACCTAAGCAACCAAACATAAAAAAATCTGAATTCGGTCACACAAAGATGGAAGCCACTACAACGAAATATTTGGGCGATGAGCAGGAGTCCCGCGATAAAGATCCTAAGACCGCAGGCAAACCTGTAAATTTAGGATCGTTATTTGCTAATTCTGCTATCGAATTAAGTAGAGATAAGCAGAAAGAACCACGACCTCTGCCCAAAAGTGTTGTTTCAGTTGTCAATGATGACAGAGGGTCTCAAGATAAGGTTAACCATGAGCAAGCTGACAAAGTGCCACCCCCAGTACAAAAGGTTGACCCTACCAAACCCGCAGCACCGCCTACACCTACAGAGAGTACGGTGATTTTAAATCATCCTGAAACACCGCCAGCGATTCCAAAACTTGATACTCAAGGGGTAAGAGAGAATACAGAAATTTCACCCCCTAGAGCAACTCTCCCGGATGATCCCGATAAGATCCCAACAGTAAAAGTGGGAAAAAAGGAGAAAAAATCCTTTTTGAACCTAAAAAAGGCTAGATGGCCTTTTGGTAGCAAAGCACCTGAAACACCTCCCTCGCCAAAATCTGTACCAAAAACGCCTAGCTCACAAGGTAGAATGACAGAATCAACAGCACAGTCATTGGCTGGGCAACAAACAACGGCAGAATGGCGAAACTGTTTATTGGCATCGAAGGGAGAGAAATTAATCCCCAAAATTCAAGGGATGGGTTTTGCAAATCGCGTGGAAAAATACCTCGCTCTACAAGCCGCGTCGCTACACGATGGGGAGACTGCTGAAGTACTTGATCATTTTAACTGGCTTGACTTTGTTGAGCCGTGGGATGGGCAATGGAGCAATATTAAATTAGATATATTTGATAGCGATATTTATCGAGCATTAGGAGCTTCACGAGATTTTTTATCGGAGTTTTATCAGGAAAAATATAACCTTCGTACTATTTCTCGTGTTTTTGGTCTTAGTATTGATAAGTTCCTTGCCAGCAGGACAACGGCAAAATTTACTGATCTATTTTCGTGGCCTTGGGCGGAAAACTATCAAAAATTCTTGCAAGACATGGATGTCGAAATTGTATTCGTGGATGGCCCGGAGAAAGTATTATATGAGGCTCGGAAAGGCAAGCTTTATGTCGGACAGTCTTTAGCGATGTCCCCTAACCCTGATTTACTCCATCATATTTTATATATAATCAGATCGGTGCAATTGGGCTTATTCGAAGTTATCATGCTAAAGGAAAGGTTAAAAGATCCTTTGATAACATTCCTGAAAAGCTCCCGTTTTGAGTTACAGGAGAAGAAGGTTATAGACAAAGCTATCGCAGAATTTGAAAAACCCGGATGTTTTACCGAGCTTGTGCAAAGGTCAAGGGAACAGGTATTGAACATATTGCTATTGGAAACCAAAAACCTTATCGACTTGGCCCAGTTCGAAGCGAAGATGGATGGTGTGGGAGAAGGGGTTTCCTCTGTTCAGGTACGTAAATATCTCTCACTCATTGTAAAAATGTTCTAAATCTTGATTTTATCGCCAGCTCCCTATTTCAAAAAGACTTCTCTTCGCCAGCTATGAGTAACATTAATTACGGCTGTGAAACATATTGAAACTCCTCCTGGCATCAGCTAGGCTGCCGTTGTTCCGCGAAGTGTGCGACGCTAAAAAGTGTGTTCTCTATGGCGGTGTTACGTACTCCCAAAGTAGGCCTTTCGCTTTCAGGTGGATTTCTTTTTTCACTGGAACGGATTTGGCATGGGCTCTATTAAGAACTGGAGTTAATTGTTTTCTTAGG
>JBNKNM010000402.1:0-3714 GCA_050293845.1 Pseudobacteriovorax sp. | reverse complement strand
AATTGGCAAAAGACGAAAATGTTGCTTTTATCGAAGCCAATCAGTATGTATACATCAACGAAACTCAGTTTAATGCAACTTGGGGTATCGATAGGATCGATTCTCGAACCGGTAGGGATTCAACTTATTTGTATACATCATCAGGTCAGGGGGTTAACGCTTATGTCATCGACACCGGACTCCGCAGTACCCATGTGGAGTTTACCGGAAGAGTCGGAGAAGGATATTCTGTCATTGATGATGGTAATGGAACAAACGATTGTAATGGCCATGGCACTCACGTTTCGGGGACGCTTGGCGGTACCCAATATGGGGTTGCCAAGGATGTCATCATTCATCCGGTTAGGGTTTTTGATTGCCAAGGTTCTGGTACCTTCGCTGGAGTTCTCGAAGCCGTTGATTGGGTTGCTGCCAACGCCAAGCTACCCGCTGTTACTAATATGAGCTTGGGAGGTTCTGCATCACCTGCACTTGATTCGGGTGTTGCCAATGCGGTTGATTCAGGCATTGTATTTGTTGTGGCTGCTGGTAACTCCTTTTTAAATGCCTGTGGCTCTTCTCCGGCTCGTGAAGGATCAGCCATTACAGTGGGTGCGACAGAGCCAAATGATCAAAGGGCTGCTTTCTCAAATTTTGGGCCATGTGTTGATATTTTTGCACCTGGCACAGGTATCACGTCGTCGGGCATTGACTCTGATACCGCTACCAATGTTTTAAGCGGTACCTCAATGGCCTCTCCCCACGTTGCAGGAACAGTAGCCCTATTGCTCGAGCAGTTTCCTAATGAATCACCCGATCTGATTACAAGAAGACTTTTGGCTAACTCGGTAGCAGGCATCGTTCCAAATCCAGGAGGCAACTCCCCGAATCGCTTTGTTTATACAGCACCTGATGGATCTTTAGAACCAATCCCAGATCTTTTTGAATCTCTCGGTGATAAGGTTACACGCATTTTGCGGGAAGCTGTAATTTTGGGCAATGAAGCTGATGGCAATGATCTTTACGGTTGTGTCATCGTCAGGAATGGAGAAATTATCCCAGGAAAATACGGGACTCACCTCAGTGCCTGTAATATTGCTCTAGACGGCGTCGAAACTCAGGGATACGACTACAGCTTCATTACCGGTAGCAATGCCAGTTGGGTTTCTGCCAGTACGAGAAGTTTACCAGCCAGTAGTATTGTTTATGGCTCCCATGGTGGATCGGATTTATATTTGTGTCGCGCTAAAGTGTTCGGTGGCCTCCAGCTTGGCCAAGTCACTGATGACGGCTCCTGTCTCATTCCCTATGGTGGCAATGTGGAAAGCATAAGTAGTTTTGAAGTTCTCGTTGCAAACTAAGAGCTGATAACTGATCGACTTAATCCTCAGACCTAGTCTGAGGACCATGGTCACGGGATTCTTCAACAAATAGAGAGGGGGTCAGCGTACCCTCTATCCCCGATCAGAAAAATTCATAAATTAGAAAAGGGGTTTAAAGGGTAAAATCCTAAATGGCAATTTTTACAGCGATCTGGCCAATGTCACTTGCAAGTAAATATTATTATTCGGCTTCCCTATATTATGCTATAAGCTTCTGTGTACTATTGAAGCAGCTCTATTCTTCAACATTTAGCATGATATGGAGAGTTCAATTGCCTAAGAAAAAAGCAAGTATTGTTGCCACAATCTGTTCAAATCAGAATCTTGCCAATGCCGTCAAGATTTTGGATACTTCCATATTGTTAAAAGTCATTGAAAGAATTGGCCTTGAGGATTCCGCTGCCATTGTAGCTCTATGTTCAGAATCCCAGTTAAACGAACTCATGGATCTGGACGTTTGGCAACAGACCCCAGGTCAGGCGGATGAATTTGAATCTGAAAGATTCGCGCTGTGGTTAGAAATACTAGTGCAGCTAGAACCATCTGAGACTTATAAAAAAATCATGCAACTCGATGAAAACTTTTTAGTCTTAGGTTTGTCAGAACGTATCGCCGTTATGGATAGACAAGGGCTAGATATGTATTTTTGGCAAACTGGTCTTCCACCAAAGGTATTTGAAGAGCTCTCAGAGTCTTCTTTGAGTGTTGAGTTTGATCATTATTTTGTGTTTAGTCGCATAGACCGGCATTGGGACGCTGTCGTTATTTTGTTAAATGAACTGAACGAAAGGAATCCTTCCCATTTCCAGGAAATTATGGCACGTTTAGCCATTGTTTCGGAATCCTTTGAAAACGAATGGGAAGAGTTTTCTGAGAGACTTTCCGAACGTGAATCTCTTAAGGAAGATGTGGGGGGAGCGCGCGACAACAGACGCACTGCCAAAGGATTTGTGCCACCCCTTGTCGCAAAATCATTCTTTAGGCTCATTGGACAAAGGGATCTGGAGTCCCTTCTCGCTGATGACGATGCTGATACTATTACAAAATCTTATTTTAAGGCACTCAAGGAAGATACTTCACCCCATCGTCCCTCGCTACCAGAGGAACTTGTTCATCTGTTACGAGAATATAACGTCATTGACGCGAACCCAAGTCCAAAAGATAACCCTAAACTGACCTCTGATAGTTCCTCACCTTTCAGAGTATACCTAATGAGTAATCAGACCTTAGAAAAAGAGTTAGCATATCTATCCAATTTAGTTATTTCCGGAATTGATAATGAAGGTTTTCAGTTTCGACCTATGGATGCTGTCGATATAACTGTTGATTTACTGGAAAGGGGCTATCACTACCTTGTAAAAAACCAAGCTTTACAGGAGCATCACATTGCTGAAATTGTACAGAACCACGGTCTTGTGAAGCTATTCAAGATCGGTTACCGCAGTGGTAACATCAAGTCTTCCAGCTATTCAGGAGTATAAATTTTCAAATATCTAATGTGACATTGAACGTATCAGTACTTCAACTCAAAGTTACCTTTATTCTTATACTTTCTGCTGGTAACGATTAAATTTTTGACTGAGGACTACCTACAATGGCCTTCAATGATTTAAGTAGTTCGGAGCAAGGTGTACTAATTTTTATTTCTTCGCCCTTGGCAGATCTTTTATATGTAATTTCGCATTCTGGATCATTGGCATTTACTATGCTACCATTCAGCCTTCACAATACCTTTCGCATCTTTAAAGGCTAAATTGATTGCGTCAATAACTGTTGTATCATTGGTTAGTTCGAGAAATTCTTTCTCTGCATCAGAAGGGATAGAGTCATAGGTTTAAATGGCATAAGATTTTCGCTTATAATGGCAACCAGTTACTGCGTATGTAGAAAAAAGAATAATAAAAAGAATTTCCATGTATTTCTTGCCTCAAATTAATCAGTATCTAAGTTAAATATATCTGTATATCAATAAGAAAGACTGATTGAAAACCCTTTCTCATTAATACTTTCTTACCCTTTTAGGCATTCAGTACTATCTTTTTATTTAATCAATAATGTGAAAAAAATATTAGGTTAAGTCCATGGGATTATTGCGTTTAGTTTACATTAGCTCTATGGTGTCAAAAGCTGAGAGCAGTGGAGAAGGATTCTGTCAATTTTCGTTCTTGAATTAAAGACAAAAAGAAGCGCCACTTCTCAACTCCTAAAAAACAGCGATCATTTTTTTGAAACTGAACAATTTAGATGCAAGTATCCTACGTTTTTCTTTAAGTGAGAAAGAGTTTTTATACTTCGGTAAGAAGAAATTCCTAATTTCTTCGAAGCCTCTGCAGATCATCGCTGCAGAATGAAA
>JBNKNM010000401.1:0-3722 GCA_050293845.1 Pseudobacteriovorax sp. | reverse complement strand
TTCGGCTATTTACTATCAAGCCGGTAGGTAACCTTTACCTACCGGCTTGGGCTAGAAGCCCATAGTTTTTACTAGCGCATTGAGACAATAAAAAAAGTAAGAATGGCGAAATGCATATCATTTTCTGTTGGACCTGCAAATTTTGCTTTTCGCATATCTGATATTCAAGAAATCATCCAAATATCTAAATTGAACGAAACCTCACTAAAAATAGGAACATGTATCGGCTCTATTGATCTTAGGGGAGCGACAGTACCAATCATCGACTTTCCTGTTATGTTGAACTACCGAAATCTGAGTGACTCCCATCACATATTTGACCCAGATAATCGTGTCCTCGTGATGAGGTTAGAAGATGAATTATTTGGTCTTCTTGTTGATTCTGTTGATAGTATTATTCCCTATCATGATGACGATATTGTCACATTTCCTATGTTTGAGCAAAATCGTATCGATATGTTTATCGGCTGTATTACAGATCATAAAAACCAAGATGTACTTCTACTTAACTATGAAAAAATTCTGTCGGATAAAGAAATCTCAAATATCACTCATGGGCATAGCAATCTATATAAAAATGATCTTTCCCAAAAAGCTAAGTATAAAATGCAGGGTAATTCACGAAAAACATACATTTCCTTTCGGCTTGACACCTCGTATGCGGTTGCCATATCAGACATTAAGGAAATTATTGAATACCCGGAAGTGTTATTGCAACCTTTAGGTTTGCAACAACACTTTAAGGGAGTACTGAATCTAAGGGGTAATTTAGTTTCTATCATTGATGCTAGAAGCGTCTACCATATGAAAGCTCAAAATGACAGTCAATCTCTGAAAAAAGTTATGATTTTTGAAAAAGACGGATCTCATTTTGGAATGATAGTTGATGAAGTTGAATCGATAATTTCATTTTCTGAAAATGAAAAAATAAGCTTATCGCCAGTTCTTTATCGTAATGAAAACAAGCCTATACATCAAGATGTGGCGGAAGCAATTCAAGTTACTGATAAAAATGGTGAGGAAAAAAATCTATTGATCTTCAATATCAATTCTATTTTGGAACGCTGTACATCAGAAAATGAAACTGCATAAATAGATATCATTCAAATGTAGAAACTGGAAATAACTGAATATTGAGTTGAAAAACATTACTCTTTTTGTCGACGGTTTCTAATCGTGCTTGGACTGTTTCGTTGAATGTATGAATCATTGATTTTAAGTCTGTAAGTGCCTCCTGATCACAACTGAAGGTTACTGAGCTAATATCCCTTTTATCAGACTTCACCCGGGTTATAGACTCTTTAGCCAATTCTATCATTTTTTGGTGATACCGGATGAACCCGATACCTGAAACTTCATGTCCACTGCTAATAGTAGGCTTTAAATGCTTGTATCGATTTGTTTCGGCATCAAATTCTATAAGACCTAAGTTTATTAATAGCTCTATACTCTCTTCAACCTGTTTTTCCTTGATAGGAGGATTTACCTGAGCAGCTATCCAAGACAGATCATTTTGAAACTCGTCTAGAGCTAAAATTTCAAGCACTATTTGATAGTACCACATGCTGAAAAAACGTAGCCACCTCTGATCGTTAACTGACTCCAGAACCTCCATTTTAAGTTCCACAAGGCGCGAGAATATCTCATCTCTTTTAACACTTGCTACCTCATTTCGATACTCAACAAGCGTCTCGAAAAATTTTTTTTGTGTGCCTTTAAGTTCTAATGCTGTACTAATTTTTTTAGCAGATTTTAGGGTTAGTTTTCTATATCCTCTTATAACCTGGTGTATGACATTTGTTCCAGAAAAACCCAGATCATAAGCAAACTGGATATAGGAATATGATTCGCATTGCGATTTAACATGCTGGTAGATTCTTTCTAGATATTGGATGCAATCGAGATGCCCCGTGACTGGGTGGTTGCGACAGAATTCCTTAACTATCTTTTTGCTCGACTTGCCTGCCATAGCTTATCCTTAAGATGTTATACGCCCTATCGGTATTTATATTAAAAACTTTAGTTCAAGTTTAAAAACTGTATACTATAAAAGTCTAGTGAAAAATAGATCAACATCTTTTTCTGTATATGTCAATCGTAATATACTAGATTGTATTTATTATATAAATTCGTTTTATTCTAAAGATTATTAAATTTTTACCGATACTTTTGTAGGCTTTCGAACATTGAGTGACTGCGAAATCGACCAAAATATTTGGATATACAAATGAGTTAAAGATGAATAATCATAGAATCTGGAATTTAGAAAATATTCAGAATGCACAGAAGATTATCGGGAATGAACTCTCATCATTTGTTCAAAAGGAAATGTATGTAGCAGCTGTTGAGCATTGCTTAAAGAGAGTTTTACCACTAGAGGAGAATAAAAACAGTGAAATAATGATCGTATGCTATATTATCAGCATTTTAAACCTATTATCACTTTCCAAAGAAGTCAGCCTGGAATATAGAACACTAGTCGTTAAATTTGAAAAGATAGCCAAAGCGCTTCTGGAAAAAAACAATGTTAGAGCCGGTAAATCTAAATTAAGCTTCCTGCATGGCCAGCTGAAACAGGGTATTGCCTCTGTGTATAGAAGTGAGGGCGATACATGGGCAGCTTTGTGGGAATCAAGTCTTGGTTTGTTTCTATCCCGTGGAAGTGCCGATCCCATCCTTCCATTTCAACATGTTAGCTTTATTATAAAAGCCATTGACAGAGGGTTTCCCATGCGAGTTATGGATATGTTGGATGAAATGGATAAAACTCTCTGTGGAGAATATGAAGATAATAATCTTGGCTTAATCAGAATTAAAGCTCTGAGACTATCAGGTCAACATCAGAAGAGTGAAATAATAATTGATCATCTTATCGCCAAAAAAGGTCCTATCGAACGATTACTATGGGAAAGGCATTTCTCCAGAGCGATTCAATATGGAAAAACCAGAGAGCTACATAGCTTTCTTTTTGGAAAAAATCGTCAGAAGCAAAGTTATCTCGAAGCTTACTTGCTTTATGCATTTTGGATGAAGTCACAGCCTAAAAAGATCCACTCAGCATTATGTCCAAAAGTTGCTTCTCTCAAGCGATTATTTAAATGGCGCACCAATAACATTAAAATAAAAAAAATTTTCAAGGTACTATCAGTCATTGAAGAAGCGTACGATGTGAATATTCCTTTCTTAACGAGGGTTAATAAAATAGGGCGTACCATGCCTATAATTGAAAGCTTAGAAGCTGAATATCGTATTTTAGCTCTTGCATGCATTGTGCGTTTTTTCAATCAGCGGCAAAAACAAATGGCATCAATATTTCATGGTGAGTATCAATCTCAATCTCTAAAAATGAGCGAAGGAAAGTATAATGATATATTTCACTTATTTACAGATTCCGAGAATTTAAACAAAATCAAACCATTTTATGATACTTTGCGCAACGAACCTTCTAAAAATTCTATCTTTTTGGATGGTCCATTCAAGAATTGGATAGACAGAACGATTACCCGATTTGCCTTAGACCTTTCCAGATCCTTAAGTTTACTGCCAATATGATTTATTAATCATAGCACTGATTATTATGCTAATTGTTGCATATTTTTAGTACTTATCGCTCAAAATTAAGCGTCGATCAGCTCTAGATCAATTCGAGAAATATCAGAATTTGGTGTTTGAGGTAAGAGAGTCGGCATCGCTGACAGCCTCTTTTACCCCATCCTTAAACC
>JBNKNM010000400.1:0-3734 GCA_050293845.1 Pseudobacteriovorax sp. | reverse complement strand
ATCCCCATGATTTTTGGATTTCTAGTTCTTCGCTTGGCGAAGCAGCTTTTTTAAATTTTGCTCCTCTTCGCCCTTTGACACGTGCTTCGCACTCGGCCCAGGTTTTATGAATTATGAGTTTACCATCGATATAGCTGAGATAGCTGTGGGCTTTTTTCTTTGCTTTTGAAGAAACTGAGCTTGTGGGTAGAGTGGTGTCCTCGGGAATATCATGGATAGGATATTCATATTTTGATAACGGTCCTCTATAGAATGTGACGAGCTTTTTTTGTGCCAGGTTACTTGCAATTTGATCAACGCGTTCATTCCCTGGTATTCCCCTATGACCACGTACATAATGCCATGACAGCTCACCAAGGTTTTTTCTCTCCATAACGAGACGATCCAAATTTTGCCAGAAGCTTTGGTTGCTTACCTCTGCACCCGCAGCAGTTTTCCATCCGTTGCGCCGCCAACCGAATATCCACTGTGTTATGCCTCTGATGACATAAGTCGAATCTGTAAATACCGCAACCGGACCCGGCTCTTTTTGTATGGCGAGAAGGGCTGAAATGACAGCTTGCAGCTCCATTTGATTATTGGTCGTACTGTCATTAAACTTTCCCATCTCTTGAACCTGTCCATCGGGGAAAGCGATGATGGCTCCCCAACCCCCAGGACCGGGATTGCCTTTGCAGGCACCATCGGTAAATATCAATATAGCTTCCGTCAGGATCTGTTGATTAATCATAGGGGAAGGCCTTTGTCAGCAAATGTTAATTCTTTTTTCCATGACAATGCTTGAAAATTTCTCCACTGTTACAGGGGCATGGCGACTTGCGTCCGATCTTTATAGGTGATGCATTTGGATTTTTAAATATTCCTGAATGATAGACCCATCGGCCTGCAATTTTTTCAAAATCGCTTTCCTCATGGAGGACTTCTAATTTTCCTTCGTGTATGAGTTTGGCTTTAAACTCGACCAAACCGGTGTCGCCATCAATTTCTGTGCTGAGTATCTCAAGACCTACCCAATTGGAAGGTTCATCATCGCAAAGCTCTGGAAGGGTATCAGGGTGCCATGTATGCCGTAGGTAACCTAAATCATTCAGGCAGAAAGCTGTATACCGCGAACGCATAAGAGCTTCAGGAGATGGAGCGGGTTTGACTCCAGAAATATAAATACCACAGCAAGTCCCGTAGCTGGATCCGCTTCCACAATGGCACAGATTATCCGATTTAGCTGGCAACTTCACATCCGAGTCCATAAAACCTCACCACATTCCTAAAGCATGGCAAACTTAACTAGGCTCTGTCTTAGAGTCAAGTGTGATATCCTGTTTCATTTTTGCCTTCATCCGAAGTTTTGATCGGATTCTTCACTTATTCTGAAAAATTAAATAATTAAAGTGAGTTAGATATAGTACTTTTTCCCATGCTCCGATTGAGGTGGCATTAGCGAATCAGGTTCGCAATATTGACAATTAGGGAGTTCCATGAAAGCTTAGCCGATCTTTTATATGTCATATAGCCTTATTAGAAAGGCAGGAATTGCCAGTCAGATGCACTTAAAATCACTCTGGCTAAAAAAGGTTCCCTCTCGGTTACTCAGCAATGAGATATAAAAGAATGCGCATTGCAGTTTGTTAGTATTTAGCTTGATACCCTAGCAACTTACCCAAGGTGTAGTTAATGTCATTCTGAAAAAAGAATTTTCGTTGACAGCCAAAAAAGGTCAGATATAGTCTCCTTGGGCATGTAAAGGAGTGGGTACAAATATATGCTAATATTTTCGGATTTCGGGTGATAGCTGTTTTTAAAGTGAGGATGAGCTGTAATAAACAGTGAACAATTTAGGGGCAACCTATGAAACAAGTCTTGGTTAAAGTGCGAGGAAAAAGTTCAAAACGTAGAGTGACGATTTTTTTTCAAGGGTGATGAGTATCATAGATTTTGCTTTCGCCGTATGATCTCAATATTGACTACAGTGGGAAGCTTCACAGTCATGCCAGATTTTAAAAGGAAACATTTGATGTTAAAACTAAATATCATAGCATTCCTGTTGCTTCTATTTTCTTGTCAAATTGAAACGCAGCAACCGGTAACCACAGCTAATTTAGTGGGAAGTGTACCGGTTAAAGAACCCTACGAGTTCTTCGCTGCATTAAGTGCACCGGGTTCACCTTTTACTTTTTGTGGGGGGGGATTCATTGATGATAATGTTGTGGTTACAGCAGCCCACTGTGTAGCCAACAGACAATCTGGGCTGGAAGTGATTAGAGGTGTTAAGGATTTAAGCAGCATACCCGATAACTCTCGCCGTCGCGTCAATGGGATTAGAATTCACGAAAATTTCTCAATTTTTGGGAATGACATCGCTTTGCTTTTTTTGGAAGGTGCTAACGACGCTAGTAATAATAAGACCAACTTACCATTAGCGGATGAAGCCAGTTCTATTACCCTTGGTGATATAGGTACGGTGATTGGTTTTGGTAATATCTCTAGTTTTAGTAGCCTGTTCGAAAGCACTATGAAAGAAGTCGCCGTTTCAGTTGTGAGAAATGAGATTTGCGAAGCTAGCGAAGGAGGTGAGGGCAGTGTTGCCGAACACCACTTCTGTGCTGGTTTGCTTGAGTCGGGTGATGCGGAGCCTTGTCAAGGAGATTCCGGAAGTCCGCTTTTTTCTAGTTTCCATGGCAATCACATTCTGCAAGGAATAGTCAGCAGGGGGTACGGTTGCGCTCAACGGGGATACCCTGTTGTATATACGCGTGTTGCTGACTACGCCCCATGGATTCAACAACAAGTCCAAAATTTTCGCTCGCCAATAGACATGTTTAGTCAAGATGTGATTTATGATCGACTTGCCACTTTTTGCTTTGCAAGTGGTTATGAGCACTTAAAAGAAACTTCTATGAATGTTTCAAGCTCTTATGCGGCAACAGAGGTTCGACGGGTACCTGCGGGCTATGAAGAAACAACGAAAAATCAATATGATGGGCTACTTCTTGCCGCAAACACCATTCATGATAGTTGTGAGTTTTATGATGGGGCTGGTTTCTATAATAAGGTCACTTACCTGGAAATCCCAGGCAATGGGAGCATAGTTGCTATGGAAGGGCAAGATCACTACTTTGTCATGGATTCCCATTTATCAGTTAAGAAATCTTACTTCTGTAGCAACTCCGGGGAAAATCTCTATTATGTCTCCCATACGGGGCATTTTCAATATGCCGGTGATAGTTTCTTGTTTAAGGGGGATGGCTTAAACAAGGATATTGATACTAGAGATATGAAGAATCGATTTACCTGCAAAGGTTTTGGTCATTCCTTTCATGTGTGGCAAAGCCATGAAGGTCTTTTATATGGTCAGGTGATCTACTCTGATCATCAACCGACCTATTATTCCTTGCTACCGGAGAAAGAACAGAAACTAAAGGCAAGGATAATATTGTTGGAGACAGACAAAGGACTGCTAGAAATTGTTAATGAAGATAGGAGTAATGATATTTTGACTTGGCAGCTTTCCTGCCCTTTCCCTTTTACAATTACAGACCGCGCTAACAATCGACGTGTGAGCGAGTTATATCAAGGTAACTATAGCGTTCGGTATGATCATATTGGAGATCCCATTAATGGTCGCATCAATAGAAGACAGTCCAAGACTTTTTTACTGGGGGAGGCGGATGATTCACAATTAAGTTCTGATAATCTAGTAGAATGTCGATTGAATCAGACCCAACTAAAAATGAAAC
>JBNKNM010000399.1:0-3736 GCA_050293845.1 Pseudobacteriovorax sp. | reverse complement strand
AGATTTACTTTGATACTTACCTACCCAATGATGAAGATGACACAGACCCAGTGGCAAGAGCTAATCTTCCTATTAGTATTACCGATGATCTAAGTCTCATTGTACAGGTTGATAATGCCAAAAACTTAAAAGGTTCGTTCCAATACAGCGTTCATGAAAAGATCACATTATCGGGAAGCCTTGATTCCCGAAGTCAACAAAATACTGCTAGTGAGAGTAGTAATTTACCAGCTGATACTGCCGTAGATTTAAAGTTTAAGTTTAGTTTTGAATGAAGCATTATATGAATAGATCTATTTTCATTTTGATGATTTTTACAGGCCAGCTTCTATATGGCCAGTACCAGTGGACAATCATTGGAGAAAAACCAAGTACTCAGCAGAAAAATGAAAAGCTGAACTTGTTGCAAAAAAAATTTCCCACGATCAATTCAAATGCTGCGCTAAATCAACTCCTCAAAGACATATCTAAAATAGGTAACTATAGCCGCATTGAAGCCTTCCTATCAGAAAAAAAACTGACCATCCGTATTGACGAAGCACAAAGCTTTAAAAAATTTGAGATAAAGGCTAATACCCGTGAACTTAGCATTTCCATGGAACCATTACTGATTCCCTTTCGAGGTCAAATTAACTCGGTAGAAACACGAGGTAGAATTAAAAATGCAATCGCTAAAGACCTCAGAAGTAAAGGATATTTTAAGCCCCAACTAAAGATTCAAACGGTGAATCTGGATAGCAATAATCTCAAAGTAACTCTGCTTATTAATGAAGGTTTTCCTTGCATTATCGAAAAGGTAGAAACTAGTTTTCAACCCCCCAAAGGTCTAACTATTCCGATTCAAAAAGGAGACATCTGCGATAAGAAATTCGTTGATAATGCGCTCAAGGATTTTGAATCTGAGTTGACCGATAGAGGATATAATCAGTATAAATTAGATTTTCCTCAGTTCAACTTCAATTCAGAGAATAATACTGCTATATTAGAAATTGGGGGCCGTATAGGTAAAAAAGTTCTGAGCGAGGTTATCAGCCCCCTATCAAACCCCGCAATTGTCGGAATAGTTTTTGGGGATGATCTCCACACTTTAGATAAAAGTATCACCGACCCTAATACGATGAAAACGGAGATTTTGCGCAAATTTCGAGATATTGGCTACCAGGATATTCAGATATCAGAACCTATGGTTTCTTATCCTCACAACGATGAGATTCTATATACCTTCCTAGTTGACCCGGGGCCGCAATACACCATTTCGGAGGTTCAATTAGAGGGTATATTATCCATAGATCGCGACGAGGCTCTACAGAGCATGGGATTATACTCCGTCATCAATACTGCACCCTTACTTACGGATAAAGTCGTTACTGATGCTGTAGACATTTTATCGGCCTTATACGCAGACAGAGGTTACTGGGATGCAAAAGTTTATTACCCCAAAATCACAAAAAGTAAACAAACTCACACAGCTAAACTCACTTTTAATATTAAGGAGGGTCGGCAGCGCATCTTTGATAAACTGGAGATTAAGGGCAACAGCGCATTTTCTAAAGCAGATATCCTTAGCCATCTTAAAGTCGAGCCCGAAAAGAGCCTGACCTGGAAAGCAATTATCGATTTCCAGCAAAATGTCAAAAAAATATACCGTGAGAGTGGCTATCTATATGCTAAAGTTAAAATTGATCTCCTCCAGTCCACGCGTTTCCGAGAAGTTCGCACGACATTGTCTCTAGTCCTTGAAGAAGGAATCAGAGCAAAATTTGGTGCCATTAGTATCTCCGGCCTGCGCCGCACCGATGAAAATGTTGTACGTCGGGAGCTGTCGATTCAGGAAGGAGATTGGTATTCTCCTGAGGCATTAGACGACACGCGACAATCGTTGATCGACCTAGGCTTGTTTAGCCTGGTAACTATTTCTCCTTCAGTTAGTAGCGATTTTATAGAGGAAAAAGAAGTCATTCCATATACGGTTCATATTAAGGAATCCAAACCAGGACAAGTCAATTTTGGTCCGGGGTGGAGTTTACAGGATGGTGGTCGTTTTACCGTGGATGCATCCTACAATAATATTCAGGGCGTTGGACGACAAGTATTTCTTAGTGGTAGCTATAGTGAGGAAATTAATCAAACTCCTATCGGAAATAGTAGTTTGCTAGGGTATAACCTAGCTATAGGTTATATTGAACCCTATATTTTCGACTTTCCCGTAAACGGTATACTTACCTATAATCAGTATGCAGATGCTGTGGATCAACAGCGAGAACTTTCGAAATCCATTAAATCAACACTTACCAGAAAATTTCAGCTTAGGGGAAACAAGTATAATATTGGACTTTTTGGACTCTACAAGATTACCCAAGAAGAAGCCGAACAGGACGTTGAGTTCTTATTAAACTCCGATGAAATTCAAATTAGAGAACTAGGCATCCGTGGCAGTTGGGACAGTAGAAATAGCAATAGCTGGCCGACTAAAGGTTCTGTTATTTCACTGGAAGCGTCCCGCGCTGCTCTGATTCTCGGTGCCGACACAGAATATTGGCATTGGTCAGCTACTTTCAATCGATATTACTCTTTGAACTCTCAATTTGTTTTTGCTTGTCGTATAGGTTTGGAATCCTTTACTAATGTTGTTCGTACAGATTCCAACGGACAAGTTTTGAATGCAGAAAAAATAAATCTTCTGCCATCATCCGAAAGGATCAAATCGGGAGGAGCTGAAACAAATCGTGGTTTTAAGAAAAATGAGCTGGGCCCTATTGTGAAATATACCAACGAAAAAGGCGAGCCAGATGAACTCACCATTGGTGGGACACAAAGCGTTAGCTTTAAAATAGAATTGAGGCAACTTTTAACAAAGTTTTTCGGATTAACCTACTTTCTAGATGCTAGCAATACTTATTTGACCGCACAAGAAGCTGCCGATTTTAATACTAGACTAGAAGCAAGCCCTCAATATAAAGCCCGATTAGAAGATAATTTTGATTACGATTTTCTTGAATTTTTTCAGCATCCTAGCACCATTTGGAAACAGAACTATATTTCTTATGGCATTGCTTTAAACTATATTACTCCCTTTGGGGCGATTAACGCTTCTTATGGTTACCCTTTAAGTCGCTGCCCCCTAGGACGTCAAACCTGTGAAAAGCGTGGTAATAGCAATTTTCGCAATTGGCGAGGAGGTCAAATCCACTTCAATGTAGGAACAAATTTCTAAGTCTGGTTATGGCTTTACCTATCAGGCTTGGGGCAAAGAGGCTGTTGAGAAAGAGTTAGTATCTCCGAATTCCTAAAAGCCTATCTTTCTTAAACCATTTTTCACTAACGGAGTTCTCTTGATTCCCGCCAAGACATAGAATTCGATTATGATCTTGATCTAAAAACAAAGTAACATGCCCTTTCCAGGAATCGGGGCTTTCTCTCCAAAAGATAACAATATCTCCTGGCTTCGCTTTTTCCAATGGTACATCTACACCGTGGTTTAGCCACTTCCTTGCAGTAACGGCTTTGTCTTTTAGTCAATCGGGGCGCATGAATTCAGGGATTTGAGGCAAGCAAAATCCAGCAAATATCCCACACCAAGAGGTTTCATCATTTTTAACCCAATCGAGTCCAGCTGATCTCGCATACTGCAGTATGCGAGGGTTGTTAAGTAGTTCGTCCTGAAGAACCCCAATATTCTACAAAAATAGAGGTTCCATGAACTTTTTATCACATGTATTCTACTGGAATTGATGGC
>JBNKNM010000398.1:0-3754 GCA_050293845.1 Pseudobacteriovorax sp. | reverse complement strand
ATGCCAAGTGTCCATTTAATACCTCCGAGTTTCAGTATCGGAAGACATCTTTCAGCCAATGAGTTTTGACAGATCCTATCTCTGCTACTGGAGGATTTGTCTCGACACTGGGATTCTTCATGCTTGCGATTCTTTGGTTACTAACCACTGGAATTTCTTATTTGAAGGTTCGTAAGGGTGACATTAATACTCATCGAAGCTGGATAATTCGCAGCTATGGACTAACACTTGCCAACACTACACTTCACGTAATTTTGCCCTCATTGACGTTGTTTTTTGGGGAACGCTTGCCAGCCTATCAGGCCTCGGTTTGGCTTTGTATAATCATTAACCTCACAATAGCCGAAATATTCGTTAGATACTCTGCAGGTATACAGCATAATCAAATTCTAATTCCAGGGGTCAGATAATTTGAACTTTGTAATATATAAGCGTGGGTTTTTGGTTTAACAATCTTGATAATGACCGACTGGCATACACCAAGGTAGATGCAAGTGAAATACTCTTTATAGTTGCTTTGTCTGCTTTTCATGGATTCGTAGTCCGAGACATAAAAAAATGCACCACGGAAATCCCAAAATAACTGAAAAGAAAACCATCTAAAGTTTTGCATTGAAAATCTTGTTGGTGTTTTTGGTTGTTTTTTTAGTAATACTAAACCTTTTTAAGGCCAATTGGATTGAATAAAGGAGGTTAATTATGAGCTCAATTATGAAAGTAGTGGGTCTATGCATTTTTACAGTCTCGTGTTCACTAGTTGCAGATAAACCAGACAATTCCAAGCAAGATAGAGTTGAGAATATCCCAAAAGATAATGATACCGATATAGAATCGGATCAACCCAATAATGGCACTAATGGAGAGGCGGAACAAGAATTCAATCCGGCCAATTGCCCAAGCACCTCATTAGTGATGCCCGAAGATATGGGAATTGCTAGTTTGGTTGGATACATAAACAGTCTTCCTATGCCTATGACTGCTTCTTGTTTACTTCATTACCTTCCTAAGCCACTTCGAGTTGATGCGACTTCCGACAATGCGAGTGCTCAACCAGCGGTCGGGCGAGAAAATCCGAGGCTTTTTTTCAAGGTTGGGAAACTCTATATTTCTATAGCTTTAACAAATACTGGGTCAACACGTTTCGAAGTATCTGAAATCGTTTCAGCCACGCGAGCAGTAAAAGCTGAAATTGGTTTTCCAATACGAAAACCCTTAACTGATTTTCAACCTTTTAGGCGGGCGCAACTTGCTGACCAAGCCACGACTTGTAGTGTTTGTCATCGCGGAGAGGTGCAGGCTGGAGAAGGTTTTCCAATCGGAGCCTTCGAATCAGAAATGATTCGGCCAATCCCAAGACTTGACGTCGATCTCGATTCTCTAAAGAGCCTCGCTCAGAATTGTACTTCACAGGACTTAGGCGGACAGCTTCGGTGTGAAATTCTAGATATTATCACAGGAGAAAATGGAGCGATCCCGTATGAGTTTCCGGTTGAAATACCAACGCGAATGCCCCAATAGCTCTGTCTTCGCCTCTTCGAATTTTCCTAGATAGTATGGTTTTTCCCATAGGTGAAGCGCTATCAACATATGTTGTCGATCTATCAAGGTTCCTACATATCGAGTAGCTGCAAATTGTTGGGTAAGGATTTAGAACGGGGCTTTAGACCATCTATCTTTTATGACTGCGATACTCTTTCTTCTTTTAGTGGAAGCATGGTCTTAAATTCTGCTAATGAATTAGTTGCTATTCATTGGGGAACTTCTACAGATAGGAGTTATAATCAGGGAATTCCTTTAATGTTGCTACGAGAAGAGATTGAAAAACTTTATTAAGTTACAAATGAGATACTTTTTTTTACAGATATGGCGCTCAGTCAAATATGAATATGCTTACTATGTTGTGCTATGTTTGGGCGTGTGTGTTATTGGACTCTATTTCTCTAAAGCATTATCTAATTTTTTAGGGAATTTAACACCTTTTTCAATCTTTGAGCTTGCCATAGCAATTTTTTTTTCAACGCTTGGATTTTCTCATGTAAGAAAAAAAATTTTATACGATTTGCAATTTCTTCACGATATTGTTCCTATCCGGCAATACAGAGCAATCAAGACTTCCAGACTTGTAATGCTAAACATATTTTGGCTGCCATTTCTTCTTTTTAATTTCTATTTTGTTCTGGAAATAAAGCAGCACTTGTTCTTTATAGCTTTTGTCGTAATCAACAATCTAATATTGATATTTGACTCTGACCTAAAAAGAAAATCACGAGTACTTCAAATAAATTTCTCTAATAAAATAAAATTAGATGTTTTAATGAAGATAAATCTATCCAAAATATACGATTTGGATAAATCGGTATTTTTGTTATACGTGCTTTTATTTACTCCCTTATTGATCTTAGTTCCAACTCTATTCAATCTATCTCGTCAATTTTTCGAAGCATATATGACTTTACCTCTTCTAGTAATGGTAAACCTTTTTTTTCTTTATATTATTGCGACAGATAGAGACGATAGCCCTTTTCTTGCTGACCAAAACAATAATTATAAAGCACAAATTGCTAACTCTGAATCAACTTTAGCCTGTTTCGTTATCTTTTTTGTTTCATTAGTTCTTTCGATTTTCATCATTCTTAACGAGAATACTATTTTATTTAATGAATTACTTTCAACGATGATTGTTATTCTCATATGTAAACCATATTTATTTACTGCTTCATATTTTAGAGAAATGTCAAGGGGGAGGCCTGTTTTTCGAATACTGTTGAGTATAATAAACTATTTGCCACCAGTGTTTTTTTGGATCTATTTTTCAAAACGTAATCTATGCTATGAAAGGAAACCTTAAAATTGATAAAACTAGACAAACTGTCAGTGAGTTACGGTAATAAAACAGTTTTGAATTCGCTTTCATATAATATTGCAGCAGGTGAACTTGTCTTAGTTACAGGACGAAATGGAGTTGGTAAATCAACCCTACTTAAGACAATCGCAGACAAAGGTATTCCTTATAGTGGATCTATTGAAATAATGAACAGTAGTTCTAAGAAATTTTTTGATCATCATCGACATCAGGTTGGCTTATCTTGGGACAGATCATTTATATATAAATATCTAACAGGAAGAGAAAATATAGAAGCAGTATTAGAAATTAAAGGATTTGATAAAGAAACCTATCGGGAAAGGATGGACTACTTGATTGAGAGACTTAGTTTGACACAATATCAAAATGCATTAGGAAGGGATCTTTCATATGGCACTAGAAAAAAATTCTACATTGCTGCCCAGTTAGTAAGCAATCCATTACTGTATATTGGTGATGAGCCTTTTTCAGGTTTGGACCGTAAAAGCAAATTATCCCTGTTGGAAATTTTAGGTGAACTTGCCTCTAAAGGTTCGACATGTATAGTATCTTCACATGAGATTGTTGAAGATAAAACAAATTATACGAAAAATATTGAATTAGGTAATGCTATATGAACAGTAAAAATAATGACTTAAAAAAAGTGTCAAATAATTTAGCCTTTTTGATTCTAATATTTCCATTTATCTTTGCATGGGTTACTCTATGGCCAGGATATAGCAATAAAGCTAGAGCGATTTCATTAATATGGATGATTTTTTGTATCTATGTATTTTTGAAAATATGAATTAATCTACCGAGTGGCAGACTAATTGGGTTCTGTCAATTTTCGTTCTTGAATTAAAGACAAAAAGAAGCGCACTTCTCAGTTCCTAAAAAACAGCGATCATT
>JBNKNM010000397.1:0-3762 GCA_050293845.1 Pseudobacteriovorax sp. | reverse complement strand
TTGTCAGGGATTTGATCAACTCTGCCATGGGAAGACTTATGGATCTAAACAATGCCTCTTTGATCCATGGTCATACCATTGGTGATCGAGAAGCAGTTAAATTCAGGTCTGAGCTGCTAAGCTGCTATCGCCGACTGAAAAGTCCGACCTCATTTTACTAAGAATCCACCCTACACCATTGGATTGGTGCGTCTAATCTGGAAGTCAGGGAGCAATTTCAGATAAATTAATAGACTAAACTGAGACCTAGCTTTTATTTACTTTAGAAGCGTTGATTTTTTGATGCTTTCTAAAGCTTCTTTTAAGGAAATTAACCTAAAATAAATTGTATTGGGAGTTTTGGGGAACTTTTTTGCTTAAGTTAATGGCTTTGACGCTCCGTCCTCCCTCTTCGTCCTCCCTCTTACGTCCTCCCTCTTACTCCCTCTTATTCCCTTAAGTTAATGGCTTTGACGCTCCGTCCTCCCTCTTCCGTCCTCCCTCTTCCTCCCTCTCTCCCGATAACCAGCTATGGATTTCCAATTAAACCTTCGTTTAAATGTTAGCCCCCCTAAACGAAGGAGGGCTTTTGGCACTTTCCCACCCAGATCATAATAGACTTCCAAAGATAACTTCCTTCTTCAAGCGACCGCTGTCTATTAATAGATACATACAAATGCAGTAAGCTTAGTTTAGAAATCTTCATCTCACAGATCAAAAGTATTGAAATTTCAGTAATTTTAATTCAAGTGTTTTATGATTAATAAAAATCTATTGTTAAAACTTATAAATAAATAGATTGTATCCCACAAAATACTCTTATTAAGGGAGTTAAATATTTTAATTAACCTCCTTATACCGTGTTTGGAATTATTAGTGTATGGCAAATAACCCATAAAACTTGGCTCACGAGCATACTTGGCCAAGGCTCAGAGCTTTGAGTCGCTTCGTTTCAAGCCAAAGACTGGTCTAAAGCTCAGCATGGCTGATGCAATTACATTCTGATTAAGCAAAGATTTGGGCAACTATGATCCAAACAAGCTAAAGGGCCTGTAATTGCAGCGGTCGTTCGTATAATAATAAGAAAAAGGGTTTTCGAATGAAGAAGGTCATCAATTACGGAGTTTGCCTCGCGCTCCTTGGAGTCATGTCTACGACATATGGGCAGGATTCTGAAAGTGCTGGTGATAGTAAAATAGAAAAAATCAGTGTTACGGGGTCCCGTATCAAAAGAGCAGACTTGGAAGGTACACAAAGCGTACTAGTCTTCGATAAAGAAGAAATCGAAAGAACTGGCGTTACTTCAATTTCGCAATTCCTAAATGGTCTTAGCATCTCATCTTTTGGCTCTTACAACGCTGCTACTGTAAATTCCACCCAGGTTAATAAACTTCAGGTCGACCTCAGGGGTTTGGGCTCTGACAATACTCTAGTACTTTTAGATGGTCGCCGTATGCAGGACGAAGGTGGAGAAGGTGTGGTAGACATCAGCACCATCCCCATTGCTGCCATCGAACGCGTCGAAATCCTCAAGGACTCCGCATCCGCCATCTATGGTTCTGATGCCACAGCGGGTGTTGTTAACATTATCACACGCAAAGACTTTGATGGATCGGCCTTTACTATAAAATGGCTCGAACCAGATGGAAAAGGTGGTTCAGAAAGAGTTCTCTCTGCAGCCTTTGGTACTAGTACGGATCGTTATCGCACCCTTACCACGTTCAGTAGTCGTGAAAAAAGTGCTACCTACTATCGCGATAGGGAATGGACAAAAGTCGGTGAATCTTCATTTTCCCTTCCCGCTAACTATACTGATACCGGCATTGATGATTTTGGCGTTCAGCCCCACCCCAACTGTCCCGAAAACCGCATAGGCGGTGCCGGATTCTGTGTATATGATTTTGCTGCTACTTCAGCTTTAACCCCGCGTATTGAAGAGCTATCTTTTCTCAATAACTTTGAATACAATATTAACGAAAATATGAGTTTCATAAGCTCTCTACGTGCCAACCGTAGTCTCACAAAGTGGAACATGGCACCTAATGCTGATGATTTTGTGCTTAATAAAGCAAGCGTCGACGCGACTGAAGACCCTCAAGCTATTTGGGACTACCTGGGAATTGAGGAACCTGAAGGTGACCTTCTCATTCGTTACCGGGGCGTTCCCTATGGGTTGCGCGAATTTGAAGAGTCTAAGGATTCCTACGGCGCCGTATTCGGCTTACGCGGAACCCTTTCTGACTGGGACTGGGAAGTAACGGCAAATCAAAGCAAGTCGCGGTTATTTCGCTTCAATGAAAACGGCTGGTTTTTTAACTCTGGTCTTGTTACAGCCATCCTTGAACAACGATTTAACCCATTCAACGAAAGCGTGGATGCCAAGACACAAAAGGTGGTAGATGACACTAAGTACCAGGGTTATGAGATTATCGACACTGAGTCTGAAGGTGCTAATGTTATTGTATCAGGCGAGTTAGGTCAGCTACCTGGTGGACCGATTGGCTTGGCTTTTGGTGTTGATTACACCAAATCTAAATTCAACTATTTCATTGATCATCAGTCGGAACAAGGTAATGTCATCGGTACCCAGCCTAGTGAAGGTTCCGAAGCCTATAGGGATATCAAGGCTGCCTTTGCAGAGATGCGGTTTCCCATAGCAAATTCAATTGAAACTCAACTCGCTGTAAGGTTTGACGACTACAATGATTTTGGTTCAACCGTTAATCCAAAGGCAGGATTTTCAATCAGACCTTTTGATGGCCTTCTTTTCCGTGGAAACGTCGCCACAGGGTTTAAAGCCCCTACACTAAGAGAACTTCACGGCGGAGCAAGCATTAACTTTCAAGATGTAGTCGACAGACCACGCTGTATCACCTTAGGTATCGATCCTAATTCTGACGCATGCGAGATAACTACTGAAGTTAAAATCATAGAGTCAGGCAATGATAAACTAAAAGAAGAGACGTCTTTGAGTTGGAACCTTGGTGCTGTATATTCAGTGAATGCTGACCTATCATTCACAGTTGACTATTGGAATACTGAAATCGAAGATGTCATCACTGCCGTTGATATCCAGGACCTAGCAGATGCCGTTGCTGAAGGACTAACGCCTCCTGATGGTGTCCAGTATGACCGCCTTACTGGTGACGATACCCCTTTTGGATCTGCCCAGCTTGAAAGCATCACCTTACCACAGGTCAATCTTGGTAAGAAAAGAGACGCTGGAATTGACTTTGGTCTATCCTATCGTGTCAATGTTTCTGATATCAACATTCTATTAACATCTGACTATGCACGACGCACTATCAATAAAGCGATATTGGTTCCTAATGGCGACTTCGAAGAAAATCTTGATAAGAGAGATTTTCCAAAATGGAGAATGTCTAATGATATAAAAGTCAATAAAGGCAACTACTCTCTAAGCTTGAAAAGAAAGGATATTGCAGGATTCAAAAACGAAAAAGAGACAGGCCGTGTAGGTAGCTTTTCAACTTATGATATGCAAGTTGCAGTAAATACTCCCTATAACGCACGTCTTACGCTAGGTGCGATCAATCTTTTCAACAAGAAATTCCCATTAGATGAATCATCCCGCGTTGGCGATGACCAACGAGTTCAGACCCTATATCCAATAGATCAAAGAGTGACTTACCTTCAGGTAGACTACTCATTTTAAACAGTAGGGCGTGCTAGGCACGCCCTCCTTCTTAAGTTTGGCCAAAAATTAAGCGCAGAATTTCTTAGCAAGGGACTCAAATGATGTATTTATTGTAAAGCTTCCGA
>JBNKNM010000396.1:0-3770 GCA_050293845.1 Pseudobacteriovorax sp. | reverse complement strand
TTAGATGACATTTGCTAATTGCAGCACAAATCGCCGAATTGCGCAATAATTTTCCGTCGATATTGAGAAGTTACCTTGTGCCAAGTGTCCATTATATACCTCCGCATTTCAGTATCGGAAGACATCTTTCAACTAATGAGTTTTGACAGATCCGTGCTAGCCAACAGTAAAATTCTGGATTTTGAGAATATGCTAATACGAAAAATGAAAACGCTCGGTGGCTTAGTGACAAATTTTCAAATCGCAGCTTAAATCGCCATCACAATGATCCATTTTTCACTAAAGGCTGTATAAGCATAATATTTGACGCTAAAGATAAGGCATAAAGTTACAAGAATATGTTACTTCTTTGTTCTCCTAAAGAGCACGAGCACGTTCTAGAACATTTCCTCATCACATTTCTCCGCAGTAAGCTTTAACTTATCTGGATTGCGGATTCCATAGATTTTGGCCACTTTGCCTTCAATGGATTCCATAGAAAAAACAGTGGCTAAAGTCCAGAATCCCCCCTTTTCCCTTGTACTGACTATAATTCCCAAACTTCCGTTAACTTTTGTCATCTCTGTGCGCCACTGAAAGTTTTCGTTAGAACTTGCAAAAATTTTGATCAAGAATTTTGTAATATGAAGAGGGTTGGTCATAACATAAGGAACTGCTGAGACTTTACCACCGCCATCCGACCAAAATTCGGCGTCATCAGCCAATAGCAACCTGAGTTGATCCACATCCCCTTTCATTAAGGTGTCATAAAAATTTTTTAATACTGTTAACTTAACTTCATCGCTATCAAATCTGGGTTTGTTATCTAAAATGGCCTTCCGTGATCGCTCTGCAATCTTTCGACAGCTTGCAGTGGTGCGATCCACCATCAGGCTAATCTCTGTATAGGAGTATTCAAAAATTTCTCGCAGTAGAAAAATAGCTCTTTCAATCGCCGAAAGCCTTTCCAAAAGAAGTAAAAAAGCGATTGAGGTACTTTCCTTGAAAGAAACTCTTTTCTCTGGAGACTCCTGGCTTTCCATTATATTCCACTCTGTAAAACTATCCAGGGCTGGTTCTGGAAGCCAGGTTCCGGGGTAGGTTTCCCTAATCTTCTGGGCTTTTTCGCGATAGTCGAGGCAGCGATTGATACACACCCTAACTAGCCATGCTTCATGATTCTGGATCGTCGTGATATCTCTTTCATGCCATGTAATGTAAACATCCTGAACCAGCTCTTCCGCTTCCGCTATACTACCGAGCATACGGTAGGATAGTGCTTTAAGCTTTGCCTGGGATTTTAAAAAGATCGCTAATTTTTCGTCTTGTTGCATGTTATTCCTAAAACTGAAAATCCATTACAGAACAACTGGATGCATAGCCCATCCCTCTTTTCAAAGAAGGATACACGCGAGCAGTAGCGATGGCCATAGAAAGTTCGATCAACACGTCCCTGCCATATTTTTCCTGAATCTGGCTGCGCAGGTGATCCAGTTCTTGAGTTTGATGGGCAACACCAGTTGCAAAACGATATATTAATCGGTGGTCTCCGGAAAGGGCTTCAGGCTTCTTGACTACAGTTTCCACCAAAACTGGATCAACTCCATCCCAAATGGCATAGTTTATGTTTAGCTGAAGGCAGCTGCCACAGTCCTCAGCCTTCATGGCTGCAATTTTTGCCACTGCCATGAGTTCCAGGGACGTTTTTTTTCTATAGCTATTTAGCTTTATCAATTTAGAAAAATATATGGCCATCTTCGGAGAAGACTCTGCAATAGCTTTCATGTAGCTGGCATCGTAGCCGGTTTTCCTTTCGAAAGAATTAATAGATTGAATTAATAGTGTTTTTATCATTTCGAAACCCCCTAGTTTAAGCGTTTTGTAAACTAGACGAATCTGCGAAGGTGGATGTGACAAAATTTTTTTCAAAGTATTAATATAATTATATTAGCAGGTTACAAAAATCAAAAACTGCAGTGAACAGGTGCCATTACTAGTGCCAATGCATGCAAGTGAGAACCAGTAAAACTATTTTCTTCAACCACAACGACCACCATTAAACCAGTAGCAGAAACAGTAACATCGGGTGATATCATGTCTCTTCTTGTTGTAAAATAATCTATATTACTTCTCTTCCAACCGTCTACGGAATCGTACTTTAGAACAGCACTTTGTAACGATAGTCACCGTTTCCAATATTATCCCAACCAATGATAGCTTCACATATACAAGATGGTCAGGATCAATTCATCAAGTATGGAATAGTCCTAGCAACAAAAAAAATCTTCTATGAAAAAGATCCATGGAACGATTTCCATGTATTCCTCTAAACTGGCGCTTTGTGTTTTAGGTACAGCTATAGATAGTAAGGAACTCGAGTATTGTTGGTGGGATTACAGCTTGAAATATAATTTCTAGGACGTATCATGATAAGTTCTTTTTCCAATTCCCGGCCCCAATCTAGCACCATACATGGATGATAGCGTTACAATGTACTATCACGCTGCAAATCATGTCGTAAATTATTGCGATATACTTATTTCTCAGAGTTTCGTATTGGTGACTTCACTTATATTTTAAATCCTTCAAGCTTACAAAAACAGGGAGAACTGTCCAACTGGCTTCCAGCTCAATCAATCTTCCCGTTATAGATTTTAAATCTTTGCTAGCAGCAGCTTGCTGACGAAGCTGAGGGACTTTATTTAACTGGTAATCGTTGTGCGTATCTAAAGACTCCCAGAAGCTGACCACAAGATAATTACTCAGATCTTGGATTCCCTGATAAAAAGATACCCCCAACATCCCCGGTGAGCGAGACATTTCTGGAATCCATATGGCTTTTTGCATATCGACAAAATGATCATGTTTATCGTGATGGATACTACAATCAGCAATCCTTACAAATCCGCCATTTTGAACAAGTTCTCTAAGGCCTTTGTGCAAACCTTCCATAGGGATAATCCCCTTAAAAAACCGTACATCGATGGAGCTATATGTCGTTTCTTGTCTATTAGTTTCTGTCACAGTATCATGAACCTCACCCATGAATTGCTGATAACTGTTGGAGTCTTCCCATAGGCTTGCTATACAGGCGGTTTCCAGGTGTTTTGTGTCCCAACCTCCCCATTGACCTATAAAGCCTCGACATTTTTTAATGTGTTGCCAGGCTTCCTGAGCGGAAGAAAAATTATTTTTGGAATCTGTGCTTGCTTTACACTCTATCCATTTTAGATACATATTATTGCCCCATAGTTTGCCGAGACCATCCTTAAGGGATCACCTTGGCCAAGTCATTGGAACTCCCCAAGATTTGATGGCATCGGTATGATATTCTATGCTGATCTCAAAAACTTCAAATTTTGTCGCCTCATTGACACACAGAAACAAAGCCTGTGTTAATCGAAAATACAAATTCTAATAGAATCAACTTACTTAGGGTACACGCGGAATCTGAAAATTCATCGTTTATTGCGTTATGCCAACTTAACTAAATCTTCGCATCCTCAATGGAGTATGGTGATTTTCAATCATTTCTTCGCTTAGTTACCCTTCAGCGGAATCTTACTACGTTAGTTTTGATACTTCTTTTACCATTGATATTTGTTTTCTTGGGATTTAATAAAGCTTGCAAAAGCTTAGATGGAGCAACTAAGCCAGCCAGTCATCTCAGACACACTCAATCTTGCTTGGAAGGAGCTGGTCCACCTATCTGCACTCAAGGATCAAAGGATAAATCTGCAAATCTAAGCGGTAGTTCTCGGTAGCTTCGCCTATGCTGCTTATAGAATTCA
>JBNKNM010000395.1:0-3770 GCA_050293845.1 Pseudobacteriovorax sp. | reverse complement strand
TCATAAACACACCAACACCCAATACTGGTATTGCTAGGGCTAAGAACTTTAAGAAACTAGGCATACTCTCCCTGATATTTAACGCCTTGCATCGACAAATATCGAACGCCAGTGAATTATTTGTCCAACGCCCGATACGGCCGATTACTGCTATTTGTTAGGTGTACCTTTTAAATAGCGAGTTCAATTGTTTTGATGATTGAAGTGCTTGTTCTTTGGCACTTGTACCAAATTCGGAGGCAATACTTGGGTCCGCACCGGCTTCTAGCAAAATAGTGACAACTTCAATATTCCCAGAGCTAACTGCTGCATGCAATGGAGTAAGTCCCATATCCCCTTGAACATTCAGTCGAGCGCCTTCATCGACAAGAGTTCGTACACCATAAGCATCACCTCTACTTGCCAAGATATGTAAGGGTGTATCACCCATGCAATCTTGCGAATTCAGTTTAACTTTTTTATCTGGAGACCAAGTTGGAAAAAGGAATTCTTTAGTGGATTCCAGTATTTCGTCAACTGACCTTCGTTGTTTAGGCTTCATAGACACCTAACGTTTATGGCAATTGGGCGTTTCTTTCAGCGTCCATTGCCGGTACTTGCTATTGATTGTAGGTAGCGTGGAGTAACGGACTGCAAATCTCATCTCCATATTTGGCCCATATTTCTAAACCTATACTGTTGTCATAGTGATAAATCGTCGACATGGCTACCTTACCAGTTTCACTATATTTTAGAGGAAACCGAAAATACCTTTCTGCTCCTTTTGTGCCCTTCTTAGATGTTTGTGCAGTAACAGTTGTAAGCATATTTTGATCCAGAAACAGCGGTACCGAAATTTGAACCTCGTATCCTTCCTTAGCCACAATAGAAACTATCTCATCTTCACTTGCTTTATATTCTATGCACTGTAGTGCAAATGTATTAGCAGATATTCCGATAGATATTGTTAACAGAAAACATTTCATGATAGATAACTCCCATACTTTGTTGCGAGTTTTTGAATCCAGCACACTCCGCTCTATCGGGTTTAAGCGGGCTAGCGCAACATGTGTTTGTTATAAGATACGTCAATAGTTTCCGCTGTAAAGTAAATGAGTTTTCCCTCATTCAAAATCGTGAATCCAAGCTCATATTGGCCATCCCCTGAAAAAACATTAAATGTTTTTCTATCTTCTACGAACTCATCAATTTGGTGGATAGCACCAATGTACTTTTCTACTGAATCTCTGCTATTAATTATGGTTAGATCAATATCTAGTAGAACACACAACCTCTGTAGCTCTGAAACCTCTAAATCATCAACGGTAATTGCAATCGATTTCACCGCTAATGGGTTTGAGAATAGTTTCAGCGCATGGCTGAATACAAAAGTTTCGCCGAACCAGATCTTCCCTAAGTATTCCATACCGAAGGTAAAATCGATTTCCCTTTTCGGTAGTAGTTCTTTTAGCTTTAGTTTTCTAAACTTCCTTGGCTCAATCATAATCCCTGCTAATAACGCCGCCATATGGGGCGACTTTGTAGTTGGTTGTCTATACGCTAAAGCGACGTGTAAGGAGTCCCTACGATGCCTTTGTTAAGCATAATCGCCATCTTTATCTAAGTTAAGTCTTATATCAATACAAACAACTTCTTCATTCGTGCCATCCGATTTTTTTGGGCCTTGTTCAAAAGAATCGCGAACTGGCAACACCATTAAAGATAACCACGGTTCGTTCCGAATAGGGACGTAGTTCATTATGTTTTGGTCTAACGTTTCATCATAAATCTTTGAACCGGGACCTTCTTGTATAATTCCCACGAAATGGAAAATAACTCGTAGACTATTTTTCGGCCCGTAACAATCTGACGGATTATCTAGATCAACTCCAATACGGCGCAATGAATTTATGAAATCCTCTGGTATATTTTTTTCATAATAAGATCGCCACGACTCACAATCTTTGCATTTGCACTGATAGGCAGGAAGCCCAGCTTGATTTTGAATCGCTCTAGTTTCTTCTATATCAACAGATAACTTCCATTGAGATAAATTAATAGTTGGTCGTCTCACTTTTTGTGCCTAACGCTTAGATAACCGGCGCAGCTTGCTACGTCCGGTGGAGCGTAGCCGATCGAAACTGAAACTTTTGTTAGAGGCATTACGCAGTTGAATATTGAGAAAGCTGCAGTTGGTCATTACCGATTTTTTCATCCCATTTCTACATTTACTTTTTCAAGATTTAAGTTCCCTGTCTCATCACGAATAGATCGTAATGCAAAGCTGAACCTATTAACATCTAAACATAAATCAAAATCTGATGATGGGCACCACGGTTTACTTGGGTCAAAAAATCGTTGTGAGTAGGGTGATTTACGTAAAGTCTCAACAATAGTGGTCTCATCAAACGGTTGGTTCTTTAACAACTTTTTAAAATATTCTGCACACAGGTCATCTTCATCAGATTGGTTTTTAGCCTCAAGCCCCATTTTAACCAGTGTTACTTTAGCAGGGTTTCTATCTTTAATGTATTTAGCTGTAGCCTTTGCGTTTACGAATGCTCCCGTGAGAACTTCATCCGCATTTAATGCATTAACTATTCCTTGGGTACCCGCGTGCGTGGTATGGACAACTGTCTTACCTAATAGGTTCGCAGCTATAATTTCTGTTGGAGAGTTTCCATAGTCAAAGCCAGGTAACTTCTTACCTTTCCTTTCACCAATCAGAATCCCATTATCAATATTTTTCACCAAGTTATATGCGTCTTCGACATCACCTACAGGATATATTTTAGAAACACCCTTGCTATAGCAATAACACGCCACAGAAAAAGCCCGAAAAACATCAATAACAACCGCTATACCATCAGCATTCCTAGCACCCTCTACAAAATTTACTATTTCTATTTTCATGCTTTCTCTCAGGGTAACTTGAGCATCTAACGTCTACAGTATTGGCGACTGAACGGAGTCCGCCGCGAAGCGGTTTGGCGGGCCGACCAACAATGCCTTTTTAAATTTCATAGCCAAATTGTTTAAAATAGCTCTTAAGAACTCTTGTCTTACGTTTACTCTCATCATAAGAAGTACACTTTACCGCTCGATCTATCTCTTCTGGAATGACTTCAGCGCCTAACTCTAGTAGTGCTATTACCGTTTCCATATTTCTCATCTCGACTGCATGTATCAGTGCATATCTCGGAATCGGTGAGCCTAACTTCCTGAGGAGCTTAACCTCGTCGTATTTATTTTCTACTGCTAACCAGTGGAGAACATTTTCTCCAGCCCAACATGTCTCATAAACTATTTCCGGGTTATCTTGAATAATCGCCTTGAGCTTATGAGGTTCATATCTTACCGCATCAAGTAAAAGTCCAAATCCATGAGTCCGACCTTGCTTCAATGCATCATACGTTGGAGGTCTTAATTTTTTCATAAATATGACGGCCTATACCGCCCTTGAAAATTAACAGTTTCATATGCCGCTACTGCGGTTTTTTCCGACGCCGCATAGTCAGAATAGGTTTCTGGTCGTATTCGGCTCAATGCCAGTCATATTCTGCGGTGCAGACATTATTGTCAATCTGATCACTCTAAAAAAGGGCACGTGCGGTTATTGCAAAAATAGTCGTGTGTCTGAAACGCCCTATTCATGGGGGCTAGTCTAATAAACGGGAAATGGACATTCCGTTATTGCCTGGGTTTTGCGGCACTTGCATAAGTATTCAGGCATTAGCCGGAAAATGCGGCGCATAGGTTTTTTTGCGCGAAAGTGGCGTTTTTTTTATGTG
>JBNKNM010000394.1:0-3778 GCA_050293845.1 Pseudobacteriovorax sp. | reverse complement strand
GGCGGCGGAGCAATTACGTTTGTGGCACATCAAAAGCCGTTTTAACGACGTTTTCGTCGGGGCTGAGAAACCGCCTCCACAGAGCCGGAGTTCAAGTTTTAACTGTCCTTCCCGGTTTTGTCAGCACCGCCATGACAGATCACCTTGATAAGAATTTTCTATTTGCCAGCCCTGATAGGGTGGCACAAGACGTCGTGATGGCTATGGCTAAGGGTAAAGATGTTCTCTATACACCAAAATTTTGGCGTTGGATTATGCTCTGCATTAAATTGCTACCGGAGTTCCTTTTCAAAAGGATGCGACTGTAGGGAGGCAAGAGCTTTCGCTACATTAACCAGCGTGTCGCAGTCTCCCCCCGCGGTTCATCTACGACTCCACAGATGGTTGTCATAAGCACAGGGTTATTGCCTCTAAAAGATTTATTGCCAAGAACTTTTTTGATTTTCTCATTGGCTTCATAAAGGTGTTGGTTAACGAGATCTAAGCCAGTATCGCTGAGTCCCCTTACTTCGAAATTTATCAGTGCTTCCTGCTTATACTTAAGGATCAGCTCCACCGAGTGCCGCAGCAATTGGAGAGATGTCTGACCATCTAAAGCATCCACAACTTCTTGATTAATAGATAATTCCTCCTGATCAGAAACAACTATTCCTGCTGTCACAAGCCGATTTAAACAGCTTACACCCACCTCCCCAAACTCTTTTCGCAACTCATCAACAAGGCTAGTATGACCGCAGGCAATGGCAAACAACAGTCGTACACACATAGAATCCGAAAAGACATGGGTGGGCTCAAAGGAAGTCTCTAGTGATTTTGGGATTTCTGGCGTTATATCAAGCACGACATTATAATCAGGAAAAAAACGCGCAAGAGTCGAACCAATTTTTGGCCTTGATTCACAAATTTTTAATATACCCAGAGCTGTTTCCATACTAGGATGCTCGACCCTTCCTTTGAGAATACGAGCTAGAGTATTGTAATGAATACCAGACTTATCTGAAAGAGTTATCAAACTATGGCTTTTCTTTTTTAAATACCCATTGATAGCCTGACGCAAATACTCAGACAGCGTTATTCGTTCCATTACTCACCTGCTTTTAAAGCTATAGGCTGAAAAGGCCTGATCTACCATAACAACCCTAATAAGCCAATAACCAGATTGTTGCCATTTGGTATAAATAGCGGCTCTTACGTTCACAATGTTAACAACTTAGATAACTATAAAAAGAAATAAAGGGAATGTATACCCTTTGCAAGAAAATATTTCGACATATCAGATCCATGGCCAGAGTAAGAAAGCTTCTCAGGTGATAACATCCAAAAAAGTGGATTGCTGATTCAACCGGAGGGCAAACCCAGTTGAAAAATCAAACTTATGCACTGCTAACCCTTCTTTATTCCTTGATAACTTAAGATTTCTTTGGGTTTTACCGATGAAGGATTACGTGTGAAGGAGTTATCATAATGGCAAGAATCTTACCCTTAATGCTAATACTAGGCCTAAACTGTTGTTCAAAGGCAGGAGAACCTGAACCTTCGGACCCAGCACCTCAGCAACGCGAAATCGGTGTGGGAGATGGCGACTCCAGTCTGGCAGGCTCGACAGTTATAGTGACTTTTGAGGAAGATACGAGAACAGATACATTGGAGGGGTACGTTATAGGCTATCGCGAAACCATGCCACTTCTCTATAACGCTGCTAAAAAAATATTTCTTTTTAAGCAAGTTCCTGAAGGAGTTCATGATATTCTGGTTTTTTCACAAGATAGCTCGGGGAACCCTATCGGACGGCGCATCAACGGTATTACCGTTTCTCCTCAACAAGGGGCTTTAATCAAAGACGTACACCTTTTACCATTAAGATCCCTAAGTGGTTCTGCTATGCTAAACGGTAGCTCGTCAGATGAGGATATCGCCGTAGATATACCTGGAACTCACCTTTTCGCTCGCACTGACGAAAGCGGTACCTATACTTTAGAAGGAGTTCCTGAGGGTATCCATCGACTGGAGTTTAACTACCAAGATTATCAGACCGGTTTCATTAGCCTTCTCAATGCATCAGGCTCTGAGGATAAACCATTACCTAAAATCATTCTTAGCCATGAAACGAATCGTGGTATTTTTCCTGTTTCTACTCTTGATAACTTAGATGTTAGCTTTTTAGTAAATCCACCGAAAAATGCTAATGAATTTCGGATATCGACCAACCAAAACTTTGCCGGAAGCGAATGGCAAAAACTGATATCAACGGTTGCCTTTACTTTCGACCAAGAGGGAACTCATACTATTTATATTCAGTTTGCTAATAATGGAACCCAACTGAGTTCTATTTTTTCCCATGAATTTGAAATAATTTTACCGTAATTAATGATTTACCGCGGTGCTGTGGTAAGATGGTCTGGGGTGGTCGGTCGTTTCCAGATTGATGCAGGAGAACCGACAATTATTTTCTAGGGAGCTGTATCCTGATATGGTGCGCAAGCCCGTTGCCTATGGGTACCGGGAGCCTAAAATAACAGAGATCAGCACCCACCGTAAAGGTGGGTTCCCTTGTAAAATCTTGACCGGACACCCTACTTTAGCTCATCTACATAATCGAGCATTTTTTGCAAGGCCCTTTTGTGAAGCTTCTTCCCAACACTCATAGAAATTTCCATATTATTAGCAACTTCACTGATTTTTTTCTCACCAAAATAGATGTCTTGAATGATCTGTTTTTCCCTGATATCCAAACTATCGATAGCCTGTTGGACTATGGATTGATTCTCTATTTGCAACAAAATAGCCAATGAGTCCGGTTGGCTATCAGCTTCCTCGATTTCGTCTATTTCCACGTCCTTCTCAAAATCAAGTCCATTCCCCCAAACCGCCTCTAATTGTAGCAACTCTGCCACTTCATGGGGGTCAATGTTAAGATGTTCAATAATTTCAGCATGAGTGGGGCTGCGATGCTGGAATGCCAGTTCTTCCCTAAGGCTCTGCAAATTTTTTATCTTTTTTCTGACTTTATAAGGCACTGGATGATGATGCGTTTGCTCTTCCTGAACTTTGATTTTCATGCTTTCCCAGGCAAATGACTTGAACTCTCCCCTAGGATTTCTGAAATACTTTTCTGCTGCTACAGTTAAAGCTTCGTGCCCCGCACTCATGAGGTCGTTGAAGCGCTCTTCATTATCGATTTCAGTAGACTGATGATAGGTCGCAGCCACCTGCTTGACCAGGTAAAAATATTGCTCAACCAATTTATGAGGGAGAGATTCCCAATCTTGTTTCAATTTCCTAGTGATTTCATCGGATGGGGTAGCCAAAGCATTGTCTAGCTGCTTAACGGTAGAATCCATACGAAACAACAACCGTAGAGCATATCGCTGTACCTTAGTAAGAGACCATGGTTCTCCAAGATCAAGTTCTTCCAATGTTTCAACAATCTCACTATAGTTTCTAAGAACCCCTTGCCCACAAAGGGATGCTACGTGAGTTAAGTATTCTAGTACCGCACTTTGAAGTTCATCCGATCCCACCAGAATCTCCTTATTGTAACTTGCATGTGAAAAATGACCCATGTTCTACTAGACTGATTGTATTATCCCTAACAATGTCTTCTGACCCCGGCTGTAAAGTAAACTGCTTTTATTATCTGCGTTATAGCTCTTGAAAAAAAGTACTATCCTGCATAATTTGCAATTAATTAGAGGAGCCATCGTCAATTACCCCCACCTAAAGGAGGGGGCTTGTGAGGTGACTCGCAAGGGAGACTAGTTGACCAGACCACTAGCAA
>JBNKNM010000393.1:0-3780 GCA_050293845.1 Pseudobacteriovorax sp. | reverse complement strand
AAAATGCCTTTCGGGCTCGTTTTATATTCAAATTATCTAAATCAATTGCCTATATCTTAACCAGCTATTCGAATTATCTATATTTAAAAAGAATTCATGAACGCCAAATGAACTTCCTTCTCCTGAATCCCAAGATAAGAAAGAGTCTGCTTTTGCGAGGTATGGTTAAATGCAGTCATCAAAATTGGCAGCTCAGTTTTAAGTGTCTTAAGTGTCATCCGCTGATGGTACCTAATAGTCTTGCGAAGAGTGTGACTTCCATAGTTTCCCTTGAGCCTAGCCTCCTTGCACCAAGACTTGACCATCCGGTGGTACGAAGGAATAGTAAGGCCTACCCCACCCTTCCGCGATAAAAATAATGAGTAGTTGGGTTTTGTTAGCGGTCAAAGCCTTTTTGGACTACAAAGGGAATAATGTGTTTTTGTTTAAAAATTTTTACAACAAGCCAGCTTCGTAGACCCCAGTAGGCTATTGAAAGACTCTGATATAATCCACTTCATACTTAGCAGGAAAGGCCGTTCCTTCAGGATTTCCCCCTTGAGTACCGCCAATGGCAAGATTTATTAAGAGATATAGTGGTTTGTCCAAAAAGGGATTGCTGCCATCTGGATTTATAATATCTGTTAAATATGCTTCGTTTAACAGAGCACCATCGACAAAAAGTCGAACAGAACTGGTATCCCAATCCATAGTCCAAACATGAAATTCATTCTCCCAATTTGGATATATCCTTCGCAATGATTCTAATGACCGGGTCGCAGAATCCCATTGTGCAGACCAAGGATCAGAATTATTGGCTTTCCAAGCTACATTAGCCAGTATTTTTTTCTGGTAATACTCCATGATATCAATTTCACCATTTTCGGGCCATTTTCCATAACCGAGCATCCAGAAAGCAGGCCAGAGTCCATCTCGCACATCAATTTTTGCTCTCATTTCGAATCGACCATAGGTCCAATCGTATTTTCCAGCGGTATTAATACTAGCAGAGGTATATGCCGCACCTCCATAAGGTTCGCGGAGGGCCGTAATGGTTAAAACACCATCTTCGACCCAAGCATTTTCTCCACGTTCTACCGTATAATACTGCGCTTCACTGTTGCGTACCATACCTTCTTCATATCCCCAATAATCTTCCCGAGGCAGTCCACGATAGTTAAATTCATCAGACCATACTAGCGTAAGATTTTGCGATTCGTCATACATATCACGAGCTTGAATAAATCTGAAATGCTGTCTGATTCTGCCTGTGTAGACAGCTTGTCTCAGATAGTTTCCGTTTACCCTTCCCGATCTTGAAACTTCCAAAACTTTATGATTAAAGCTAGATTTTATAATGACATCATTACACCCAACTGCTTGCACTTCCCACAATTGATTACTACTTCCTTTAAAAACACCTTGACGAACGGCATGATACCAATCCCTAATCGATAGAGATTTTTCACTATGGGCCGGTCTAATACTATAGCGACCTCGCCCGAGATAAGTAACATCAAACTGTTGATGAAGACTATGGTTGTATGGGCCTTGTCGAATTTTTGCGCCATTTATCATACTTGCATGATCTACTTCTAAAGCTTGTCCACTCAGACGAGGGACTATAGCGTATCGGCCGCTAGTTAGTTCAATTTTTCTCTTGTTACAATGATGCCTTGCACTCCCATGTAGCGATTTTGCAGAAGATGACAATGCCCCTAGAACACCAAAACACAAAACTATGAGTAGCCTAAACAACATAATCCTCATCCTTAATTCTTAACTATAACTAATCATTTTCACTTAGCTGTAACATGAATCCTATATTAGACCGTCGATCTTATCTTTGTAGTCATATTTGAAATTCCCATTGGCATAAGTCAACTGTTGCAAAATATGAACCTAAAATAGTAAGACAGATAAATGGTTGAATGAGATTACTACAAGTTATAATTGCAAATCTTTTTAGTTAGAGCTAAAAGCACATCGGGTGGTTTCCCCATTAGGGTATTATTTTTATTTAGATTTTCAGTTGTCGTTTAATTTATCCCTTCCTTTATCCTTCTTTATTTCAGGTATATATGATTTATTTTGATAGGTAAGGTGAACATTACTAGGATCATCAATATGAATGGAAAGCATGAGCTGTGGTAATCTACTACCACTATCAACTTTTCTCCATATTAAGGAATCTTGCGAAATAGCTATATATAGTGGAACAGATTCTTCTTGATACCACTCGATTTCAACTTCAAATTGATTGAGGGGAATCTGAAATTTATTTTTATCAGAAGAAATAAGCAATGGTGCACCTATAATATTAGTTGCAGGTATGATTATTAGAAAAATTAGAGTAGGAATAAGTTTTACAGCGGTCGTTATCGTCTTTTTTTCTTATTATATCCCTTATTGCTAGGAAAAATATTCCAAGAGTGAAGCTGTGACCAAAGAAGAATATGCTTTTGAGAGTTTTTGGGCTTTAGTGCAACTGATGGACAACGACGATGAAAGTTCACATAAACCAGCTGTTTATGCTGCGATCCCGAAGATCTCTTCAATAAATTTAACTTGCTCCATATGAGATACATGAGATAGCGCTACCTGTCCCTTCCTAATCATGTGCATAGTCTCATATCCCCTGATCGTCTTATGGTCTGTCCAGAAACCTTTAAATCCAAGACCATACCTGATGAGACCTTTTTTTGGTTAAGATTCATAGTGTATAACTTTCTTCTGTTTCGATAAATAATTTGGTGGAACATTTATTATATCAAAACAGGGTAACCCTTTTTATTGAGGGCTGTGTCATATTAGGTCAAAATTAATTCAGCTAAAGGCTAAATCTGGCGATGTGTCTACAATCTATTTCCAATGACAGAAAGGATTTTCAATTAGATTAGAATTTAAATAACGATAATCATCAGTAACTTCTTGATCAATCCAAGCGGGCTTTTCAAAACTTTCCTGTTCATCATCTAATTCAATTTCAGCTATGATTAATCCATGATTTAATCCTTAAAAAAAATCGATTTCCCATATTTTACCCTTAAACATGTATTCAAATCGGGTTTTTTCCACAAGCTTATTGCCACACAGATCGCGAATCATTTCTTCAGCATCGCTTAAGGGAATATCATACTCATATTCACTTCTCACAGCTCCTTTGTTTTCACCCTTGATCGTCAAATATGCCTTGTCCCCTTTAATTCTAATCCGTACTGCTGTTTTTCCTATAGTTGGGATGTAACCTTGGACAATGTTTTCGCCCGTTTGAAATGTAGGCAGCTGTGATTTTTTTACTAAATATTTCTTTTCAATTTCTTTCGCCACCTTTGCTCCTTATAATTTTTGTAGCTAGAATTTTAGTTACGAAAGCCAAAATTATAACTACATTTACCCCATGATTCTAGCCTGTTTCGCTCATTCTCAATGCAACAGAGGATAGGTAAAATGACTCTGGAAATTCCTCTACGTAAGTTATATTACTGTTACATTATGACATAATTTGAATTGAAATTAACTGGTCAATGTAACGTTATTCACGCATATTAGCGCAAATGAAAGAGTACTAAATAATGTCACAACTGAGACTATTGAAAATTAATGGGTTTTTTCTTGTAGCAGTGGGCTTTCTTCAGGCTGTGATGGCGATTTAAGCTGCGATTTGAAAATTTGTTATTAAGCCACCGAGCGTTTTAGTTTTTCGTATTAGCATATTCTCAAAATCCAGAATTTTGCTGTTGGCTAGCACAGCCTGACCAGGAATTTGACCACAAATTCCTTGGTGTGGCCGCATCTTGT
>JBNKNM010000392.1:0-3780 GCA_050293845.1 Pseudobacteriovorax sp. | reverse complement strand
TTTCATGAGTATCTCCCTTTGTTTGTTACTGAAGCCAAAGTAGATAAGTTGCCTAAAAAAGTCTAGGCTTACAGAACCAAGTGTTCTGAGAGTTATATGCTTAAGGAACAGCCTGTTCTTTAAAGTCATAAAATCGAATATTATTAATAACATAACTGAAACAAAGAAAGCCCTGTGTTATACTAAAAAAGTATGATGCTAGAACTCTTGTGGATTCTGCCGGGAGTTAGTTGATAAATTTAGATCATGGATTAAAGAAGAAAATGATAATTATCCGATATAAGTAGGGATCGTGTATTCAAAAGCCATTTGGGATCTCGGTTTATGGGCCCTGGGTAATATAATTAAGATGAGAGTTGTATGCTGCTAGCTTTTTTGACCTTTTCCAGTATAGTTCTATCTTCTGCAGCATGGGCAAGCCCAAGTTATTATGTAGTATGCGATGTCACTCTCGCCAAGAGTCAAGAGCCGATAGCAAAATGTTCGAAAAAGCAGCAAGGAAAAGATCGGGTAAGTGACATTACAAAACTTGCCCATGATGATGCTTTCCAGCGTTATCAAAAACAATATAGCGGCTACAAGTGCTATCGTGAGTCTGAGAAAGACCGTATCCAAATGCAAGTCTTTACGGTCTGTCATAATCGGAGGAAAACAGCGTATGCAGTTTTTATTACCAGTATTCCCCGAGATATCCGCGCCAAGATCTATTTTTCGGGGTTAAAGATACCTTGGTACGAACAAGACGTGGGGATGTACCTTTATAAAAGGTACCTATTGCCTCAGCCTAGCTGGAAGCAATGGTTAATCCCATAATTTCGCTCTTCTCACGCCATCCTCTAGCTCTTTTACTAGGATTACAACCTGTGATGTATTTGGAAAGTGCTAATGCCACCCAGCTCATCAATTCCAGACTTGCTTTATGACAGCACCAGACCTACTAGATCTAGTACCTCACATAGTTCATCTAGGTTACTAGCAAAGCGTATTTAGCCGTAGGTAAGGGAGACAGGGTTCTGCAGCATAATATCTTCACGATCCATAGTAAAGTCTGATGACACCCAGGCTGTGGAACAGGGCGCTGCGATTTAACCATAATGCCTCCCATAGATTATTTTATAGGCGCCCCTGGCGCCTTGAAACATTAGAAAAAACTAGGAATTTTTAGAAAAGCAAAAAAACAATCAACTTTTTTAAGAAAATGTCGATAATGAAGCATAGCTTGCTATAGCTTGCTCATAACTATTTGATTTTGGGGAAATGATAAATAGTTAATAAGAGCTTGTTTATCCATCTAATGGAGAAAGAAGAGGGTATCATGCGAGGGATCTTTAGTATGCTTGTAATCTGCGGGTTAACGAGTATTGGGTGCAGTGTAGAACCTCCAGCTGCAACACAGTACAAACAACGGTCCACATCCCGAACAGGGAATTTAGAAAATCAAGCTCCTGTAAATAATAGTAATAATAGTCAGAAGCAGGGGGAAAGCACAGGCCAGTTATCTTTAGCAGAACGTGGCGAGAAAATTTTTAGCGCTCAGTGCTTACAATGTCACGATGCAGCTAATGGTGGCATCAACATTCTAAACCTTACCGAAGATGACATTAATCAGGCAACAACAATAGGCAGTCACAGCATTGTAGACCCTTGGCCAAAAGGGGAAGATGCGCGTGCCGTAGAGGCTTATCTGGTTTCTGATTAAAATTTTTTTGTAAACATCCGAATCAATTCAGAATACTTAAGCTCGTGCCTCCCTTCGAATTCTCTCCAGAATACGGGGTATCCGTTTTTCAGGAGACTTCGAAAGGCCCGGTTCGCCCGCTTATATATTTGATCATGTTTTCCCATGTGAAAAACAAGGGGATGGCGGCATTTCGCTCGTCCTTTTGTTTTAATATATTCTTCTGATATTGTAGCACCAACGATATAGGTACGTGCATTTTGACTAAGTATGCAGTCAAGAGCTAACTTACCGGCTAAATACCCTCCATTAGAGAACCCGAGAATATAGTCAGCCTCTTGCTTTGGGGAGCAATTTTGGAGGGATTGCTTGATGTAACGCCATTCTTTTGCCCTATTAGCTGCAGTTCCGTGAAGCCAGCATAACTTGTTTTGGCAAAGGGTGCGAGCTCTTGGTGCGACAATGGTAATCTGTAAATCAGTGGATAGCTTTTTTAACATTTTCCTATTTAATTTTTCTTGATTAGAAAGATGGGTGGCATCTAAGCCATGAAGGTAAATAAGTGAATGCATACTTTGATTGGGTTTCAGGCAAAGGTGCTTTTTGGCAGATGCTTCTAGCGCTTGAGTTAGAATGAATATAATTAAAATGCTTCTCTTCATCTGTACCATTTTATTCCTGACCAATTATCTTGAATGTTTTCTATTATAGCATAAAGGAAATTACGAAAAAGAAGGAAGTATTTGCGTTGGGTTGCTATTTTCTTTGCTATTATTAGGCAATGGAATTAGACTTTTGTCAGTGGAAGTTTATGATTTGCCCTAAAAATTATTTAGTAGGAGGCTTATCATACTTTGTTCAGGCCAGTTAAGGTTGATTTTTACATTTTTTTCTAATGCCGCTGGATTTACTGGTGGCATGTTTTTTTTAAGGCATAGCTAGGATAAATCATGGCAGCACGGATAGGTATTACCCCAGATATCGAGACTACACAGTGGGAAATCGAAAGACTATATAAAAATCCACGCAACTGGAAACTAACGAAGCCTTTTTCTTCAAAAAAGGAAGCAAAGCAATGGGAGGTAAAAAAAGCTGAGGAAATGCAGTTAGAGGTAGTGAAGCAAAATATGGACACCAAGCGCATTCGCGTTGAGTGGCGAGGCTTTTACTTTGAGCACGATGGTCCTAAACGCTAGAAAAATACCCCAGTTTCCAGAGCTGCATTCTCGGCTCTTTTGATCTTGTTTACGTCTATCCCTTCCATAAATAGTGAGATGATACAATTTCCGTTACCTGATTTTATGGATAGCTGGATGCCTTGTGCCTTTGTTAACCAAGTGATTTCCTCTTTGGTTTTAGCCTGATAGGTGTTGGGAAGCGTGATCTGGGATAACAATGAGATGCTATGGAGCTTACTGACAAATCGCCCCCCTAATTGATTGGTCAGTTCCCCTAAGTAGGAAATAGAGTCTGAGTCAATCATGGAGGTGTCTCCCCCAAATAATGAGTATAAAAGATCATCTAAAAAGATTGTATCGCAACTAATGACTAAATTTCCTCGAATGCCAGCTCCTAGGATACCAAGATAGCTAGTGTAACAATCGAGTTGCCATGTATCTTTAGTCAAAGTAAGTGAGCCAGTTCTATAAATGCTGAAGTTGCCTTGAAGTACATCGGAGCATGAGTCAATAAAGCAACGGACCACCTCTCCATGATAGTTAGGTATACTACCATTTGCGAAAACATCATTCTCCATATAAGTGATTAACTGTTCAGGGTCAAAAGGTTTAACCAACACTTTTACTAGGTTTTTTTCAGCATATTTTGTAATTAATCTATCTACTTCCCCGCTGAGGATGTAAAGTGGAGTAAATTGATGATTGCGGTCAGTCTTGATTTTACGGATGAGCTGCATTCCATTAAGCTTAGGCATTTTAAGATCGGTGATGATAGCGTCAAAGCAGTTGTGCTCTAAGCAACTTAATGCTTCTTCGCCATTATGTGCAAATGTGATATCGACTTCACAAAACTCTTTGATAAAGTCGGCGATGAACTCAAGCATATCAAGGTCGTCATCACAAATCAAAATATGCTTTTTATCT
>JBNKNM010000391.1:0-3786 GCA_050293845.1 Pseudobacteriovorax sp. | reverse complement strand
GAAATAGCCATACAACCTGGGAAATGTCAGAATCATTTGCTGAAAGCTTGAGGTTTGTCTGCGCGGGATCTTTTCTTGATCATCCTGAAATTGTAGAAAGTGACTATGAGGATTTGACAACGGAACCATTTAGACAATGGAGAATTAACTCATTAGCAAGTAAAAGCGAGCCAATAAAAGGTACAGAATACGATTTAGGATCTATGGAATATTGTATAGCCCACGAAAAATATCTTAAAAAATTTGATCCAAACGCCTTCGCTACAGCCCTTATTGATGCTTATAAGTGCGTAGAAGGCAAAAAGCCAGAAGAAGGCAATTATCCTGTTACACTTACCAACGGAGATATTGTTAGAGGGCCTTGGGTTAGTTCAGGCTATCGCGCCGACCCCAAGCTTAATAATATGGCTCCATTACTCGTAACACGTGAAGAGTTTCTTGGCTGCTTTAGGCAGCATTATGACTGCGGGCTAGCAAATGAGCTGATTGATGCCGATATCGAGGGAAAAAGCAAGTTTGAGTGGTGATTGAAAAACACATCGAGAGTTCTACCAAGAACTGCCGAGTTAAAATATTCTGGCTTGACGTCAGGTCCTAACAATTCTTTGAGGGCTACGTGAGAAAAAAAATCAGAAGAAAGGTAGAGCCTTTGACTAGAAAACCCCAGGCCCTGGAGCACCATAGCTAGGATCGCCTGACCGTGAGTGATAGTCTTGTTGTTGCTAGACTTGGGTAGGAGGTTATCGATTTTCTCGATAATCTTGTATTTTTTAAAGATTGCAGCGATATTTCCTAAATGACCAATGTTTTGAATTTCTGTGACAGGAGTGTCCATGGTGTGCTCATTTTCAGTTTTTACCTCTTTTTTGTACTATCGCAAATTTGCTAAAATCCTAAATGGCACTTTTTTACAGCGAACTGGCCAATGTCACATCTTAGGGGAGAAGAAATTAAGTCCAAGAGGGAAGAAAGGGTCATGTATCGCAGGTCAAGAAGGGGGTGAAAGACTAGATATCGCAAACCTAGATTTCTAAAAAGGCCAAACCCTTATGAGGCGATACGGATTCAAGGCGATTATCAGCAAACTAAAGGAATTTGATGAAACTACGCGCAGCAACAATTTGTGACTTAAAGATCTTGCAGTACTGGGATACCAAAATGCATGTGATGGAAGCGGGAGGTCAGGATGATAGTATTGACTGGGAATATGAGCTCCCTAGAAACGTTGATTGGCGAGAGTTCTTAATTTCTGAAGTAGAAGGTCGCGCTATTGGGGTGATGCAAATTATTGACCCTGAAAAAGAAGAAACACACTACTGGGGAAATGTTGAACCTAACCTTAGAGCCATTGATATTTGGATAGGAGAAGAAAGTGATCTTGGTAAGGGGTACGGTTCACAAATGATGAATTTAGCTCTGGAGAGATGTTTTAAGGATAATAATGTCATTGCTGTTCTAATCGACCCTTTAGCAAGTAATGAGGCTGCAATCCGATTTTACCAACGTATCGGATTTAGAAAAGTTATGCGACAAAATCTTGGGGAAGACGATTGCTGGGTAATGCGCATCGATAGAGAAGAATTTTTTGATAAGAGCTAAATGCTGGAAATAACAGAGCCTATCATTTCCAAACTTAAGTTATCTTCGGCTACTGATTTTCCAATCAAATTCCCGAATTCGTCGCAGGTGCTAGAGTAGACCTTATTTTGAATAACTTAGAAGGAATGGCGAAACATAATATAAAAACTACAATTATTGCTCTTAAAGGTGACAATGTTCTTCCAAGATTCGGCTTTGCCCTGATATTACATCACATACTCTGCGGATTATTTGAAAATTTAAGTCAAATTTGGGATGAGGAAGGTTTTTGATCAACTTAGGACGCACTAATCCTATAGCATGGCCAAAAATGACTTAAAATCTGATAGATTGGAATAGTACTACGTTGCCTCCGAAAACAACTCAAGAGTTCAGAGCGAAACTTTACAGCCTCACGATCGCCAATGGTGTGGCCATGAGTCATCGTTTTACTGGCAAGCTCCCCTATGGGTTCCGTCAATTTTCGTTCTTGAATTAAAGACAAAAAGAAGCGCACTTCTCAGTTCCTAAAAAAGGGGTTCCGTCAATTTTCGTTCTTGAATTAAAGACAAAAAGAAGCGCACTTCTCAGTTCCTAAAAAACAGCGATCATTTTTTTGAAACTGAACAATTTAGACGCAAGTATCCTACGTCTTTCTTTAAGTGAGAAGGAGTTTTTATACTTCGGTAAGAAGAAATTCCTAATTTCTTCGAAGCCTCTGCAGATCATTGCTGCAGAATGAAATTCTCCAAATCCTCGCATAGGGTAATACCTTTGCTTTATCGGTCTATGACTTTGCGACGGAACCGTTGTTTGATGTGAAGAAAAATTAAATTCTATTAAGGACATATCTATAGCTTCACAGATTTTAAAAGATGATCAAATTTTGAACAAATATCGTAGAATACTTTCCAAAGGCCGCAGATTCTATAAACCATATAGGAACCAATATAATGGTAAATATCACTAGAACTATGTGTTCTGTGAGAGCTATCCAGTGAACACTATTGTAATTTAGCTGTTGCAAACGTAAAATTTTCTGCTACCTTCCTTTTAGATTTTAGAATACAAATTAAACATATTTTAAAGGAAATCTCTGATGTATTTCTCAATCAAAGGTGTTCTTGTGGCTTTTGGAGTTTTGGCTGCCGCTCATGCTTCTGCTAATATCAGAAGAAGTTGTAGCGCAGCCTATCAGATTGTGCCTAATCATGGCGGTTACGAACCGATCACTATCGGTAAATTTAGTGCTCGCGCAGGATGTGGAAGATTTGTACCTAACAGATGTCGTAGTCGCGCCAAAGCAAAGGCTTTAGATTGTATTAAGAAACATTGGAATGGCCGTTTTAATGATTTTACACCAACTGAATGTACTGAGACATCCAGTGTAACTAATTATCAGTATACTGAGTTGCTCGCCGAATTAGCTGATCAGATCTGTGGAACATACGACACAGACAGCGTTCGTGTCCAAATTAAGGGTATCTCATGGGGTAATACGAATTGCGGTGGTTCGTTGCAGTTGGCAACGAACCAATTAATAGTATGTAACTAAGTGCTTCATATACTAAGCTCTACTACATTTATCTGGTAAATAACTAGATTGACATGATAGCCTCCAGTAAACATAGATATGTTGCGAGTGCTAAAAAGTGCTCTTTTGGAGTCTATCTCAAATCCTACATCTCTTCCTCATCAAGCCTATTATTTACGTTATTTGCTGCTCTATCTAGAAATTCCTATCAAGAACCGTTGCTGTTTCTTATTCAAATCTATTTCTAGGGCTAATGTGATCCATTCCATTAGTTGGAAATTCGATAAATTGGATAAATTAGATGTTTGCTCAAATGTTAAACTAAAAAGTATAGCAATCTGCTAAACGATAACAAATTTTTCTTGTTTAACAGAGTTGACATTATCCGATTTATCGAATTTCCAACTGCCTGCCGAATGATGCATTTATAACCCAACATCTAAATGGATTTTCTATGCAATGCGCCACATAGCAAAAGTTAGGATTACTATTGCCGACCACGACTATGGCTCAATGAAAGGTTTTAATCCAGGTATGGAAAGGATTATCCGAATCTTTGGTGGCCCAGCCTTTGCAATTTATGGATTTACTTAATCAGTAAAAAACATGGATCAAGGGTGGTCTATGTGAATCCACGCAACACGTCCATTACCTGTTCGAGTTGCGGTAAAGTC
>JBNKNM010000390.1:0-3817 GCA_050293845.1 Pseudobacteriovorax sp. | reverse complement strand
ACATTGTTTTTCTTTTTCCGGTAGCACATGCGGGCGTAATTTTCATGGGGAAGAAAAAAGTCAAAATCTTCTTCTGTGATATTTTCACCGACTTTCACTTTTCGAAAGAAATTTAAGAGGGATTTTGATAGCGCAACCTTGTGCGCATACGGGCTACCATGCTTATGTATGGTTCCGTCTTCTTCGTATGACATTGACCCAAAGTTTTCACCATTCAGTGTAACTAGATTGAAACCATGCCACACATTCTTTGTCCCACTCGCATTTGATATAGAAAAGCCAAGGAGGTCAGCGAGTTTGTTATTGGAAATTGTCCAGACTTGCCCAAGGTCATACCCACCGCCAGCCTTTCTAAAATTCGAAGCCATTTGTAGATAAATAAGCAGCAATCTTGAAAGTGCTAGCTCGGGTATGCATGTATGCGTTCGTAAAAGCACGAAAGCTTTTTGAATATCAACGCTAGTAAAAATTGTTTTTGTATTCTCAGTTTCCACTTCAGCATCCATATAAGAAGTTGATCAACTATGCCTGAGACAATTTTTCCATTCTGATTACGCTGCCAAGTAGTAGCCATATAAATATGTAGTAACCGAAGTGCCACCATAATTCGGTTTTTGCTTGAGCCTGCGGTACTGCAGTCGGAAGATTTTCTAGCTCTGATTTTCTATGTTCATATAGTTGTTTTGCCGTTAGGTATTTTGCTTCAAAAGGACGCGATTGTTTTGCGAACATAGGACCGCATTCAGGAGTCCTATTTGTTTCGCAAAGACTTCTATCGATAGTAGATTTGGGCCACTTGTTGAGTAAGTAAGTTGTTTTTACCTTCGTCATGAAGAGTAGGCTGTCTTCTAGGTTTTGATTCAGCTCATTCCGTTCAGAAGAAATAGTAGAGAGTTGATCGAGATTGATTTTTTTTTCGAAGAGCAGGAAGGCTCCGACTAAGTTTGCGAAGATAATAAATATGGCAATAGCTAAATTCAGTTGTTCTGTTCCTGTTTGAAGACTTTTTACTTTGGAAATGTGTTCAATAGCTATGTAATCGGTGGCTAGTGCAAGCACGATCGCAGTTGCCCACATCATATATGAGTTTATACCTGTTTTTGAAAGTGCCGCGAGAATAACTTGTGCAGTAATTGGAACGATCAAACCGTAAAGAGTAAGTTTCAGGATGCTGTATTTGTTTGTTCGAATCAGCGATTGAATAGAAGCAATATCTTTTGTTGAGGATCTTAAAAAACACCCACTATTCTGTTCTACAATTTCTAATGCTTTGTTGACTGCATCATTGTCTTTATAACCTTGTAGAAGAAAAAAATCTCTTGTGACTTCAAATTGATTTTTTAGTTTTCCATATGTAAAGGGGGTAGTTTTTTTTGCGGAATATTTTGTAAACATTAGAAAATTTCCTACTGAACTAGTTTCGTCTAGTTGAATTTAACTTATGTAATAATAATCGAATATACATCTAATAGTCAAAATAAAACATTTAATTAATTTAATTAAAATATGGGTAAAAACACCTATTTAAAAAAAGTTTTCTCAATAATATTCCTAGAAATAGCATTAATATGACAAATTTTTCGTGTTTGGTATCGATTGCTCTCCTGGATACAATGTATGTATGGTATATTTATTAATCTAATTAACTTTCAGTTTTCACTATTTTTGTGGATTTATTTTTTTTTAGAGATATTATTCTAATATCGATTGATTTTTGAGAGGTAAATGCTCTATGACGGTCAAGATAGCCATAGTGAATAGGAAGGGTGGGGTGGGAAAAACTTCGACAGCGGTAAATCTAGCCGCTTATTTTGCTTCACTGGGAAATAAAACTCTTGGCGTTGATATGGATGATCAAGGCAATTTTTCAGATTATTTTATACCACCTCGATCTACTGTGGTCGACGGAAAGGAAGTCAAGCCTACTCGTCTTGGACTCCTTGCTCGTTTAGAAAGTAAGACAGTCATTAATGGTATCCATAGTACGAATGTGACTCTAGACACTCTCATATACCGAACAAATTTCGAAAACCTAGATATGGTTTGTATAGATCAAGAAGATTTTGATAATGCTCCTGATGTAACATCAGATACCGGTTTATTTAGACTTTTCGAAAGGAAGTCTTCTACTCAGAAAGTAGCATCAGTAGAAAGTTATGATATTGTGGTGATCGATACACCGCCCTCAAAAAGTAGTTTGTTTCAAAATTCTTTAATGGCGGCCAACTACTTTATTTGTCCTCTTACTGCTGAAGAAGATCCTTTCAAAGGTTTAAAAATGACTTTCGAGATTGCAGGACGCATGCAAGAAATTAATAAGAGTTTACGATGCTTAGGTTTTGTTATTACTGATTTTGATCAAAAAAATGCCGTGAATAAAGCTATGAGAAAGATGATAATTGAATGGTGTAAACAAAACGATTATCCTTATTTAGGTGAAATACGTCGAAGCCAAACTGTAAAGTCCTCAAGATCTCAACAGATTCCCCTTATTTATCGAAACGATCTTCATTCCAATACAAATGCTTTAGATGATTATAAGAGGTTAGGTGATAATTTACTTAAAACATTTAAGAAGAAGAGAACTGGTAAATCCCAAAAGATGCCGAACATTCCGAAAACTGTAGACTTTATGAATCCAGACTTTGCCGATTCTACATTTTATTAGGAGAAACGATGGGTAGTAAAATAAAGGCAAACGTGGACCTTAGTTCAGATGAAAATGCTAATAAAATTTCTAAAAGCGCTAACAGAGCTTTGGTCGTATCTCAGTTTATAGAAGAGTTTGAATTACCAAAAGAAGTGGATGTGATCTTAGATATCCCTGTATCTCTAATAGATTCAAAAATTAGAACTTCTGATGGAAAAGTAGTGGATAATTACGTCGGAAGACTGATGGGACATGATTATTTAGGGTCTAGTGAATTTCTTGCCCTTAAGAACGATATTTTCCATAACGGCATCAGAACTCCAATTGTTGTTATGGTATCTAGTCAAAAGGACCAAATCGTAGTTAGTGATGGAAGATCACGATTAACCGTTGTCAGGACTTTACTGAATGAGTCTCATCAAATGAATGACTCGCAATCTGTTCAACGGTTCTCGACTGTACCATGCGTAGTCAAGACTGTTTTCTTTGATAGATTTAACGATGATGAAGCCGATGAGTTGTTGGACGATGCGTTTCTGATGAATTTTTTCAAAAGAAATGATAGTTTTTATTCGGAAACTTGGGCAGTTGGTCGCTTAAGCTCAAAAGGCGTTTCCTCTAGAGAGATCGAGAGTAAACTCGGGAAAAAAAGGAGTTGGGTCAAGGAGAGGCTTAATCTTTCTCTTTGTTTAGAAGATGATGAGTATGGCTCAAAAATACGAACCATAATTGAAAAAGATAAGGGTGTTAAACTAACAAAAAGAGTCCTTAGTTTGATTTTTTCAAAAAATCATTCGGCTGCAGGCACAATATCAGAAGCCTATCAAAGACTCTTAAGTATTGTTGAAAAGAAACCGCAGACAGAAAGAAAGGGCGCTTCTAAGTCAAAGCACTACTCACCAAAGTATTTGTACAGCGCTATCGAAGAGGTAAAGGCTGAATTTAACAGTTCTGAAATCGATGCATTCGTCGACGCTCTCAGAGAAAAGCTATCTTTAAACAATTAAATTCCTTTCGCAGATTCTCACTTACCGTACTGCGGTAGATTCTCACTTACCGTACTGCGGTAGATTCTCACTTACCGTACTGCGGCAGATTCTCACTTACCGTACTGCGGTAGATTCTCACTTACCGTACTGCGGTAGATTCTCACTTACCGTACTGCGG
>JBNKNM010000389.1:0-3861 GCA_050293845.1 Pseudobacteriovorax sp. | reverse complement strand
TGACATTTGCTAATTGCAGCACAAATCGCCGAATTGCGCAATAATTTTCCGTCGATATTGAGAAGTTACGTCATGAGTAGTTATCTACTTATTATTACGGAATATTTATAATCAAGTTGAATATGTGCATTACTGCTAATCCCAATCAAGGGCTACCCTGTATTTTCGAACTAGTAGCCAGCCCTTAGCAACTACCACGAACACGCCTGTGGGTTCCTGATATAGCAACAGTGACAGATCTTAACGGATAGAGGAGAACTTGTTTGGTTCTTTAAATGTTGATACACTACCCTGCTAAGGGAGGAAAGTTCTGTGGATCATCCTTATAATATGCCTGTTACCAATTTTCCAAGTTCACTTGTTACAGAGTCCTTTTTTAAGAGTTATTCTCAAGACGCTCTTAGTAGGTTGTCAGAATTTAAAAGGGAAGGATTGTTAATTGTAGATTTAAAAGATGATACTAATTTGGTTAGGGATGAAATAATTTATGGATTGAAGGATTACCTAAATCGTTCCACTAGAGTTCACAATGCTTGGGAGTTTAATTTAGCAGTAAAAAAGCTTGCTACCAATGAAAAAGTAATGACCTATTTAAGAGAACTTTATCTCCGTGAGCCAATTCCCTATCAGACCTTAAATTTTGCGAGAGGCACTGAGCAAAAAACTCATAGTGATACCATTCATTTTCAATCTTCACCTTCCGGATATATATGTGTGGAGTGTGGATTGCACTAGAACCCACTGATGATGAAAATGGACCGCTTTTCTACTATCCAGGTTCTCACAATCTTCCTACGTTTAACTTAGCAGATATGGGTATTGACTCAAAGCTACCAATAGATGTAAAATACCAACTTTACGAAAAATTTATTGAAGGCTACACTCTCGGAAAAAAACTTGTCAAGAAGGCATTAAAAATTGACGCTGGAACTGCTGTAATTTGGTCTGCTAATCTTCTTCACGGTGGAATGCCGATTATCGACAGTAAGCGAACCCGCCACAGTCAAGTTACTCATTACTATTTTGATAATTGTCGATATTACGCACCTTTGCAATCGGACCTTATAGAAGGACGAGTAAATTTTATTGAGTTTGCCAATATTAAGACTGGTAAATATATTGGACGACCAAATCTACCCAATGTTTGGCCACCAAGAAATTTATGGCGGAAAAGTTTAGAGAGTACTAAAATTTTATTAAAAGAAAAAATAAGCAGTGAATTTAAATTTAAATTAAAAAGAATGCTTGGTAGACCACTTTAGACCAGGGGAACAGAAAGGTTTTTATCCTTCAATTGCCGGAACCTTGATGACTTCAACTATCCTTTGAAGATAGTGAGCGTTTTACCGCTCCCTCGGCACTATTTGTCATAAACACATTTCATTGTAAATTGACTAGCATAGGTGCCAACAGGCTAGTATCAAAAGACATAATTACCACAGCTCCAAACGCTTGGTTAGGTATCGCCCACTCTTCCATTTGTCGACTTTTCTCTGCTATATTTAGGGCAATTTCTGCCCTTGGAATCATACTCACACCAATCAATAACGCGGCATGACGATATTTCAGAAAGTATATGGGGATTCCATTTCCAATTATTTTGGCGAATGAACCGACGATGATAAAGCCACCTCCAAAACCAGCAGCCATCAACGTCACTTCATAGTCGAACGCGAGTCCTATGTTGACGAAGAAAAAGAGGGCAAATAAAGCGTGAATCTTGTCGAAAGAAACATCTATTTTTACAGCTTCAGGATCACGGCTGTACATTAGTCCAGTGAAAAAGGCTCCGATGGCGATCGATAAGCCTATTATCTCTGAAAATCCGCTGATCAAAAGCATCGTTCCGACTACTAGAATCAGCGGGTCAGGAGACTCGGTATTGGATTTCAAAAACCTTGATATCCGGGGTTCTACAAATTGAGAAAATAGATAGCAAATAGAGACGAAGCACCCAACACTGAAGATAAACATTAGAAGCGATTCTAAAAGAGCCCTATCATTAGTCGCATCTCCGATTAGGGTAGGCAACATCGCAAATAACAGCATCATGAGTAAGACTCCTGAGATATCATCTAACTCAGCAACATCAATCATGAGTTGGCCTTCATCAGAATCTAGTTTTCCTCGCTCTTCCCAAGGGGCTACAGCAACACCTAAACTCGAAGCTGTAAATATAGTTCCAATAATAAGGCTTGGTATCAGCGCTACCCCAAACAAATAGAAGCTACAAAGATATCCTAAACCAAAACTGATTGAAAAATTACCAACCCAAACCCAAGTTGCTATCTTAAGTTGAGCGACTAATTTACTCAAATTACACTTTAGTCCTACGCGGAAAAGAATGCAGCTTATAGCAATGCTAGTAAGAAAAGAAACGACACAAAGACAGCTAGACTATCCAGGGACCACACTTGCAGGACAAGACTCAGGCAAACACCAATCAACATGAAACCTACGACAGGTACCACACCTAAATTGGTCAGTATTTTTTTGAAGGTTATTGAAAGCACTAAAACGATGGCAATTGTTATTAAAATTATCCCATAAGACATTTTGACACCAAAAATTGATAGAGATATTAAAATCCTAAAAGTTCATCACCTAGAAACCAAAACTATTTTTTAAAAAGTGAGATATTTCAACTTAAAAGGCGACAATGATTAGATATTAAAGAATCCCATTGCTTTTGACGATAAGCAGGAGTTAAACTTTTACATGGTGGGTTCAAAATCAGGTAGAACTAATGCGATATAGATCTTTAACATTTCTTCTACTTGTTGTTTTATTAATAACACTAACGAACCATACCCAACACCTTTTTACCATTTCTGAAACTGCAATCTCGTCCGACGTAAGTGTACAGGAAAGTCTTAGCTCTAGTTCAGACACGGTTCATAAATCCTTTTTAATTCTAATACCGAATACGCAAACCACACTTCAGCTATTAATTAATACCGCTAGTAATACCACTCCTGAAGTCATACTTAGCCATCTTCAATGGAATATTGAAGGGTTAAATAGCTCCCAAGGACCTCCTAAATCACAAAACTTTAAAATTTAAATTCCATTAATACACCACTTTTTTTGGAGAAGGCATGAAGGTCTCATTGCTTTTGAAGACTATACCTGCATCTGTTCTAGCTATTTATGCGGTCGCGACTAAATTAAAATCTCATAAGAAAAAAGAAACGGTTAAAAAAGAACCCAAAACTTTAACAGGAAAGGTTTTGAAACACCTCCAAGACGACTATTACTATTTTTTTCTCTTGCAACTAGAAGCTAAGAACGTATGGATTGCATCGAATTCTCCTGCGCCGAAAATAGGCTCGAAAGTTATGGCTACCATTACCCGAGAGTTGCAATCTTATCAAAGTTCTAAGCTACCAATTGCCATTGAAATTCTTTATTTTGTAGGCGATATCTCTGAGTTATAACCTCGCTAATTTTAGGATCCAGTTGTAATTTCACAACTGGATCCTCTTTCCATCAGCCACAAAATTCAACGTAATAAACCACACTACCATCGATTTGAATAGTGCACTTGGTGCTATCGTATTACTGACCAGAGTCATTGCTACAACTGTGCTTTGAGGCAAAGTTGATGATATAATTTAATTGCTCAAAATTAAAATGGTGTAACTAAATTCAAATTTTATTTGATACCATTTCTATTGGCGACCACATTTGAAATGGATTTCCTATGCAATATACCACATAGCAAAAGTTAGGATTATCATTGCTGACCGCGTCTATGGATCGATGAATGGTTTAAATGCCCGTTGCGCTTTTGTAAATACTGGTGAAAATCCAGACAGAGTAAGCATGAGACGATGCACTTAGAAGATACTTTTGGTTCTA
>JBNKNM010000388.1:0-3905 GCA_050293845.1 Pseudobacteriovorax sp. | reverse complement strand
ATAACCCAGCTCCCTCAAATTACCCCATTTCTACTCCAGATGTGGCAAAGCATAAATCTGCAAGCATTAAAATTCCTCCATTACTAGAGAGCCAAGAAACTTTGGTTTCCGACTTTAACTATGAAGATATTGTAAATTTGGTTGACACAGGAAATTGGCAGTTGGCAGAACAAAAACTATTAGAGGTTCTGGCGCAAAATCCTAATTTAGAGTCCGCCCTTATCGAGTTGGCTATGATTCAGATACTGGATAAAAAAGATGCTTTAGCAGCAAAACCCTACCTAGAACGAGCAGTGCAATTAAATCCAAATAATGATTCAGTCATAGAGGAGCTAATAGCGATTTACCAAGACTCTCATCAAGTTGAAGCGGGGCTAACTTTTTTTAAGGAATTAGCTTTTTCAGATTTGCGAGAAAATGGGGCTATAGATTACGGGATTGCCAGTAGTTTGCAGAATTTGGGACATTCATCAGAAGCCATCGAATATTACCATAGAGCTAGTGAGCAGCCAGGAGTTGATCCAGAAAAATTACAGCATGAAATGGTTGACGCCTATATCGATGCTGGAGAGCCCCATGAAGCTATCGCTCTACTTGAAGAGCTGAGTACTCACGATGATATGAGCTACGAGAATCAGCGTGAAATACGGATTAAACTGGCTTCTGTATACTTATCGCAAGGAGATCAAGAAGAGGCCCTCGTAATAATGGGAGATTGGGTCCAAGAGCATCCACGAGATGATTTTGCAGCACAGATTTATGCCGAGCTTAGTAGCAATCCATGAAATATCCTCATAGGGTATGTTTTGTAAGATGTTGAGGTTCTTAGAACATAAAAAATAACCCTTACCCGCGGGGTAAGGGTTCGAGGGGACCAAGGACTGAGTATTCAGCCTAAGGCTGCATTGCCTGCAGCCAAAACTTTATTCGGAGATTAATCGACTATATTTAATCAAATTCAATAACGAGCTAAATATATTACATTATTTCTTCTCATCTTTTATCAAAATCTGAAAATAACTTTAGCTCTGTTTTGTTTTTTGTGAAAAATATAGGAAATCACCCATGAGCCCTGTTGTTTCTTTACGAATTTTCCTAGGGTCATCAAAGTCGATAATTTTTATGATATAATTATATAATGACGCATATCTATGGTATTATCGACTTAAACCAAAGTCTACCTGAGGTAATAAGTATGGGCCATGAAGCAACAAACCTTACTACTAAAAGCTTAACTCTAGAAGAATTCGATAACATTATTCTCGATATTTTCGAAAATCTTGGCAAACATGCTATAAAAGGGGCTTCTGACAGTACAGATGCTGTATTTCGGCTCTCTGCAAACTATCTTGATCGTCCTGCCTTTGTAGCTTTGAAGAAATTTTATGATCTTTACTTCGGAGATTGTCAAATTGAAGAGGAAAAAGATTCTATAAACCAGGAAGTCGATGAAATTGTATCTCAGATCAAGAGCAAGATTGACGAAGGCGGAAGTCTTGAAGATGTAAAAGAAGATGAATTTTTAAAACGCAAACGTCTAGGACTTGCGGCTGTCCAGAAACAGTTAGAGGGTTTGATAACATTAAATTCTGGTATAAAAAATCAAATCTTACCAGCTCTATCCTCTATGCAGTTCGAAGATGCTGTTTCACAGCGGGTTGATCACATCATTAAAAGCTGGAAAACCATACAAAAAGAATTGTTTTGTAGCACTGTAAGTAAGGATGAAATTGAAGGTATAGCATTGAAGCTGGCAAATATTTGTTCATCTGTAGACGAAACAAGAGATTTTTATACTATCGTGCTTAAGGAAGAGCCACCAGAAGGTGAAACTAACCGCAGTGTATTCTTAGAGTTTTAGGAGCATCCATGGAATTATCAGCAGTTGAGCTTATTGAGCGTTATCAATCGTTCACCAAAAAATCTTTGCTATGGTGTACCAAGGAGTCGGAAGATTCCACTTCGCGGGTTTCTGATGCTGTGGAGCTTCTCTTGCAAAATACCTCTCGCGTTTCCGAACTATCTGAAGAATCCATCGTCGCTATTGAAGGATTACATCGAAAAATTAAGGTTCATCTGAAGAATAAGACAGATTCATCCTTGAAGGATTTGATAGTGACGCTTAAAAATCTGGCCTCGGAAAATAACGAAATCAAAAACGTTATTCATCCTATCATTGAGTCACTACAGTTCCAGGATCGATTGCGTCAAAACCTTGAAAATATTGCAGCAATGATTCCCGCTTGGTTAAAAAAACGGGAAAGCTATAAAACAAAGGGTATTGGCGAGCAAGACCTTCTAGAGATGGGTACGGAATTGATGAAATTAACGACTATGGCTTCTGAAAGAGATATTATCAGGAGTAAAATTGATGGGCTCCCTGATACCGAAGTCAAGGAAACTACTTTAATGTTCTAATAGAATGAATTATACGCTAACCTCGAATTTGACAAACTTTAGAAAAACCTAGCTAGCAACCAAGTATTTAGAGCGGCTAGAGTATCTGTAGTCAGTAAGCTTTCGCGTGTTATGGGATTTAAGAATTTTCTGTTACTATCTTATGGACGGCTCCATAACTCAACCCAACCTCCTTAGCAATGGCTCTAAGACTTAGACCACTGGCGCGCTTATCCAGAATATTTTGGCGGCAGTCAAGGGTAACTTTTTGCGGAGCTCCTAACTTTACTCCCTTCTTTTTTGCTGCTTCCAAACCTGCTTTGACGCGGGTAACTATAGTCTGTCTCTCAATCTCAGCAATCTCAGCAAAGGCTGCCAGCATGGTTCTGCGAAAGGGGTTTTCGTGGCCTAAATTGAGTACCGGTTGGGTCACAGAAATAAATCCGACATCTACTTCATCAAGGGATATGAGGGTCTTAATTGCGTCCGAGGCATTACGGCTGAAGCGATCCAAGCGATAAACCACAATGGTGTCAATCTTACCTGAATAAGCAGTCTCTAGGAGTTTTTGATACCCAGGTCTTTTAGTTGAGCTGCCACTGATGCCTTCATCTTTAAAATACTGTATTTTTTTAGGTTTTTTTTCTGTTGATAGGTTTTCAAGCCATTGATTAACAGCTTCCCTTTGGCTGCCTAAATCCTGACGTTCCGTTGAAACCCTGAAATAAATGGCTATTGATTGCAAATTATTTTCCTTGGTTCACGCATAGTATGCTTTAGTCTATTTTCCCAGTTTCTTTAGAATAAAACATGTCTTAGATACTGTCATGGAGAAAGAGTCCGATCCTTTGGTAGTGAATAGATAAACCAGGATATGAGCCTACCACCTGGATCGGAAAAAATTACAAAATATCTAATGTTTTTAAGGAATTCTGAAAAATATGGGGGTGCAAGGCTTAGCAAGCTTACTAGAAGGTTGGATGGGTATTGACAATTGTTATTAAACTTACCATAACCATTAATGTTTCGATGTTGCAATAGATTTGCATTAAAAATGAGAAGCGATTTGGAGCTTGTAGAACTAAGTTATTGAATGTATAGGAATAAATATTTTATCGATTTGGTCCGATATTTGAAACGTAAGCATTAGCTTGAATTTTAAAGAGGAGAGGCTGCTGATGATAAGAGAAGTTTATCCCACTGTAGTGCAGGAAGCTGGTAAAAATAATGAAGTAAAACTACTTGATGTACGAACTCCAGAAGAGTTTCGTGGTATCCATGCCAAGGGGGCAATAAATATTCAACTAGATGATATTTCTTTTGATCGCGTTTCTCAGGAGATGGATCTTCAGAAAGGAGACACTTTGTTTATTATTTGCCGTTCTGGCAAGCGCTCTATGGTCGCCTGCGAAATTTTACAACGTCAAGGTGCACCATGGGACCTGGTCAATGTTGCTGGCGGAACTATCCAGTGGGCAGAAGAGGGTCATCCGACGGAGCGATCCTGA
>JBNKNM010000387.1:0-3926 GCA_050293845.1 Pseudobacteriovorax sp. | reverse complement strand
CTGCCTTAAGCCAAAATTTTCTTAAATTAGCAGAATTGAGCTTCATGGATAAAATCCTTATACGGTTCGAATTCAAAAGCTAGTATTTCATTAGCCTCGCTTCGACTTTCACAAATGATGGGAGTAATTTTAAGTGCCGTTGACATTGTTGCCCTGGATTGGCCATTTACAATGGCTATCAATGTGCGTTTTGTAAGTTTAGTTCGGTGGGCCAAAAGCCCTAGAGACCTTGCTGAATCTTGATTTAGCCAGTCTTGAATTTTGTCTATTAGTAATCCCATGCTAAGAACTCCTTTCTTAGTCATTTATACTGATTTGGCGGCTATGTTATTTTTGCGCTTTCATCTTGCTAAGTACTGTTTGATCACCGAGCAACATTTATTAGAAGATAAGTAGTTTTTAAGTTTGCAGGGCACACCAGAGTGATATACGGTAGGTACATCAATCGCTGGTTAATCACATCAGTGACGGGGCTTTATTGTGTCTGGACGAACCGGCCAAAGTTACATACAGCCACTTTAAAAGCCCTTACTCTTCATACATCTTTCACTTTAACTCTCCTTGCCAAAAAGCCTCGTTTAGGGGAAGCACATTTTAGTATTTAAGTGCTCACATTGCATGTAAATCGACTGTAATAGCATGTTTCGGCAATTGCAAGTAAGCCCTATAAGCTTATGTGGTCAACTATTAAGGTTATTTGGGTCAACAAATTCCAAAATTAGTTTCTACACATAGCTAATGGGTCAACAATAGGGTATAACTTACCCTTGAAAAGCTCATTGTTGACCCAGATTTTTTTGGAGTACTAAGGATGTCTGATGCGCAGGGGTTCGTGAGGGATTTGATTTTGAAAGAATTGCAAGCTTTGTCCCAGTCCAAAGTATGTCATAAATTCGGGATTGCCAAGAACACTCTAAAAGGAATTATTGATGGATCTCGAAAAACACAACAACGAGTTTTAGTCGGAGCTGTAGAAAATGCTTATGGTATAGAAAAGCGAGACGCCTTTATTATCGAATACTTTCCCGATAGCTTAGACGCTTGCGCTTTGCGATTTTCCCTTGCCGATGAAGGAATTACTAAACAAAAAGTACCGGAGAAATATTTTAGCGTTCCTCATCAACATATTTTTATGTATGCATGCTCAGGAGGAATTGTCGAGACAGATTATCTGGCTCTTTTCCCATCACAGAAAAGTCACTTGGACGAACTTGTATCAGTTGGCCTTATTTTCGAAAGTAGTGGGAAATTAAAATGTAATTTCTTTATAATAGACGCAATTCAGTCACTCTTAACTTCAAGCTCAAGAATTCAAGCGCTATTTCAATTCGAAAATAAGATGCTTGCTGGACCTGCTTTTGAATTCTGTGAATCAGTTAACATGGATAGCGCTATAAAAATAAAAAAGATTTTTGCTCAGGCATACGCTGAAGCTATTACAGTTGCAAAAAATGGCAAGTTACCTGATGGTATTCGCGTAACTGCTTTGATAGCTTCAGTTTTTTTTGGCTTTAAGACTTCGAGTGAAGTCACAGCTTTTAGGGAAGAAATAGAGGTAATTAATAGCGAGGCAAGTTCATGAAAAGGCTTATTTTTGCTGCACTGAATATATTTTTCTATGGTAGTGCCCTCAGTGGAGGTCAATCAGGTGGTGGCGGTCTCAATCAACAAAATAGCACTTTAAATTTAATGCTAGCATCAGATAACTTCGAATACTTAGCTATAGCTAGCACAGAAAAAACTGTAGTTGTAAATAACGAAGTATTCCAACCTCAATCGTTACAGCTTTCCCTTGAAAACGGCCAACGAACTTTCGTGCTTGTGAACGGCTCCTCTGAATTAGCAGTAAATGAAGGCCAGGAAGAGACTTTAGGCGTAATTACAGAAACACAAGATGAAGTCGTAGTAGAAACAAATAGCGAATTTTGATCTAATTTCCCAGGATAGATTCCTGGGAGCTTCCCTCTCCTCAGAGTACAAACAGACGAAGTTTCTGCAAAAACGCCTAAAAATGGTAGATTTATGAGCACAGTAATCAAATCTTTATTAAAAACATCATACCAAGACACGGAACTATTGAAGAAAAATGATAGTATGGGTGATGACTTCACAGTTCCAAGAGAAGTCGATTTTTCATTTATCGCGGAGTCTGAGGAATCTGCAGAAGTGGTTGCCAGCTTTGTAAATGATAATCAGTACGGGAATGCTCGTTACGAGAGTGTTGACAATATATATAGAGTGACAGTGATAATAACTATGCCAACGACTCAGAACGTTTTAAATTCTATTTCTGGCCTTTTCGTTTGTATAGCTCACCTATTTAAGGTTGAATATGATGGTTGGGGATGTGTGATCCAAACTCCAGCAAAGAATTGACCAGACCGCTAACAAGAGAGGAGTAGAGATACAGCATGTTAGCAGACGTTAAAACGGAATATCACACCTGCGGATGCCGCCTCAGTCCGCTGCTCTGTGGTCTATTGTTAAACAGAGTTCAAAGACTCAGTGCATTAGACGTAAAAAGTCGTTTTAACTGGTTGAGAGGAAGTCGTGGGATAAGAGTTAGTCTCTCAAGCTTTTATGCCATGCACTACCGTTTAGGGCTTAGCGGGAAGGCTTTATTTTAGCCTTCGTTCTAAAGCCTATTGAGGGTGATATTCCCTCATTATCTTTTAGGAGATTGCTTTTTGTTGTCCTCGCCGGACGGGCATCTCCATTCCTCCTGCACCTAAAGGAGCAGGTTTCTTGGAGATTTTGGATGAATTTGATATTGGTGTTAGGCTTTGCTCTTTCAATGTCAGGCTGTGCATCTAGACTTGTTTACCAAAAAGATCCAGGAGAAAGTATTGCCACTAATTTAGGTCAAAACCAAGGGTACACAACAAAACTGTTTGGCGATGAGCTAACTGCTACCTACAACATTCAATCAGGTGCTTTTCGGGGCGGTGCTGATGATAGGCTGCTTGCAATCTACACCATGTATCGATTAGCTGAAGCATCCAAAGAAATGGGCAAGCCATATTTCTTGCTCACTGGCTTAACGGATTTTGAATACATCAAAAAACGCTATGATCCGTTGTTAGTGGCCAAGGGAACCACTTGGGCTTTTGGTACGCACTCTTTGAGCGCAACCCCCTTTGCTACGGAGCAAGAGGCAATTGACTACGTGAAATCTCGGCGACCGACACACACATTTGTCTATGAAGCGGAGGAAGTGATGGCTCATCTTAAACCACATATCCTCTTTCCGAACAGCAAGACAGTAAAAAACTAAAGGAACAGGTTTACTTGGAGATAAAGAATATGTACCCAGTGTTGAAATACGCTTGATATTTGAGGTGGAGTGAAGTGAAAACTACCAGAGAAAGAAATAAAAGACTTTTAAAACGGTCACTAAAACGAACTGGAGTACTCTTACAACCTAACACTCTCGAAGACTCTAAAAGGCTTTCAAGCCTATGGCATAACAAGAATCTCGAATTAGGTATCGGGACTCCATATGCATTCTTTGATTTAGTATTTTTTTCTTATTAAGATGAAGAAGAAGATGACGATGTTTTTTTAAGTGTTCGTGTTGACGTTAAGAAAGTAGCCGATAGAAATGATACAAAAAACATTGTAAGAGTATTGCTAGATAATCTTGTGGTATATTTTTTCTTAATTCGTGATGAAGACTTTGATCTTTTCAAAGCTATTTCTAATGATGTTAGAATGCCTAAAAAATATCCTTTGTCATGCTACGAATTAGCTTATGACCTTATAATAGAATATATTCCTGATTGGGAGTTGGCAGATATGCTCCCAAATCCCTATCATTACGATTTTGATGACATTCAAATTTATTCTTATGCTAATAAGTAAGCGTACCCGTCTATTATTTCTTCTTAGGATGAATATGATTTTTCAGTTCCTGCCCACACCGAAAC
>JBNKNM010000386.1:0-3954 GCA_050293845.1 Pseudobacteriovorax sp. | reverse complement strand
TTTGCGCGTTTCACTGGCTACCCCTGGCTGACCTTTTACAGCAGCCACTATGGCTTTGGCTCTATCTATATTAAATTGACGATCTTCCCGCTCGTGACGCGATGCATTCTTACGATCAAACTTGGGGTCGTACCAAGTAGCCTCGTACAAAGACCCCTTATTATCAAAAGTAGCTAAAACTTTCCAATAGGCCTCAGGGACATGTTCTAATATCTCCAATTCCCGTCCTACCAACAATCCCAGGGTCGGAGTCTGTACCCGGCCTGCCGACCAGGAAACTCCCCTTTGATTTCGTGACTTCAAGCGTACCGTGAGGGCTCGGGTGGCGTTCATGCCTATGAGCCAGTCAGCATTGGCACGGCAAGAAGCCGCTGCTGCAAGCCCTTCGAAATCTTCCCCCTGCTTCAAGGCCGAAAATCCACTGAGAATGGCCTTCTTAGTCATGGACTGTAACCATAAACGCTTAATACTTTTTTCTGACCCTACATGGGCTACTATTTCACGAAATATAAGCTCCCCTTCTCGGGCGGCATCACAAGCATTAATGAGAAGGTCAACATCCTTGCGTTTTATCAGTCTAGTAATAACCTTCAAACGACTTTCCTGGCGATAAACCGGTTTTGTTTTAAATTCCTCAGGAATAATAGGGAGATCTGCCAAACGCCATCTCTTATACTCAGGTTTGATATCTTCTGGGGCTAATAGTGTAAGAATGTGACCAACTGCATAGGTACAAACGAAATTGTCACTTTCATAATACTCTCCCTTTTGCTTTTCTTCAAAGCCACCCAAGGCATTGGTTATGTCCCGAGCCACGCTGGGCTTTTCTGTTATAATTAAAGCTTTTCCCATGATATCATCTAGCTCTTGTAGTTAAATTTAAAAGAAACACACCCATAATAACATAATCACTTTAGCATAGGATATTGTTAAAATCCTGATATTATAGAGATTAATGATGAGTTGCTAAAAAAGTCAATATCTCTGCTACCTTCCTACTTTTTTCTCGTGGCAAAAGTCAATATTGAATTCCTGGCGGCTTTTAGCATTTTGAGATTTCTATAGTGTGCTGTCTTGTATTATTTTTATTTTGCATGTAAATTCGCCGTCCCTATGAGGAATCAACACGAGGAACCCCTAAGATGAACCTTAGAAATGTCTGTATCATTGCCCATGTCGACCATGGCAAAACAACACTAGTGGATTTTTTACTAAAGCAATCCGGAACCTTTGCCAGCCATAAAGAAGTAGACGATAGGGTAATGGATTCTATGGACTTGGAACGCGAACGGGGTATCACTATTCTTGCCAAGAATACTGCGATTCGCGTTGGTGAACATAAGGTCAACATTATTGACACCCCTGGACATGCCGATTTTGGCGGGGAAGTGGAACGCATTATGAGTATGGCTGATGGAGCTATACTCCTCGTTGATGCAGCTGAAGGCCCCCTACCCCAAACCCGGTTCGTTTTAGAAAAAGCCATTCAGCAGGACTTAAAAATTATCCTCGTTATCAACAAAGTGGATCGTAATGAAGTGCGAGGTACCAATCGCATCCACGAGGTCGTCGATGAAACTTTCGACCTCTTTGTAGAATTAGGAGCCAGCGAAGAACAGACAGACTTCCCTATCGTATATGCCTGTGGTCGCGATGGTTGGTGCACCACAGATTTTGATGCTATTGAAAATCATCTAGAAGGTAAAGCTCAAGGAAGTCTAAAGCCCATTTTCGATTTGATATTAAAAACAGTACCAGCTCCCAAAATCGAAGACGATGACTTTAGGATGCTGATATCCAACCTTGACTATAGCGATTTCGTTGGCCAACTAGCAGTAGGTCGCGTGCTCAGTGGAAAGGTTTTAAAAAATGAACGCATATTTTGTCAGTCGATATCAGATGCGGGTACGCCCACGACAAAAGCCTTCAGCATCTCAAAATTATATACTTTTTCTGGTCTCAGCAAGGTTGAAGTGGATAGCTTGCAGGCGGGCGACATTGGGCTGATTGCTGGCTATGAGCTCTTTCAAATCGGCGACACCCTTACAAAATCTGAGGACCAAAAACCATTGCAACGCCTTATGGTGGAAAGCCCGACCATTGGGATGATTTTTTCCATTAATACCTCCCCGCTTGCAGGTCAAGAAGGGGAAGCTGTACAGTCTAGAAAGCTGCGAGAACGACTAATGAAAGCCATTAGATATAACGTGGCCCTCAAATTTGAGGATGGGGAAACCCCCGATCAATTCCGCATTCTAGGCCGCGGTGAACTGCAATTTTCAATCCTGATCGAACAGATGCGCCGGGAAGGTCTAGAGTTCATGGTTGGACGTCCGCAAGTTCTATTCAAAACCGATGAAAACGGACAGAAACTAGAACCTGTCGAACGTGTGGTTCTCGACCTACCAGAGACCTATACTGGTGAAGTGACCGAGATGCTGCAACGCCGCAAAGGAATCATGTCGTCCTACGAAAATCTAAGCGGAAGCCGGGTCCGACTGGAATTTGAAATTCCAACTCGGGGTATTTTAGGTATCCACTCTAACTACTTAACAGCAACACGCGGCGAGGGCCTCTTTAGCAGCGAGTTTCTTGGTTACTTTCCTCACAAAGGGGAACTGTTACACCGCACGACAGGCTCTTTGATTTCAGACAGAAGCGGCGAAACCGTGGAGTACGCCTTAAATGCCTTGGAAGACAGGGGTATTCTTTTTGTAGGTGTTGGCGTCAAAGTATACGAGGGGATGATTCTGGGAGAGTGTGCCAAAGAAAATGACTTAAATATTAATGCATGTAAGGAAAAAAAGCTCACCAACGTCCGGGCTGCTGGTAGCGATGGATTAATAGTGCTCAAAGGCTTACGTAAAATGTCCCTCGAAAATTGCATCGAATGGATCGATGATGATGAGTGGATTGAAGTAACTCCTGAGAATATCCGTTTGCGTAAAAAGATTCTTCCCAAAAACATGCGCAGTGTAAAACGCTCAAAAGTGTGACAGATACAGATGAGTGCAAGTCTTGTAAGCAAAATTGGTTTAGCACCTATGGAAGGTGTAACCGATTTTGCTTTTAGGTTATGGATGGGGGCCGTGGGAAGTCCCCCCTTCGCCGGCACTCCATTTTTGCGAGTCACAGAGAATTTTCCTAAAGGTGATATCCCCATCAATTTTGCTCCAGAACTCACGGTCTTACAGGGTTGCGTTCCCTATAAGCTTATCCCTCAAATCATGACTCATGATGCACAGCACTTTATTAGAGTAGCCAAAAAAATTCTGCAACATACACTCTATGTAGACTTAAATTGCGGTTGTCCTTCTACCCATGCCGTGGGGGGAGGTGCAGGAAGTAGTTTATTGCAGCACCCACAAGTTCTGTCCCAACTTATCAAAAAATGCCTAGCTGAACTTGGTCCCCAACGCATCAGTGTAAAAATTCGCACTGGCTTTCATTCGCACCATGAACTGGACCGTATCATAGCAACTTTGGAAGATCTTGAAATACATCATCTTACCATTCACGGTAGGAGCCGTCCGCAGAAATACGATGGGTATGCCCGTTGGGATCTTATAACACAGGTAGCAGAGCGCGTTCCATTTCCTGTTGCTGCCAGTGGCGATATTACATCCTTCAAATCGATTTTGGATCGCCATCACTATTTTGATCATATCGACCATGCCATCGTCGGTCGCGGTGCTCCACATAATCCTTGGCTCTTTAAGGAAATTCGTCAGGGAAATCCACAAAAAATCTCTCCTCAGACCTTACCAACCATCCTAGCCAGTCTGGGACTTTTGTATGAAGCTCAATCTCAGAACCTGTACGGTTTGTGGGACATTCCGTGCCATTCACCACCAATTGTTTGGATGCCAATTTCTGGGATTTCATCAAACTTCTCCAGGAAACCCGGTCTCTTTAGGGCCGGGAGGAATGGAGAAGCCCTGCGGCGAGCATCGA
>JBNKNM010000385.1:0-3976 GCA_050293845.1 Pseudobacteriovorax sp. | reverse complement strand
CATAGAGGGTCGTCGTCTTAGACTCCGGTGGCTCAGAAATCGCCAACCCTATGCTCAATTCCATCGCCAACGAGCACTGCACTCGTAATATCAATGGCTGCTCTTCGTGCACACCATAATAAACGGCAGATGGAATTGCAGCTTTTACAAATAGATTGGTCAGGAGCATCATCAATTACTTGAAATCGTTTAGTTAACATGTTCATAAATTATCCTATTTTCGGTCATCATGGATCTAGTTATCAACGTCAAGTGCGAAGTATTAGCAAGGGTGGATCAGTTCAGGTCGTTCCGGTCAGAAGGAACTGTGGTAACTCCAAGTTCTCACCGGGAGGCTATAGACTAAGCCTCGATCCACTATTTCTGAGTATATCTTATGGTAAAGCATGGTTTGGTATATTTAAAAAATGAAGAATTTTTCGAAAATTCTTCATATGAAAAAGTGCTCGAACTTTTCGATCATCAGCCTGCTTATACGTACTTTACATTATTTTCTCTTCAGGTTATGTTGAAGGCCGTCAAAGCTGTAAATCTCACGATACAGCTAGATCTCTATAAGCCTGCACACTCTTTGAATTTTTGTTGGAAGGCGAAACTTCCCAGTCTGAGCTAGGATTAGTTGCTTAGATTATCAATATATCCAGGAATTTATACGATGACTCTCTTTTTTACTTTTTTCCTTCTCACTATACCACAAGTTGCTTGGGCAGCGAGTTATAATTCAGAGCCGAGTCTAATAAACGCTTACACAAGACTTGTCATATTAGCGCAACCTATATACCTTTTGTTGCTGTTTGAAAAAGCTAACTTTACACTGAGATCCATGGCATTTACATCTGTAACCATTCCTTTTTTGAATTTAACCCAATTCATGGAAAAAATATCATTAGGAAGGACCTTGACAATCCTTACTATGTTATCTTTAGTGTTTATCGCAATTGAGATATCCAATTCCAAAAGAAGGCAATCACTTCTCGTGTTTCTAGCAATACCTCATTATCTTCTCCTTTGTTTCTACTTATTCTACAAAATTTTTCCCTACTAGGCTTACAACCACAATGCTCTTCACTGTGGCTGTAATGATGTATTTTGTTCAAAGCACATGCACGGCATCCCATAGCAACTAGAAATTTAAACTTATCTAGCGTGACAGTTGAAAAAGAGTAGGGAAGGTTTTCCACATTCTTAGGTTCGAAAGAGAATGATCAATGGTTACAGGTTTGCGATTCTACCACTAATACTGAGACACAAGTATTTAATTTATTAAAGTTTTTCGGGTTTCTAGGGGAAAATTTTTTCTTTTTTAAGAAAGAGTGCGACCAAACCCAACTTTAGATCGAACTATGGGGTAGTAGCTCATATTTCAAGGTAGCTGCTACCGGGAAGATGAGAACTAACGAGTTGGGGCTAGAATATTCCTTGCGTTCGAGAATTATCTATCCTCCGTTGATATTAGATTTGTTCTTAGAATTCATTTCGTTGCTAATTGAGGATAGCTCTCCTAGGAAGGGTTTCTGTCATTTTGGCCTCAAATGATAACAGCATCTCATTTTTAAAATTTTAGGAGATTTCATGAATAGAAAAGAGTTTATTAAAGTAATGCTTGGTTCAGCTTTAACAGGTGCTGCAGCTGCTAGTGTGTTATCGGGATGTGCAACTATAGGCAATGCCAAAGACAGCTGTAAAGGCAAAGACAGCTGTAAAGGCAAAGACAGCTGTAAAGGCAAAGACAGCTGTAAAGGCAAAGACAGCTGTAAAGGCAAAGACAGCTGTAAAGGCAAAGACAGCTGCAAAGGTAAAGACAGCTGTAAAGGCAAAGACAGCTGCAAAGGTAAAGACAGCTGCAAGGGAAAATAAAGGATTGCGGGAGAGTTTCTCTCCCTGGGAGATCATCGTATGGAACATGTTGAATCGGACTATTTAGGATGTGGGCTGGGACTGCGTCATAGTCACTTTAGACATATCTTAGAAAATCACCCAAAGGTGGATTTTTTTGAAGCCCTATCAGAAAATTACTTAGCATCCCAAGGGATTGCTAAGAAGTTTTTTTTGGGGATTGCCGAGCATTACCCTATGACTTTGCATGGTGTCTCCATGTCCATTGGTAGTTCTGATGAGCTGGATTTGTCATATCTTAAGCTACTCAGGGAACTAGCAAGAGAAGTGAATGCAAAAATGATCTCTGATCACCTTTGCTGGACAGGAGTAATGGGAAAGAATACTCATGACCTCCTTCCTCTCCCCTACTCTGAAGAGTCTCTTCAAACATGCATTCGTAAAGTTTCTCAAGCTCAGGATTTTTTAGGACAAAAATTATATATAGAAAATCCATCGTCTTATATGGGGTTTAAAGGATCAACTCTAACAGAATGGCAATTTTTGAACGAATTGACCAGAGCTACAGGCTGTGGGTTGCTACTTGATGTCAATAATGTCTTCGTAAATTCTTATAACCATGGATTTGCAGCGGAGCAGTTCATAGATTGTATCGATAAGGAAAGCATTGGTTATATCCATTTAGCAGGTCATAGTCAAAGAAAAGGTTATCTATTAGACTCTCATAAGGGCCCCATCCCTGATCAGGTATGGAAGTTATACCAATACGCAATGCAACAGATGGGAAAGAGATCTGTACTGATAGAATGGGATGAGGACATTCCTGAATTTCAAATTCTTTACCAAGAGTTAGAGAAGGTGAAGCAATTGGATCAGGCTTTCCAAAGAACGCAAGCAGTGGAGAGAAAACCATGCTGAATCTAAAGTCTTTACAAGTTTTTATCCAGGATGCGATCTACTCTACAAGTTGGCAGCCATCTATGGAAGCCTCAATTAAGGAACATCTACTGGATATACCAGGACGTTCAGCCATCGACAGCTTAAAAATTTATCGAGAAATGTTTTCAACCAGGGTGTGGGATAGTCTTGTTGATGACTACCCTATCACGCTTGACATTCTAGGCGAGGAGGTGTTTTCAAAGCTTTGCGAAGATTACATTACGTCCTTTCCTTCCCAGAGTTACACCCTAGAAAAGTTAGGTGACCATTTTTATCAGTATATTTGTGACAATCTAGTATCTCTTGATACAGAGGAATATTTGCCTGACGTTGTATATTATGAGAAATCCAAAGCACTGGCTTTTCACAATAATAGAGAACATAGTATTGATATGTCTGAGCTTGCTCCCGATAAAGCTAATGAATGGATGAATAAAGTTTTACGATTGGCAAGCCATGTTCAGCTTCTTGCATTACGGCACGATATTTCCGAGCTTGTAGAATACTTTGACTCGGACAAGGGACTTTCTCAGTATAAGGTTCAAAAAATCAAGTCATACCTTTTAGTCTACTCATTTCAAGATGAAATATGTGTTAAGAAAATTGACTCTAGTTCATATGAGTTCCTACACCAATTTAATGGTAATAAAGTCCATAGTTTTGGCGATATTATAGACCAATTTTTAGCGCAAGAAAGTGACCAAGCCAACCAATCAATTACATCTCAATTTCCCCAATGGATTTATGAAGGTATCATAGTATATACCTATTAGCGATCGGCAGCTTTAAAAATGATGGAAGAGCGCGGTATCACCCATGTTGCCTAAAATATCGCTCGGGGTTGTCCCAAGCCGTGAGCTAGGAACACTTACTTCCATGTAAATAATCTTTACTTTTACGTCTTCAGGAGTGGTCAACGTCACTTCTTTATTCTGGGCAATTTCCACGGGAATCATCTCATCACTTGAAATAGTTGGGGGTAAAGGCCTTGGCCCATGCCTTTATGGAAGCCGTTGAAACATCAAATTCGTTGGCGAGTGTTTTAGTGGGTTGAGTGGCTACTAAACAAGCAGCAGCTTTTCTTAATTTGGAGGGGTAAGCAACTTTTTTACCTGCTGCTTTTCGTAACTTCTCAATATCGACGGAATGCCATAAATTATGGAACAGAACCGTTTGGGATTGATTTCGACAAGAATTCAAA
>JBNKNM010000384.1:0-3993 GCA_050293845.1 Pseudobacteriovorax sp. | reverse complement strand
GGAATTCTAGTTGGCGACCAATTAGTTCCAAATAAAAAAAGTGAGGTTCAGAATATTATGCCTTTGCTCGATACTATAAATATCGCAGGAAAAGTAATAACTGCGGATGCCTTACATACGATAAGCAGTTTTGGTCTATATTTAAAATTAAGAGGAGCGGATTACGTGTTTATAGCAAAAGGAAATAAAAAGAAGTTAATAAAACGTCTTAAAATGACGAATATAAGAGAGGATTGTAATTCCTTTTCGGTAACCGAAGAAAAGAGTCATAGTCGACTAGAAAAAAGGAAAATATTTTTAATTTCAACTTTACCTTGGTGGCTATGGTTCAAATCTGCACAACAAGCTTTTATACTCGAGAGGACAAGAACAGATATTAAGTCAGATAAGATGGAGAGTGAAAGTCACTTTGGATTGACCAGCCTGTCACGAGAACAAGCAGATGCTACAAGAATCCTGAGAATAGTTCGTGGTCACTGGACTATCGAAAACAAGGCTTTTCATGTAAGAGATAGAACTTTTCAAGAAGATCAATCAACAGTAAAGTCTGGTACTTTACCCGAAATAATGGTTATATTTAGAAATTTAGCTCTAAATCTTTTTCGCCTAAAAAGCGTGAAAAATATTTCTGAAGAAACAAGGCTCTGTATTCTAAATCCAGGAAGGGAGCTAAAATACTTAGGTTTGAATTAGATATTTTATGAAATTGTCGAGATAAAACCGCAAATTAGTGGTTGTAGTTCCTATATATTCAAAAAAACCTTTCCGTTTCCCTGCTGTCAATTGCGATACTCGCTTTATCGACTTGAGATGTCCCAAATAGCCTCGCTATTCCTTCACCTGCTTTTTGTCCTAACTTGCCTACGTCGTCGGCATACCCACCAATGATCCTACCTGATTCTTTAATAGCCGAGGAGGTTCCTGTAACACTTCCTACACCATAAGTGGCAACATCAACTATGGAAGAAATAGCTATTTCCTTTCCAACAGACGAATCGATAACGGATAGGTAGAGCGAATCATGCGCCTCGTTGTTTGATTTGTTCGTCGGATAAAATCATAGAATGGCTCGTCGAAGTCGCGATTAATTTACCCTCTCGATTTCTAGCTTCCGCACGTAGGATCAAGAGGGATTTGGTCTTATCGACAACAGTTGCCTCCACGATAATTAACTCGTCTTTTTTGGTAAAGGGACGAATAAATGAAGTGCTCATTTCTAAAGTGACAACCGGCCTACCGCAAGCCATGTAGGTTAAAGGTCCATAGACTTCATCTAACACGCCACATAAGAATCCACCCTGATATATTCCGATAGGATTGCAATATTTTTCATCAAATGGAATTTCTGCCTGGATAAGTTTTCCGTAATCTATTTTTGTGTATCTAGTGCCCAAGGTTTTTGTAGATGTAGGGGGAAGCTGGAGCTTGATGCCAGCCTTGGCGAATTGAGCCGTCATTTCTTCCATGCTCTTGATGAAATTTTCATGAATACTAGTATTAGATGACATATAATTACCTCCAATCTTTACTTTATAAACCATTTTGACTAATTGCTATCTAATTTTCAAAAGTGACATTTGGTGATTGAATTTCAAAACTATCAATTCTCCCCCATAGCCAACTTGGTTCTGTTGCGGCTACAAACTCTAATCAAAAATTGCCTAACAGTCTGGATAATCATGAGGCTATTCCATAGAAAATTTCTGCAGAGGTATCACCCTCTGCTTCAACCTGTTTTTTCTAATGATCCTCATCGACTCAAATCCAGCAATTGTTATCGTAGCTGATCGAAAGGTCTTAAAGCCCAATGTAGATAGGTATAACTGTTTGATTGGCCTGTGATCCTGCTCGATAATATTATTCAGATACTTTCACTGCCTAATCTCAATATCTGAACCTTCATCAGAACTGTATTTTTTGATACCTGCAGCGTTAGCTCCACTTTTATCGATATTAATCTTTAAGGGAACTGCATTTAGTTTGATAGCCTTGCAAATAAAACGTTTTGCAGTAAGAAGATAATCGACTATATCGCCTTTCTTATCAATCAACTGCGCGATACAGATATTTCCACTGTCCTTTGACCTTGATGTAAGTTTCATCCAAGCGCCAACTCCGGCCTGACGCCCGTTTAAGGCTACGAATCTTTTTTTCAAATTCTGGCGTAAACTTCATAACCCAACTATATACCGTAGTATGGTCCACTTGTAGTCCACGCTCTGCAGCCATTTCTTCCAAATCCCGATAGCTCAGCTTGTAGGAGAGATACCAACGGACATTGAGCATGATGACATCTCGCTCAAAACAATGACCTTTGGTATCAAATCGCATGATCTTTCTCCCAGATATATTTTTCCTATGATATCATTACTCTAGGCAAATGCAACAGAACTAATTGATGCCCTAAACGATACTTGTGGCCTCAGCATTGAGGTGAGACAGGTGAAATACTAAACAATATTGTCGAGCAAAGTATAGGCTCATTCGAAGGATGACACGGCCCATAATGGGCTTTGGTAACTTTTGGTCAGCTGCAACGACCATTGCTGGAATAGAAATGGTTTACATGCTATATCGTGATCAAATTGAAACACCAGGAAAGACTGCTCATGAGCGCTTTATGGCGCTCGCTGCATAACTGTGTCCACTGGGGGCTATAGCTTTAGCATGATAAGACTTTGCGACGGAACCCTATTGACTTAGGGGAACGGAAAGGTTTTTTGAATATAGAGGAACTACAACCGCTAATTTGCGGTTTTATCTCGACAATTTCACGAATTAGACAAGGATTTGAAGCCCATTAGCAAGCGCTATCTTGGAGATCCAGAAGCTGCTGCACGTGCAGCTGAGGGATAAAGGAGGGATTTGCAACACTCACGTTAGCTCATTATCCCCCCGGGTCAGAAGTTTAGAATACTAAAGCGTTTCCTGACTTTTTGCTTATAACTATCTGTAATAATAGCTCTCTAAATTTTTTCACCATATCTGTGCAATATTCGCAGTACAAACATGTCTACCAAATACTGATGGTAATTTGGTTTAAAGGAGATTTAGAGTTATGAAGCATCTCGTCTGGTTATTGTTTTTTTGGTCACCAATTTTGAGCGCAAGTGAAGACGAACTAAGACAAATTATAGCGGTTCAGCAAACCCAAATCGAACAGCTTCAGAATAAGCTTTACGAAGTTATCAGTGAGGATGGCAGTTGGATTGGTAGCCCTTCGGGACTAAAAGGCGATAAAGGCGATAAAGGCGATAAAGGCGATAAAGGCGATAAAGGCGATAAAGGCGATAAAGGCGATAAAGGCGATAAAGGCGATAAAGGCGATAAAGGCGATCGGGGACCAAAAGGAGATTCCTATAGGAGTTTTTATCAGTGGAAGGTAGGAAATAATGGGACAGTAAGCTGTAACACATTTTGTAGAGGATCACAATGGGGTGGTTGGAGTGGTAACTGTCATAAAGCTTTTGATCGTATTTCGAAAAAATACACTACTTGCTCTGTGGTCCTAGGACTCGGAAGGTCAGTAGCATGTGTATGCGAACGAACTCCATAAGGGATAGTTACCCATTCCCGATGTGGAACGTACTCACTACATGCTGATTCTGGGGGCAAACCCGGTGGTATCAAATGGCAGCTTGCTTTCAGCTGCTGGCATTTCTTCTAAACTAAAGGATATCGTTAAAAAAGGCGGTAAAACGGTAGTCGTTGATCCTCGCTATACAGAGACGGCATCCCATGCCAGTGAACACTATTTTATACAGCCGGGAACTGATGCCTTTCTTCTGGCTGGTATTGCCAGCATCCTACTGAGAGATGGGCGAGATCGTTTGCGATACCTTACAAAAGATTGGGATAAGCTCGTATATTTACTTCAAGATTATGATTTTGATATGGCAGCCGAGAAAACGGGAGTTCCCCGTAATGTCATGGAAGCCATGGCAAAGGATCTATTAAGCTACGAGCAAGCGATTTGCTATGGTCGTATGGGGG
>JBNKNM010000383.1:0-3998 GCA_050293845.1 Pseudobacteriovorax sp. | reverse complement strand
TTTCTGGACTTACCACTAGGTCCCCAATTTACAAAGTCATGGCCAAGACTTACTTCCTCGGAAACCTTTCCTAATTCGTGACAATAGTGCGCCAGTACCGCAAGCCAGATCTAAAACACGTTCGTCAGGATCTAAACCGATGCATTCTATGACGTCTACATAACCGCTTCATGTGTCCCCGGTGCTGCTCTAGCAAGCAAACCCTCACTACTACTTAAAGGTATACGCCAGAGTCCCTTAAATGAAAGGATCATCACTTAAGCCTTCAATTATTCGGTCATAAAAACGGAATGGATGGCCTAGCCAGCCCCTTTACATTTGATCAGACGCATCTTCGCTCACTTTAAAACCAATGTCATCAACTTTTTAAGTTCCGAGAGATAAGAATAAAGTATAATTAGCACGTTATGAAGGTAGGTGGCATTTTGAGGGAATTAAGGAAGCCGTTGAAAAAGCCTTTGAAGCTGGCTATCTGAACCTAAAGGGCCGCATTCCAACGGCCTCTTAGGAGATGCTCTCACTTATCATGATGCAAATAACGCCTCACTGAGACACCTAACATAGCTATCAAGGCTAAAAGTCCAACCACAGTACCGTAAATTTGCGCCAAACTTAAACCAAACTCAGAAGTACTTGAGGCCATAACTGCCATTGTTTGTGCTCCGAATGCGTAACCAACCATGGCACCAAAGGCTGTATGGCCCACGATATGAGCAATCGCTACCTCAAAACCAGCGCTGCGATAGGCTTCAACAGGATGCCGACCAGAGATTTCGATGACAAGAAAATAACTAACGATAAATCCATGGACAAAGCCCCCAAAAGCACCAGTAAAGGCTGCTACCATTGGGGTTTCAATGGGCATCATCGATATTAGAAAACAATACAATGCCGAGAACATCTCCCCCGATACCAAGTGGATACAGGACGTGGAGCTACATCTAAGACACGGCAAGCGAAGGCAACCCGTGCACGTAGCAGAGAAACGTCAAAAAAGAAGAGAAAAGCGACGAAAACCGCTTAGTATGGGAAGCTCGGTCCTTTAAGGCTGAGTAGTTCACTAAACTTATTTAGAGATATAAATTACGAGTGTTAAAGATTATGCAAGATTTCTATTTAGAAAATACAATTATTACCACCCTCAATGCGATATTCTAATTTAACTTTTTGGGTTTTTGGAGTATCAATGGACTTATACTTCCATTGTTTTATAGCATAAAGGGAATTTTTTTCGAATAACCCAGGAGGAAAGGCATTAACTACTTTTGCCTGATCCACAGATCCATCCCTTTGTACCACAAATTCAACGACAGCATACCCTCCGGTGAAGTCTCTCATTCGTAGAGCCTCTCTAGGAAACCTAGGATGGAGCCTCTTAATGGGCTCTAAGCCTTCATTTTCTTTTTTTTGGGGAGAATAATTTCCTATTGGCATACTGGGGTCCAACAAAAGCATATCAGTTTTATTGCTATTGCTAAAGATAAATGCCAAACGACCTTTTGAAACTCTATTTTGGGGTTTAAATTTCCAGTGTTTTGCCGCCTCTAAGGAGTATTGGTGCATCGCTTCTAGGGAAGTATAGGACATACGTAAATTTGTAACATCACCTTTTTTATCAACATCGAAGTCAATGACGTGATAGGCGCAGTTTACGGAGCTGCCTTCTGGAAGATTAGCTGAAAACTCACTCCAACGGACATCGGGTATATACTGCATAGTAGGCTCAAGGTCCTGCTCAAAAGAGTATATTTTAGGCTTAGTTTTACACCCTAATAGAGCGAATAAGATAAGATAGTTGATTATTTTCTTACCCATTGGAATCTCCACTTCTTTTACAAATCAACTGGTAAAATGTTGAATATTTAACTGACCGCTAAACTACAACATTAACCTATGATGTTCAAGAATAGACCCCTAATACGGTTTGCGGGGTAACCGGATCACCATATTGATTTTTAGTGCCGAAACCTTCGGTATATATAATATGGCCGTCTTGCCAGATGGCCATGCTGTATCCAACGGCTAAACCCGTACCTAGCTGCCCGTTCACCACTTCACGAATTCGTTGAACATCCTGCATGGATAAGTCATCACTGCAAACTGCATGTTGCCATTTATTCGCATGTTCTGATTGAGGAAAATCCAATTGATGTGTGAAAGAACGTGTTTGTATTTGGTTGTTGTTATCTAAGTCTGCAACATCGCTTTTCGCTTGGGAATATGAGGCTAGGCTTAAAAGTAAGCAAGACACCAGTGCTTGTTTAAAAATACCATAAAGTAACTCCTATAAAGAAGGATATAATGTTTTCAGATCGCATCAATTGTCGATGATGAACCTGTATGCGCGACCGATGATGGATGCTCGAGATTTGCGCTCGATGAGAAAAGTTTTTTGCAAATTTTTCAATTTTCAACACGAAACGGGTAGAAGATCCCATTCATCATCTCCGCATGTAGAGCAAGGTCATGAGGGATAAATTCTCGGGAATCAAATTCGCCAGTCGTTTTAATTCCAGTTAGCGCTGTCTTGCAGCCAGGGTCAAAGAGCGATCGAGATTAAAGACAACTTCTTATAAGACTTGTGATGAGGGGATTCGACCTGCTTATTACAATGGGGCTTATCGTAGGAAGACACTATCGATTTAAATTTTTCCCAACCATCCGAAAATATCTTAAGGAAGTCATTAGCCATAGGAGCAGAGCCTTTTAAAAACAGCTTAGGCTATTATTACAATCTCTGGAATTCCAGAATCCTTACCATCCCCTTCCACCACCTAAAGGAGAAGGTTTCCTTGGAGATAAGTGATGAAGAGTGTTTTTCCATATAGAAAAACACTCTTTAATACTGAGACTGATCTTTATCGAAACAAATCAAACAAGAAGCTTTCAGAATTACATCTCACCTACAAATTAACCAAGCAACGCCGGCTTATAGCATCGATTAAAACGTCCTGCCCTAGAACATGAGTATTAACAAGATGAAGATCCAACTTTTGATCCAATGCCTGGTACTTTTGACCAAGATCTCTTTGTAGTATGAACTTGCTTTTGCCTAGGAAGCTCGGCCGCTGGAAAATATGATAAACATCCATAAGGTCTTTGGAAATGAGCTGCGACAAAACTGAAGCTCCGCCTTCCACCATCACGCTTTGTAAAAGTTTATTTGTCACTTTCTGATACACTTCCGCTACAGCTCTGAAGAAAGACGCGCTCAGGGTTTCTGTCATGATAAGAGCAGAGACCGAAGCTTCCTTATTTAACCATGAGTTTTTTTGAAATGGGCCACTATAGATTGTGGTCTCACCAGAAAGGGTTTTAGCTTTAACTCGCTGTTGTACTTCAGAATTCTGCTGGTGTAGCACTCCTTTGGGATCGTAAATAATCTTGATAGGACTCCGGTTGATGGCATGCATGCTATCCCTAGCGTTCAAACTGGGAAAGTCGTGTAGGATCGTTCCAACACCCACCATAATCGCGTCATACTTCTGCCTTAGATAGTGAGTATGCAACCTAGCTTCTTTACCCGTAATCCATTGGGAAACTCCCTTACCATCTGCAAGGCAGCCATCCAGGGTCTGCGCCCACTTGCCAACAATCAGGGGGCGCCTGAACTGTTGCTGAAATAAGAAGGGGAAATGCCAAGCTGTTAATTCTTGAGAAAGAATACCCACTTCGACTGTAATTCCGGATTCGCGCAGCTTCCTGATGCTCTGACCATTTACAGCGGGATAAGGATCTTTCAAGCCAATAACACACCGTGAGATTTTGCACTCTATAAGAAGTTCCACGCACGGAGGCTGCTTGCCGTAGTGACTACAAGGCTCTAAAGTAACATAGCATGTTGCCCCTTCGAGGGTAGAACGATCCTTCACCTGGTGTAAGGCAACCCTTTCCCCATGGAGACCACCAAACTCTTGGGTGGCACCACTAGCAAGCAGCTGGTTATCCTTGACGAACACACATCCTACGGTAGGGTTGGGGGCAGCCAGGCCAATATT
>JBNKNM010000382.1:0-4000 GCA_050293845.1 Pseudobacteriovorax sp. | reverse complement strand
CCATGGCTGGATTCTATGTGATTGGAGCCAATAAATGGGGTGCAGAAAAGTGGGACGAGCTATCTAGCTACTATCAAGCAGTAATTTAAAATTTATTTTTTTCCACATAACTTATAGAAATCATTTAACGGGAGCATTTTTGCGCTCTTTAATATTTAAATTTCTGCAAAGCTTCGTATTCCCAAACCTCTATCCCGTCCAGTAGGGTCTACCTCTTGATTAGGTTTTTTCACTATTTCGATAAAGGACATTGCATGGAAGCAAAATTAGTAGATTTCCAAGAAGAGTTTGTATACGTCCGTGATGACAAACCACGGACTACATCACTCAAGATTGCTGAAGCGTTTGGAAAGGAGCACCACAACGTCATTAGATTAATTCGTAAAAAGACTCGTAACTATTCAAAATCATTTAACGCAATCAATTTTGATTTGGTTAGTTATGAAGATGAAAAGGGTGAGCGAAGACCAATGTACGAGATGACAAAGGATGGTTTTGCAGTTCTCGTTCTCGGTTTCACCGGTAGCCTAGCAGCTAAATTCCAAGAGGCGTTTATTGAGGAGTTTAATCGTCGCGGCGAATTGATTCAAAAAATGAAGTTCCAAGCTCTGCCAGCTCCCTCACGAAAAAACCTGCACAGCTTTGGTTACCATAAACTGGAAAAAACTTTGGATGGTAAATCAAAGCTTACCTGGGTATCCGGTGCCAAAAAGTTGGAAGACATGTCAGAAATCGAGCATCATGCATGGCTTCAGTCAAGAAGGGGGAAATCAGGTATCGGACATATTAAAGCTTTAATCGCTGACATGCCAGATAACGAAAAGTATTCTGCCAAAGTTGTCTATCTATTAGAAGCCTTATCTGATCTGGTAAAAAAAGTTGAAGTAAAGCAGGTTAGTCCCGCTTTAGCACAAAGGTTACTTTTTGAAGAAGTAGGTTAATTTGAAAAATATACAAAGCTTCGTCTTCCCAAACTCCTAAACCGTGTTTTAGTATCGGCTCTGGTAGAGACTTTAGACCAGGGAAGGTCATACGATGTGGACAAATGAAGATTTGCAGCGACTTGAAAAAGCGATCTCACTTGGCACTTTAAAGGTCAAATTCGCTGATAAAGAAGTCTACTACCAAGATATCTCCGAGATGCTTAAGGCGCGTAGCACGATGTTACGTGTCCTTAGGCATCCCACACTAAAAACGAATGTCGTCTCGACTTTCGATAAAGGACTATGAAATGGATTTCTCAGTCTACTTTACGATAGGCATTTTTCTAGGTTTACTCATTTACTTTATCTACGATGATCGTCTAAATCTATGAACTTTTTAGATCAAACAATTGAATATATCGCACCTCAGTGGCAAGCCCGAAGATTGCGAGCGCGAGTTGCCATTGATGCAATGGTTCGAACCTTTGAAGCTGCTTCTAGGAGCAGCCGTACAAAAGGTTGGAAAGCGGTATCATCATCAATTAATAACGATCTAAGAAAAGACCTTAAGCTAATTGTTTCAAGATCTCGATATCTTTGCGTAAATAACGCCTATGCCAAGCGTGGTATCAATGCCATACCTTCCCATGTGGTTAGAAAAGGTATCGTCCCTAACTTTACTGGCTCGACTAAAAAGTTTGAAAATGCTTTTAAAAAATGGGCTAGGTCAACAAAGTGCGATTATGAGGGAAGACATAATTTATATGGTCTGCAATGGCTAGCCATGAAAACCATAGCCGAATCAGGCGAGGTCCTCATTAGAAAAAGGATCTATCGCCTTGATTCTGGTTTGAAAATACCGCTTAAGATTCAGGTTCTTGAACCTGATTTTCTAGATACCAATAGACCAGGAACTAAACAAGGTATTGAGTTTAATGATGATGGGGAAAGGGTCGCCTATTGGATCTTTACTTCCCATCCTGGTGAGCCAGGCCCACGTCCCTTATCTGTCAGAGTTCCAGCAGACGAAATTATCCATGCATTCGAAACCTTAAGACCCGGTCAGATAAGGGGCGTTCCCTGGCTTACTCCAGTGATCATAAGATTAAAAGATTTTGATGATTACGAAGATGCCCAGCTCATTCGGCAAAAAATCTCAGCCTGTTTGGTTGGCGTTGTTCATGATATGGAGATGGATGAACCTAGCACCAAGGTTAATGAAGATCAGTTTGGAAAATTTCAACCAGGAACTTGGAAGGTTATGCCTCCGGGTAAAACCGTCACCTTTAGTAATCCCCCACAGGTCCAGGGCTATTCAGAATATGCTTCGGCTCAGCTTCATGCAATATCAGCAGGATTACAGATACCTTATGAAGTTCTGACTAATGATTATAAGGAAGTCAATTTTTCAAGCTCTAGAATGACTTTCCTAGAATTTTATAAGACCGTTGAACACTGGCAAAGCCATATCATGGTGGGGCAAGTTTGTGATCCCATTTTAGATTGGTTTTACGATATCAGTTCTATGATTGGTCACAATGTTGATAACGTTTCAGCAACCTGGGGACTTCCAAAACGTGAATACACCGACCCCATAAAAGAAATAAAAGCCCAGATTATGGCCATTCGCGCTGGGCTTACCACACTATTTAATGAGATCCGAAAATCTGGTGAAGATCCTGAAGATGTTCTAGAAGAATACTCATCAATATTAAAGGTCCTTGATTCCAAGGGGATAGTCTTAGACTCAGATCCACGAAAATCAAATAAAGACAAGGAAACATCATCCAATGCCCCAAGCAGTGACGCTGAACGAAAGGCAGGTTGAAAGTAAGCCCGTCTATAGGGCTGCCACTTTCCTACCTGAAACCGTAAATAATGAAGAAAGAACGATTGAGCTAGTTTGGTCAACTGGCGCTCGTGTGCTGCGTACTCCATGGTGGGATGATCCTTACTATGAAGAACTGGCCATTGATTCCCAAGCAATCAGGCTAGATCGGCTTAATAATTCTGCACCTCTATTAGATACCCATGAGTCACGAAGTCTATCGAATCAGATAGGCAAGGTGGTCAGGGCTTGGGTCCAAGATGGTAAGGCTCATGCCATAGTCCAGTTTAGGTCCAATAAAAAATCCCTTGAAATCTGGGTAGATGTGGCAGCAGGGATTATCCGCAATGTCTCTGTTGGTTATGTCGTTCACGAAATGACCGAAGTTCGTGAATCCGATGCCAAATACACAACTTTTAGAGCGATTGACTGGGAGCCCTATGAAATTTCCATGGTTCCCATCCCCGCTGATCCTCGTTCCCAGACTAGAGAAACCACAGATATATTTTCCACCCTTGTAAGGAGTTTTAATATGCCTGCCAAAGTAAAAGTAGGTGACGATGAAGAAGAAAAAAAGACACGGCAAAAGGAGGATGAACCAGAGCCAAAGCCTGAAGAGAAGCAGACCCGTTCCACCCCTAATCCAGAACCAAAACCGGATCTTGACAAAATTAGGGTTGAAGCTATCCAGGCCGAGAGAAAACGTTCGGAAGAGATCGAGATTCTTTGCAAGAAGGCAAAGCAAGTTGACCTAGCACGTACTCTAATTACAGAAGGTGTCAGCATCGAGGAAGCCAGAAAAAGGGTTTTCGATAAAATGGTGGAATCTCAGCCTGATACTAAATCCCATATAAGAGTTCAGCCTGGAGAACTTGATGAAATCGCAACCCGGAGAGAGGCTATCAAGGGTGCTCTACTTCATCGCTATGCACCTACCAAATTCAAACTTGAAGAACCAGCACGGGAATACCGTGGGATGAGTCTTACCGAGATTGTAAGGCGAACACTAGGCCAAGATGCCTATGGTCTATCCAAAAGAGAACTAGCGATCCGGGCCTTCCAGTCCACCTCTGATTTTCCAGCAATATTAGCTAACGTTGCCCACCAGTCCCTATTAGATAGCTATGAAAAACTTATCGCACGACAAAACTTTCAACCGCTGGTACGCATTGTCGAGGCTACCGACTTTAAGCCCATGCGCAAGGTTAGACTCGGTGAAATTCCCTCTCTAAAACTTGTTCCAGAAGGA
>JBNKNM010000381.1:0-4006 GCA_050293845.1 Pseudobacteriovorax sp. | reverse complement strand
ATGACGATTTTATAGAGACTCCTGAGCTAGGTTTGCCTGCCATCAATACTGATGCAAGCAAGGAAGTACCTCAAGAAGAAAATCCGCAACAAGAAATGTCTAAACAATTTATCGATTCACCGCAAGATGTGCAAGCTTCGATGGATACGCTGCAGCAGGCAGTAGGGAAAATTTCTGACCCTATCCAGGACTTACCTAGCGTAAAAGTAGAAAAAGGTGGTTCCATGAATCAAACCATTATCAAAAAGCATGAATTAGATAATGAAACTATAGAAAAACCTGTGAATACCGTAGAAAGAGACAATATCTACCAAAAAGCTCGTTCCGATGGATTTGAAGATGGATATCGCGATGGTGAAGAAAAAGCCATGATTGCTGTCAACGAAAAAGTGGATAGTATTATTGTGGAATTAAGTAAAATTATAAGCGAATTTTCAAATCTTAAATCGAATATATTACATAGTGCCCAAGATAATTTCCAATTAATTTGCCAAACTTTAATTGAATCCCTCATTCAAAAAGAATTTTCGCTAAATCCAAAATCTTTCGAAAGCGTAATTCAGAAAGCCATTTCAGAAGCTGTTCCCAATGATGATTTTAAGGTTTTAGTTTCACAGGATACATACTCCAGAATCAAGGGATACATCTCCGATAATCTTGCCGGTAAGCTCAAAGTAGATCAATCTTTAACCGACAGTAACTTTAAAATAGAATCTCAGCTGTCTGTGGTCGATGGTAATATATCTCAAATCGTTGCCGATCTTTTAAATCAAGCAGATATTGACCTCTTTTCATCCCAAGAAGACGACAAAGTAGGATAACATGCCTGAATCATCACAGCCGAAAAGTTTTGATAGAGAAAAATTACGTCTGGCCTTTAAAAAAGTTAATTGGACTTACTATGGCCAGGTTGTAGAAGTAGTCGGTACCATCATTGAAGCGATTCTTCCTAAGAGTCCTTTGGGAACTATTGTTGAAATAGAATGCGGCGATCAGCGTCGCTTGTATGCTGAAGTTGTAGGATTCCGTCAAAGTAAAGTCTTGCTACTACCTTATGATCAATTGACGGGAGTTTCTCCCGGCTGTCGCATTCATCCTATCAGGCTGTTTACGCAGATTCCAGTAGGTGATCACTTGCTGGGACATGTCGTCGATCCTTTTTTACAGCCTATAAGTGCAAGTCGTAGTTTGAAACCAAAGAGTTTTGTATATTACCCCATCGATAAGGATAGTCCTAATCCTATGGATCGACATCGTATTGATGCACCGTTAAACCTTGGGATACGTGCTATAGATGGCTTGTTAACGTTTGGTCAGGGGCAGCGCATTGGAATTATGGCTGGTTCCGGGGTTGGCAAGAGTGTGTTGATGGGTATGATCTCAAAGAATAGCGATGCTGACGTTAATGTCATCGCCTTAATTGGAGAGCGGGGACGAGAGGTTCGAGAGTTTATAGAACGAGATCTAGGCCCTAAAGGTTTAAAGAATTCAGTCATTGTTGCTGTCACCAGCGATCAATCCCCCTTGATGCGCATTCGTGGTGTTAAGGTTGCTACGACAATCGCCGAGTACTTTTCTGATCAAGGTAAGAACGTTATGCTTATTGTGGACAGTCTTACCCGGGTGGCTATGGCACAGCGGGAGATAGGCAACGCCGTGGGTGAACCACCGACAACTAAAGGATATACCCCATCGGTATTTTCTTTACTTCCTAAAATTTTAGAACGAGCAGGTCCACAAACTCAGGGCAAGGGATCTATTAGCGGTATTTACACGGTGCTTGTTGATGGAGATGACTTTAATGATCCTGTTGCTGATGCGGTGCGTTCTATCCTTGATGGTCATATTAATTTATCCCGAGATCTTGCTGCAAAGGGACATTTTCCAGCTATTGAAATTACCACTAGCAGCTCACGGGTTATGAGTGACATTATTGATAAGGAACACGGAAAATTAGCGATGAAGGTAAAAGAATTAATCAGTACATATAATGATAATTTTGATCTCGTTCAAATTGGTGCTTATCAAGAAGGGAGTAACCCTCTCCTCGATCAAGCGATTTATCTCATGCCTTTTATCAACCAGTTTTTAAAGCAAAGTACTGAAGAAACGGGATCGTTTGAAGATACGAAAGCTCAACTTTTTACAGCTTTACAGGGGAAACCTATTCATCACATTGAACCAATTAATGAGGCCGCATCAGTATGAAGAAATTGCAGCAAAAAATCAAGAAAAACCAATTATTAGTCAAAAGCCGCCAGGCTCAGCTAGAGCAAAAATCTCTTTCACTCTCCGAGATTCGCAATAAAAAGCTGGTTGCTCTTAACGAATTATCAAGTTATCAAAAAAAGTATATTGAAGGTGTCGAAGTTTTAAATCAAGAGCGTCAGTCAACAGCTCGTAATCGACTCGAACCTCTAGAAAAAAGTTTGGATCATGCTAAACTCCAATGGTACAAATGCCTTTCCCATGTCCGTGAGCTAGAAGAAAAAGAAAAAATTCAGCTCAAAGAACTCATCAAAGCTCAATCTAATCTGAGAGCTTTAGAAATTCTCATAGAAAATGATCATAAAGCATTACAGTCCCAAAGGGCAAAAATCGAACAGAAAGCTCTCGACGAGCTAGCAACCCAGAGGTTTACACGAGGTTAGCCAATGAATTTTCTCGGTCAGCATGGCGTTAAGCTTGTATTTTTATTAAAGATCATGGTGATCGCTGGCATTATCGCCAGTGAATATGAACTAATATATTTTGGTGAGCATGAAATCACAGCTCAGGAAAATTCCCCTCCAGCTGCAGAAGATACCGAGTTTTTAGATGAAAATTCTGATGGTGAAACTCGTCGTAAGAGCTTTATAGAGGAACTTCTCACCTTACCTAAAATTCGTCCTGAACAAGTGCAAAAAGATGAGTTGGCCAAGTACTTTGCTATCGTAGAAAGAAAGGGACGACAGGTGGAAGATCGCATTAAAATACTTAAGATACATCAGCAGCAGCTAGATAACCTAGAAAATTCCATCGATAAAAAACTAGAAAAATTGGAAAATGAAATGGTTTTTTTTAAACAAACTCTTCAGAAGGAGAAGCAAATTCAGGATGAACGGCTCCAGGCTCTTGTAGCATTCTATGAAAAAATGCCTGCCAAAAAAGCGGCTCCTGTGTTTGAAAAAATGGATAAGGACCTAGTGGTCGCGCTTTTCCAAAAAATCCCTAAAAAACAAACTATGCAGATTCTTTCTTTGATGACTCCTGAGAGATCTATCGAGATGTCTGAATATTTTGGTCGCATCAAATCTGCTAAGGAGTATGAGTTGCTGAAGGAAATTAATACTGCTTTGCGCAAGGAATTTGAAGCCTGTAAATCTGTTGCAGAAAAATAGCTCCAAGGTCCTCAAGCAAACCAATATCGCCTCTAGATCCGTAAGGATTTTTGTCACAAAAAACCAAATAGTAGTAGCGCTTTTTTGTGCAGCAAAAAAACTCCCATTTCCTCCAAGAAAACTAGGATATCAAGGTATAGTTGTTGCGCTAACCCTATAACCTCCGCCTATCCGATTTGGATGTCCAGAGAGAACTCCATTAGCTGAATAATATAAAGTACTTTGCCGACAAAAACCACTCGCTTTACGAAAAGAAAAGGCAGCTGTTTTCGTGTAGATATTCTCATCAGTAGTATATGCTGAAGTTGAATGTGATATAGCTTGGACTGTAACATTTCCTTCGCCAAGGATAAACTGCACTCTTTTAATTTGTAATCGTGGTCCAAGATCAAATCTATACTGATCTACGTGCACATCGGTACTTAGGTAACCGTCATAACAGAGGACGGTAACTATAGCATTTTCAGTTGTATCTTTTGGATTTGAGCTTAGGTGGCATTCAGCATAATATCCTCCATATCCATCATTATTGCTCTGTGTTGAAAAATGGCCTCCCCAGCCCCATGCATTTTCTACATTATCTACAGTTATGACTGTGGTTGGACATGAAGAAATATCTAACATTC
>JBNKNM010000380.1:0-4008 GCA_050293845.1 Pseudobacteriovorax sp. | reverse complement strand
CAAAACCCTACATCGCCCAAAAGTGTGGTAAGAACTCTCCCACTCTGGACCAAGCCATATGTATGCGAAAAACTCGCTATATCTATACTGGTAACCAACTGGGACAATACTCTGCTGTGAAAAAAGATCAGGCCCTCATAGAACTGTCTAACCTTATGAAAGAGTAGTTTTTCCTATTAAAACCGCCTTCACCATCAACCATTACTGGGACTGAATAAATTCATCGAGTTTTTCTGCTGTATTACTTCCTTGTTGGCTATCGATTTGTGACAGCTGCTCGTTGATGGCAGCAGCCAACTCCTCATCTCCCACAACTTCGCCCCCATTTCTTAGGGTTTCAATCACAGCATCAGCCTTTTCAATAAGCTCCTCAGTGGTTAGGTCCTCTGCATCTAGTGCTATTTCAAAATCTCTTTTTTGCATATCTGCCAGAAAGCTAGTAAAAATTAAACCAATTAAGCCAATTTCTTTAGCAAAGTACACGGCTTCTTCACCATCGACCGACCGCAAAGCGGCTGGATAGGCTTCGATCAAACCAATAGCTTTTTGCATGTCTGCTATACCTACTGCTAATGTACCGGCTGCCACAAGGGCATTAGTTTTACTGGTAACATCAATGGGATCATTTCCTCCCTCTCCCAGAGCACCCTCAATAATCTGCGAACCCACTAGTCCATACTTACCACCATAAGAACCCGCCCAATGGAGCAAGTATAGATACTCTTTTGCTTCCAGGTCCGTAGCCGGAGTCTCGGTATAGTCCCCATTTTCAAAACACGTGATCGCTTCGTCCCAGGATTCATTCTCAATATAACTGCGACAATCAGTCGATTCTTCTATCGCTGTGCCACAACTCACCATAAGACAAAAAATTAAAATGACAATGTGCTTCACCATCAAAAACCCAAACTCGTTGTTATAGTAGCCTCCGGCCTTACAATACTGGACTCCCCAAACCCCACGACACGTTTGCTATAGCTTAAAGTTAATTTCAGTATGATCAAATCTAGTATCAGACCATAACTCAACCCATTATTGGTATATCCCACTGCTGTCCCTAGGCTTTTCCAAATAAGAAACCGTGCTCCTAAATGCAAACGACGGGTGAGGTTTTCACCACTTTTAGCCTCTACATCATGCAGTTCTGCACTCAAATCAATAACACTTGATCCGGCATGAATAGCAAGACCCAAGCCTAAATTTTTCATAGGAACTAGAGTAGGATAGGCTTCGTCGCTAAACTTAACGGGCGATAGATTACTCATGGTCAAACCAAGAGAAAAATCCACGACAAAGCCCTGAATAAATAATAGGGCACCGAGATCGGTGCCACTAGCTGTGCCATAACCTGAGGTATTCTGCAACTCAGCCAAAGCATCAGCAGAGTTTACTGGAGTTACCGTAATGTCTTTTTGCAAACCATACAGATTTTTTTGCGTGACTCCCAAGGTTAACCATCTAACCGGACTGATGGCTCCGGCGATAGCTACCCCTCCTAATGCTTCCAGTGAGGCTCTAGCACCAGGGATTCCTGTATTTCCAAAAGCATCATAACGAAAGTAAACATTGCTATCTAAAAAAACAGTACCACCGCCATTTTGATTCAGAATAGCTATAGTAAGCTCAGGTCCGAACCCAAAGTCGATAGCCTCCAGAACATCCGCGTTTAGTTCATCTTCACTACTTTGAGCGGTTTCCATTCCTTGCTTTATTTTCTCAGTATTACCTTTTACCTTTAAGGTAAACTGCAAACCAGCCCACCGCACCCAGGCTCTGCCAAGATTTAATAGGGCAGGATTTCCCATAAGGATACCCTCACGCGAGGCTCGTGTCAGTACAGTTCCTCCAGCACCACGATCGAATGGTTCGACATAAACTGGCTCACTTTGATTACGTCCAAATACTGTGTGCGAGATTAATAATATAAAAATGATAAGATTCCGGGCCATAGAATTTCCTTCTCGTAAATCGAGATCGGAACTTGGCACGAATAAATGAGAGATATCTTAATATGTCATTTATATATTTAAGCGTGGGAAAACCTTGTAAAAAAAGAGAGCATCTTCCGGGAACGGTAGAATTTTACAGAATGGAACGCCTCTGCTGCAAGGATTTTACGAAGCTTCTTAAATCTTACCTAAAGGAAATGATCTTAGAATATCTTTCTAAATCATAGCAAGTCTTACCTGCTACATGTTCCCTAATGAGGCATACAGAACAGTTTATACTGTGACACTATAGATTTAGGGGTTTTACGGATACCCATTAAGGAAATATAAAATGATATCTTCTGGCACAAACAATGCTTTTACCGTTGTAGATATTTTTTACTGCAATAAGAAAGGAACTAAGATGATGATTTCCAGCATAAATAAAGGCATTTTGTCATTAGGCTTGCTACTTGCCTCTAGTAATGTTTTAGCCCAACTAGTCCCCGCCGAACCCGTAGAGATCAAAAGCATTACCTACAACGGAAGTGGCTGCCCTATCGGAACAGTAGCGGAAAATTTGGCTCCTGACAAACAAGCTTTCACACTTACCTTTTCTGACTACATTGCTGAAGCTGGACCCGATTTTGTCCTCAGTGATGGCCGCAAGAACTGCCAACTCACCCTAGATCTCGCTCTCCCTCAAGGATGGCAAGTTTCCATTGCATCATTTGATTATCGCGGGTTTGCTTTCTTGGATGAAGGTATCATGGCTACTTATAGAACCCGCTACTACTTCCAGGGTAGACCCCGTTCAGCACCTATTTCTCGGAGAGCCTTCGGATTCTTTGATGACGACTTTGAGTTTCGCGAAGAAATAGATTTTGAGTCACTTGTTTGGTCACCCTGTGGTGCCGTCCGCGCCCTAAATGTCAATACTTCTGTATCCGTAAGAAATCTTGATAAAAATACCTATCCTGACGCAGAAGGCGTTATTGGCACAGATTCTATTGATGGCCAAATTACACAGGTTTGGGGAATTTCTTGGCGTCGTTGCCCGACAGCTGATTAATTAAGAATATTTCCTGGATCAAATAAAACTATTATATGAAACGAGCTAAAAGGCAGTGTGGTTCAGGGAACTGCACTGCCTCTATCTATTAAATTGATAAGAACTATCTCATGCTCTTAATTGTCAGATGTTCGCAATAGTATAAAGCTAGAGACTTTATCGTTAAAATTCAAGGAATTCTTAAAGTTTGCATCTATGAGTTCACCCGCAAATGTCTGCGACAAGCCTTCCCCGTTAGCATCCTCAAAGAGAACAAGTTTCCAACCCGGTTTTAAAGAAACCTTGATAGAAGATAGCTTGTCATTAAACTGATAGGAGTTGGTGTCTAGGTTAACAACTCTATAGGCAGGAAGCTCACCGAATTGATTAAATAAATTATTGAAGTTTAGGGCTACGCGCTGACCTGTAAAATCCTTATGCTCAAACAACTCTACGCTACCAGCATCTCCAGCGAATAAAATAGGATTAAATTCTTCACGAAATTGTCCCACATCATAAAGCTCGTTACACTCAGATACCCAACGGCTTTGATCGGCACATTGTCGTATTTCGTCGCTTAGAAGTGAACTCGCATCAGAGCATTCCTTAGTCAAAAAGTTTATTGAATTACAAATATTATCCACCTCTCCCAGAAGACTAACCAGGCGATTCAGGTGTCGCTGTCGTTCATAAAACGAGTAGTAACCTTGATTTTCACCCTCAATCAGCGCAGGATAGCTTCCAAGACTTTCACCGATTTTAACGTGTTCACCATTTTCATCAAGAGATTCGGCAAATTTACTACGTATTTCCTGAAATTTTTTGTTAAGGTCAGCAAGAAAATTTTCCGAGTTATCAAAGTCTAAGCCAAAGTCAGCACAGATCGTGGGGTCTGCATCACCTTCTGTGTAGCATTGACTAGAAAAACTGACTTGGTTCAGAATTTCTCGCTGCTCCACAGTAAGATTGGTGTCAATCCCAAGACCTAGGACTCCCGATAATCCAATGGTGACAGCAGCTTCCACTTGG
>JBNKNM010000379.1:3061-4019 GCA_050293845.1 Pseudobacteriovorax sp. | reverse complement strand
TTTTAAGTAACTCAGCCCAGGGTATATACCTAGATGCCAACCCATCCTCCGATTCAACCTCAACCCCATCAGTGTTCTGACCTTCTTGCAGTGAATCATCCTGACCGGAAGACTCGGCTGCTGAACTGCCAACAATCTGAGGCCACAGCTTACTATGAGAAGAAAGACAACCATAGTAATTCACCTGATGCTTGTAACTGAGTTTCACCAATAGAAATTCCACCTTTGATCGAAAAACTTTAGAAAATATCTGTTTTCTATCGATCAGTGGTGGGACTTCCAGAAGCTGGTGGTTTTAGATCCGAAAAAAGCAATCAAATAGAAATCTGAATGCACGACACCATTCCCAATGATAGCAGGATAGCAGAATATTCCCTTGTTTTATAGGCTCAGGTGAATCCGTAGATTGCCATAGCTTCCTTGCCGAAAGCCTTGATAATCTCTTTTGCGCCATCACGGATACCGACAGTTTCCCGGTAGACTTTGCGGCCAAATCTAGTGGTGACAACACAAACATTACGCAAGAAGTAGCTGGCCCAAATGAAAGTTGGCTTCTGTGTTGGGCGTCCTCGCTGGTCTGGGACAGACTTTATGTTTCTGATTAGGTGCTCTCGAAGCTTCATCTCGCCAAGGTTGTTTACAAGCAGGATGAAGGTCATGACGATCATCATGGCTTGGATGCGAGACTCTTTTTTAAGGAAGATCTGATTGAGGTTGAGGGTCTTGTTTTTCAGGTATTTGAAGCAGGATTCAACACCTTTGTTTCGATCACGATAGTGTGCTGGGGAGAAACTCTAACATTTTAATATCATAGCAATTTGTATTTTTGATACAGGTATGCTAAAAAGTCAAGCATGAAAGAATTTCAGACTAAAATCAGATGGACATTTAATTATTTCAAGCGGCTTATGTGGGAATTGCTGCAGGATCTATGGAATTACTTTGTAAATCCATATCC
>JBNKNM010000379.1:0-2656 GCA_050293845.1 Pseudobacteriovorax sp. | reverse complement strand
GCCACTCCTAATAAAGAATGGATTATTCAACAATTCAGAAATACATTTCCTGCGGAATTTCCATCAGCTATGCTTCATGATCGTGATGGAATTTTTGGCAAATGGTTGCCATTGATTCTCGAAGAGTTCGGAGCAAAATCAATAAAAACTGAGCCACAGTCGCCATGGCAAAACGGATTTATTGAGCGATTTCATTTATCGCTCAAAACTGAAATCTTAAGCCGTGTGAGTCTGATTGATGGCTTCCAAGTGCTAGAGCTTTGCCTGTCCTATCAAGACTTCTATAACAAGATGCGGCCACACCAAGGAATTTGTGGTCAAATTCCTGATCAGGCTGTGCTAGCCAACAGCAAAATTCTGGATTTTGAGAATATGCTAATACGAAAAACTAAAACGCTCGGTGGCTTAGTGACAAATTTTCAAATTGCAGCTTAAATCGCTATCACAGGGTAATTTGTGCGAACCTTTGCGAAATATAAAAATCGTCGTATTCAACTGAATTTATTTGATTAAATCGGGCTAAGGGGATTTGAATGCTAACTTTCAGTATTTAGTTAGTATTCAGAATTGCAATATTATCCACTCTGCCCTGTCATCCTAGAGAAGAAAACTGATAGCTTTGTGAGTTATCTGAACAGTGATGGAAATTTTTAACAGTTGAACACGAAAAGTTCTGTGTCATATATATTACTTGACATAAATAAGCCATTATAGCACTTAATGTTGACGCCCCCTCTTAGGGCACTTCTTCTTAACAAACTAAAAGGTGAATGAAAATGAAAATGAAAAAATGTTGACTGTTACTATATGAGTTGTAGCACTCAGAATAATATTAGTAACTGTCGCTACAAGCTTCTTGACTAAATAGATGACGCTATTTTAAACCGAAAGGAACCTTATGAAATTACTAATATTTTCTCTCCTAGGCACTCTACTTCTTACAAACTGCGCCACCGAATCAAGTCGCAAAGTCACTACCGAGTCCGTAATTGCCAAAGCTAAGCCGTACAATGGGCCAAAGGTCGACCTTGTAGTAGGAAAGTTTGATAACCGGTCCTCATATGGCAATGGTCTATTTTCCGATGGCACAAACCGTTTGGGTAGTCAAGCCAAAACGATCCTTAAAACTCATTTACAGCAAACAGGTCGATTCGTGGTTCTAGATCGTGCAAATATGGAAGAAAATGCCAGAGAAGCTAAACTTGCTGGTATCCAGCAAAAGATTAAAGGCGCGCCCATCATTGTTACAGGCGACGTGACCGAATTTGGCCGTAAAACTGTTGGTGACAAGCAGCTATTTGGAATCCTTGGTAAGGGCAAGTCACAGGTTGCTTATGCAAAAGTGATGCTGAATGTTGTGGACGTGAGCAGTTCTTCTATCGTTCACTCGGTACAAGCCGCTGGTGAGTTTCAACTAAGCAGCCGTGAAATAGTTGGTTTTGGCGGAAGCGCTGGTTACGACTCGACCTTAAACGGAAAGGTTTTAAACCTCGCTATCACCGAAGCTGTTAATAAACTTGTCGCGGACCTAGAGTCTGGTAGCTGGAGTATCTAATGAAAAAAATTCTATTATTATGTTCTACATTATTTGTTATGCAAGGTTGTATTCACCAGAATCAATACCATTGGGGTGAATATGAAAATATGGTACATGCTTCCTTAATTCCCGGTGACAATTCCGATCCCACCATTCAAATTGGAAAGCTTGAAGAGACTGTAAGCGAAGCGACTACAAAAGGAAAAAAAGTCGGACCAGGAATCTACGGACACCTTGGATATATGTACTACAAAGCGGGTCGCACAGAAGATGCATTTAGCGCATTTGAAAAGGAAAAAGAACTATACCCTAGTTCGAAGACCTTTATAGAAAGATTGCAAAACCGCATAAAACCCCAAGATCAAGTTTCACATTAAGGAATTAACATGAAAATATTAATAGGACTACTTTTTATTTTGGGGCTAAATGCCTGCGTGACTCCCCAGGACTACACGAACTTTAAAGAAAATATGCCTCGCTCGATTTTAATCTTGCCACCAACCAATGAAACTGTAGAAGTAGAGGCTAGTAACACCTACCTAACAGTTGCAACCCATCCGATTGCAGAAAAAGGCTTCTATGTTCCGCCAGTGGTTCTAGTGGAAAACTTTTTGAAAGAAAACGGGTTGGCTTCGGCCGCAGAAATGCACCAGGTTCCTCACAAAAAATTACGAGAAGTATTTGGTACCGACGCAGTTTTTTACGTGAATATTGAAGAATGGGGTAATCAGTTTCAGGTTGTTACGAGTGAAACAGTGGTTAAAGCTACAGGCCGACTGGTCGACCTAAGAACAGGCAAACTTCTTTGGAAAGCGACTCAGTATGCGAGTCAATCCCCTAGCTCCAATACTGGTGGCGGTATCGTTGGACTGCTTGTACAGGCTGCTGTGACTCAAATTGTAAACGAAACCGTGGACCATACCCGCACCGTAGCCAGGAACAGCACCTTCGGCACCATTCACCATCAATCAAACGGCTTTCTTGATGGCCCTTTGAAAGTCAAAAAATCAGTAAGAAAATCAGCTCACTAATCGATCCAGGCCAGGGGAACGGAAAGTTTCCCGTAACTATCAAATATAGCATGTATAATATTTAGAATGATAAAATTCTCCAAATCAC
>JBNKNM010000378.1:0-4040 GCA_050293845.1 Pseudobacteriovorax sp. | reverse complement strand
GCCGACAGTGGTTGCTGTAATGTTGATGTTTTTAATGCCGCTGTAAATGCAGAAGCCGATTTTATCATCTGTATGAGATCTAAGATGTATAGACCTCTATTTCCTAGGATCAAACATTGGAAAGCATGTAAGAAAATAAAATTTTATGATGGTCGCGATGCTGAGTATGGGGAGTGCCTTTATTACCCCATAGGGAGTCGCAGGGCTTTTCGGGTGATTGTGATTCGCGCCCATAAGGAAGAAAAAGGTAGTAAAAATCTCTTTGAATATGACTACTATAGTTGGGTAACCACTATAGGCTGCCATGAAAAATCTGCAGAAAAGATTGTGCTGGAGTACCGTAAACGCGGACAGGTGGAGCAATATATCAAAGAAATTAAAAATGGCTTTGACCTTAAACACTTCCCTTGCCAAAGCTTGGTAGCTAACCGTGCTTTTGGTGTGATTGCCGCCTTTGCCTACAACTTATTGCGACTGATGAGCTTTATTTCACGAACGGGAAGTATAGTTCATTATGCAAAGCTAACAAGACAAAAAACTTTATTTCTCCCGGTCGATGTGGTGCGAACGGGAGAAAGATCTAGTCCGATTTTGAAGAAATTTGCTCTATTTGGCGTTTTTCCAAATGCCGAAAGTAACATCTATCCCCCTGATCTAATTTTATTTGTCCACTGGCAGCAGGGATTTGTGGGGATTTTATAGCTTGTCGTCGGAATAAATGCTAAATACTTCAGGGTAGTATTCTTTTTGCTATAGAAGCTTCAATTATCTCACACTGGATCTTTTTAAACATAAATGCTAACATATATCTCCTTTTTGCAATGAGATCGTAGAATATATCACGTAATAATTTTGGTAGTAAACGTATAAGAAAACTATTGGTGACTCCAATTATCGCATCTGATTTTGTATAAAATTTACCACTTTTAAAAAGAATGATTGAACTTTTGGAATTACTCCCAAAATGTAGATTTACTTCTCTATAAGTGACCCCATTAAGAGGAGCAATAATTAAAGTCTCGTCTCTTTTCAACATTTTTAACGCGAACTGATTGCACATTAGGCAGTCTGAATCAATGAATAGTATTTTTTTACAGGGGTTCACTATAATACCTATAAATTGGTTTTCGAAGAATTACGCCATCCCTAAATAAAACCTGGGCAAATCCTCTGGCGGCTTGAGATAGATACTTCGTGTTGATAAGGCCGTCCTTGATGATCTTAGTTAGTTCGTGACCAACCTTAGCAGGTATCTTTAATTGGCGTCCGTTGAAGACCAACAGGGAAACGGATACTGATATTTTTTTGATTTCGATATTTTTCTGTGGACCAATCCTATAAATCGCATTGGGTGAGAAGGTTGAGAAAGAGTTACTAAAGTTATTCCAGTGTTGAGTAATGTTCCGATCGAGATCATTTAAAGTTGGTGTATCAAGGGAGAAAATCCCGATACTAAGGTGGACAGTATCATCTTTTAAAGAAAGGGTGTGATGAGGAAAATGCCTCGAAACAAAGATAAAACTACCCCTTTCTACCTTTGTCTTCAAGAGCTGATTGTGGTTTCTTGACTTGCTGTATACAGACCACTGCTTACTTCCTCTTAAAGTAATTGATACAACATCATGATCGTCACTATGTTTTGCGAAGGCGAATTCTCCATTTTTACTCATAAAGACCTGACAATCTACGTAACAATGTAGTTTAGCTTCAAGGTATTTGCGTAGCAATCTTAGAGTATGGGAGCGGTTTTGTAGGTTCTTAAATATGATATTGTAACCTTGCTGATAGTATTGCTCTAGACGATTCGTGTCAACTAGATCAACTGACCCATTTCCAGAACAAACTGGGACAGTTTTGAAGTAATTGGATTGTTCTAGGTTTCCAGATGGTTTACAAACCTGGACTTCGCTCTTTCGCCAGTCATCAAATAATATTGCTTCGAATATTTCAGTCAAGATATCACCTGTCCAAGCACTATTAATGGAGTTAAGCTCCGTTGGTCTAGAAAAATTCGCTGAATTATTAAAAAGTATATCAATATCGTTGATGATCTTTGGGAAATTTAAAGTACCGGGTAGAGGAATCATAGTTATCCTTAAGAATATCTGTTGCCAAATAAAATATAGAACCTAATGGTTGGAGTTAAGTATACAACCATGAGCAGAAATCCTACGACAGTCAGTACTCTTTTTTGCCTGTTGAATAATTGTATAAGGCGATTTACTTGTTCCTGTGAGAGTAGATAGCTGAGCATTCCTAGGCTATAAAGTCCAATTCCATTTGATACAAACAATAGGGAAATCATTGCATGGAATATAGTGAAGAAAATGACTCCCAGAAGCCGAGTTCTCTTAAATAACAAGGTAAAAATGATAAGGCATTCCGAAAAGAGAGTAACCTTACCCCCAATTGAAGATAAAGTCTGATTATTTGCGATCCATTGGGTCAGTGTATCGTTGCCAACTGTTGGCTCTAGTATGTTGAACGCGAAGCTCACTCCGCTCCACCAATCCTCTAAATTGAAAAATATTTTGTGTAACCCAGTAGAAAAATAGACTAGAAAGGGTATAAGTGATGGCAATGTCTTGTGCCAAAAATCGTTTTCATGTTTGAGCTTTTCTGCTATAAAAACACTCATAGCACAAAAAATAGCAAATCTATCATAAAATCTGATATTCATACCTTCCTGGGCAAGAAGCAGTAAGGAAGTGATCGCAAATATTGGCAAGACTGCGGAGCAGCATTCCCATACCATTTTGTAAATGGCATAGCCTAGTAAAAGAAAAAGAATGATACTAACGCTGAGGGGAATCTCGAATAATTGTGGAATTACTTCTGGACTTCTGGGTAATGATACACCGGAGCTGGAGTAACTGATTTGTATATTCATGAGTCTTGGCAACCAAACCAATAGTGCAGAACAACCAAACAATACTGAAAATATATGAAAGTTGTTAATTTTATTCACAGTCCATCACCTTCAATATTTTTTCTTGGTTCGATTTCATGTTTACTGGTCTCCAGACAATCCACTTCGGTGTGAATTTTGCTTTGAGACTTACACGCGAGATAGGGTGCAATTCGCAAACTGCTTGGAGAAGGTTGATTTGAGCCTGTTTGCTACTATAAAAGTTCAAAGATTCGTGCCGTAGTAGCTTATTACTACTATTTGTTCCAATTACCTTGATTAGATTGACAGATGCGATTCCTCCGTAAGAATAAGTTTCTACTATATAGCTAACATAAAACTGAGTATGCCCAGTAAACATGGTCCATTTGCCAAACTGTGAAAAAGCCTTGTAGTCGAACTTATCCGACTTTAAGTCATTGCCCTGAATCGCGAGCGAAAATAAAATACTGATACTCAAGTACCCTATGAGAATCAATCCAATAAGTTTATAAAGGATCGTCTTCATGCTCGTAGTCTTTTTTCATTCGAATAATCTGCTGACCATCTACCTCGAAGGATTCCAAGGCAACCCAATTATTCTTTTGGTAAAAACGAATGGCGCTCTCATTTGTTGCGGAGACATTTAGCAAGGCCCAATATTTACCATGTTTACAGAAAAAATCTTCAGCATACTTATCGAGGTATTTACCACCCCTTTTACCTCTATAGCTAGGCTTTAGGTAGAACAGGTTGACGTATCCTGCGTTACTGTCAAGTCTTGAAAACCTGAGTTCGATCTGACCTATTAGCTCCTCGCCGTGAAAAACACTCACACAACTTCCAGGCAATGATTGGCTGCGTTGGGTGAGGGTTTCCAAGTATCGGACGATCCCCTTTTTGTCTTCTCCAATGAGTTTTTCAGCATCGCCAAAACTGACCACGAAAGAATCCTTTCGAAATTCTACTATCTCATGACGGTGGTTTCCTAGATCAATGGGGGCGAAGCTTATTAAATCGGGATTTATATTGTTGGCCAAAGCTGTTCTACCTTTCTCTGCTTAATATTATATCGTTCTATAGTAATCCAGATAATTTTTTTGGGTTTTAAGCCTTTGCAGAAGCGGCTTCCAATTTCTTAAACTTCCCGAAA
>JBNKNM010000377.1:0-4045 GCA_050293845.1 Pseudobacteriovorax sp. | reverse complement strand
GTGGTTCAAGGGAATATCTGCTAGGAAGCTTTTTATCGAATTTCCCAGTTTAAAGTCAAAGCTATGGAAAGGTCACCTCTGGAATCCAAGCTATTATGTGGGAACAGTTGGTAATATGTCCAAAGACGTCGTTTTGTGATACATACAGGATCAGAAGGCTCACCCACCAAGCAGATTGCTATGCTTTTGTTTAGCATTTGAGCAGATATCTAAACTTGGCCATACTATACCCTAGGCTTACAATACCGCCAAAAACTGCTCGCTATTTGCATAAACAATCAACATTAGAAATTTGTAGTCAGATGTTCGATGTCAGCTTCCAGAGTATTTGTCATACTAAATCCAAGTTCTTCGATTTTTTTCTGGTAGTATGTTTTCACATCATTCCAGCTGTAGTATACTCCGCTTACCGGTGTTAAAACTGAAGGGAAAGCTGTTTCTATTTCGTTATAGAGCATTTTTACCAATCTGTTTGTCCCATTCGAATAAATGATCCACTGAAGGTTTGCACCCATTGGTGATATGGTTTTAATATCCCAAAGATCCATAACCTCTTCAGGGTTATCAGTGCTTTCATATGCTCCTTCCAACTCCAAAAATGATGCAAGAGGAATCATAGTCTCAGCATGGGCAAATCGGAAAACACCTGCGTTTTCCATACTGCTACTGTCAACAGAGTTGATCATATCTTTTACGAGTGGAGCAATGATATTTGTCGGAAGATCCGTTGTTGTTAATGATGGACCCTTTGCGTAGAAATCCTCAACAGCAAGCACACTTTCATACCATTTCAGCTGATCAATACTAAAGTACTTTTTGAAATTAAGGTTAGATTCTGCCTTTAGACCTGCTGAGATGATAAAAAGATTGTACAGGTTGCCTACAGCATCTTCCGGGGATTTAAGTTTTACTTTTCCTTTTTCATCAAGAAATGCAAACTCTCCATTATCAAGTCTGTTATAGAAATCTTCTGAGAAGAGCTGTAGAAGGACCTCTTTTGTATATGTTTTACCAATTTCACTCTCTTTATAAGACTCATAAATATCTTTCCAACCTTCACCGTCATCATGCTCGATATAAAGTGGCGCAATATCATATGGTCTGAGGTATGGGTCTTTTTCTTCTTCAAAAGTGGATACCGTGATAGTCACTGTAGCAGCTTTGGATTTTAGTCCGGCTATAAAGTTGTTTCTACTGTCCTGAGTCCTACTTTTAAAGGTAGCGTGAGCGATGATATTCCTTTTTTTAGTAAAAAGGTCAGGGAAGTTTTCTACAACCCTTGAACCAATACCCTGAAGCTCTTGTCTTCCTAGTTCACTGAGTTCTCCGTAGTAGCCTTGCTCAATTGCAATAAGAGCTGCTACTTCCTGACGAAGTTCTTCGCCAAGAGCAGTTATTGCCCCTGCAGTAGCAGCACTATCGAGAAGCTCTTTGAAAGTAATATCATATTTCGCACTTGAAAGATGACGAGAACCATGTCTTCCCACATGAGTAATGAACTCTGCTTCGTATCCTGCAGGTGCATCGGTGTAAGCGGTAGATACAAATAGATATGGTGTTTTTGATGTGAGGTACTCAAATACGACAGTTTCTGTTTCATTGTTCTTTACGGTTTCTTCCGTGCAGATTGTAAGCATTAATGATAATGCAAGCATGGTGATTAGTTTACATTTTAGTATTTTCATCGTTTTTCCTTGATTAATGTGGATAAAATGGAATTGCCATTGATTTTCTGGTTATCACAAATTTTGGGGAACTGGCTAAAGCTTTCTTTTAACATCGCTAACTACTTTGACGATACTGTCCGCTATCGTTTCTATTAACATCCATTATTTTAGTCCTCTACAACTTTTAATTCTTGCTGAATACCTCTGGAATATGGATTCTGCAAGAATTAAAAGTTGCAGAACGCAAATACCCTCCAGAATCATAACCATAATAATGTGTGATATAACTTAGCTAAAGTGACTTATAATGGTACTTCCAACGTAGCAAAATGTCTGTGGATAGCTAGCGTCACCACCCAGCAGCTGAAGCTCATGCTTTACTTTCCTTTTATAAATAGTATTACAAGAGAATTTGATTCGGCGTACATTCTATAAATATTTTGTTATGGCTTCAAAGATAGGTGAAGCCTTAATCAGACCTATAAAAGTTCGCAGAGACACCTGACATACCTATGGATAATTAATTATGGCAAAGTTGGCTATGGAGATAAAACGATATATTTAAAATCGAACTGATAAAAGTCACAATAGTAGAAAAACTGTATATCATATCGAAAATTTAAATGATAGAAGGCTCATTTTTCAAATATAAACTGATAAGCATAGTAAAAGAGCAAAAGAATTTTGGGAGCCATTTTCTATGGTGGCGTCGCCACCACTACCCGCACAGCAGGCAACTCCGATCTATGTCAGTCACGAGGGTCATTGGAGCGCTTTTAACCAAAGGAGAAACATATAACCCTTCTCATTTAACGACTTGCGCAGCGTCACAATTGCAGTAAATTAATTTTGAGAATTTCTACTTATAGGCTTACAACAGCGGATAGTTGATAGAAAAATGGTCAAACCAACGCTTCCAACCTTAATTCACCGAGGTCACCTTAGATGATGTCGAACTGCTTAGGAGAAGCGGCTCGTATTCCATTCGGGCCAAAAAACGACGGTTCCTAGAAAAGGTCGCATATAAGGGAGTAGCTAAATTTTTCTTCAAAATTTTTGCTGGTAACAGCGGCGGATCCGTATATGGTTTGCTTAGGCTTTGACATTTCTACCAGCTTTCCTTCTAATAGCTATCAATTCCGGTAGAATACATCCGATAAAATATTCGCGGAACCTCTATTTTTCTAGAATATTTGCGTTCATCAGGGCGAACTAATTTATGAGTAGCCAAAATCAAAAAAAAGCCTGACTCCAATGGAGTCAAGCCCACATCAACGAAGTATTGTTACAATCGACAATACTCCAAGCTATCTATATAGATTACGGAAGATTGTCAAGGTACATTGGATAAAATTTTTCTGATTAAAGCAGTTTTCTGGCATTGCCAACTAAAAATTTATATCTAAATTTGGTTTCATTGTAGTTCCCACATGAACTTCCTATCAAACTAGATCTAATTTTTTTTCATAACTCACCCCGTGGAGTTTCTAAAAAAGACATCATTAACAATGAGGTAACGTCGATATTTCATTTTTCAATGTGATGCCATTGAAAAGAAGGTTTCATTAGCACGCTTTCACCCTAAGTTTTTAGAAAAATGTGAGGTCAATTTATCAGATCTCTTGGCAGTAAGCTATTTTAAGAAGAAAGCAAAAATTGCAAACTAGTTTTCAAAGTTCTAGAAACTATTGAATTCTGTTAAATAAAGCACTTATCCACTAGCAAATCATAATTCATCTGCCTTTTATCAGATTAGAAATGAATAAAATCTTGCTTAGAAGCGTTTAATCGTATAGTTATTTTCAGCCATGTTAACTCTTATGGTTAAGCCTACTATGGGCATTTTTTTACCTCAAATCTCAAACAAAAGGGGCTAACTTGAATAATTCTGTTCGGAAAACTTCAAAGCTGGCTTTGATAGTAGCTATGCTATGTGATCAAGCTTTGGCGCAAACTAATACTGATGAGCAAACAAGTAATGAAAGAATAGAAAAGATTAAAGTTACTGGATCTAGGATATCGCGAAATGATGTTGAAGGAGCGGCTCCTGTTACTATTATTGACCGTGAGGCCATCGAAAAAAGCGGATTGACTTCCGTAGCCGATCTGATTGGGACTTTGACTCAGACTTCATTTGGTAATCTCAAAGAGCAAAGTGGGCATACACGCGCTGGAGCTGCTACTTCAAATTTACGAGGATTGGGTGCTGATAAGACACTCGTTCTTATTGACGGCAGGCGGATGCAAGCGGAAACCAGCCTTGGTGGCGCTGACTTAAACCACATTCCCATTGGTATGGTTGATAGGATTGAAGTTCTGTCCGATAGTGCCTCAGCAATTTATGGTGCTGACGCTATTGGTGGTGTGATTAACATCAT
>JBNKNM010000376.1:0-4053 GCA_050293845.1 Pseudobacteriovorax sp. | reverse complement strand
ATTCGATGCTCGCCGCAGGGCTTCTCCATTCCTCCCGGCCCTAAAGAGACCGGGTTTCCTGGAGAAGTTTGATGAAGAGATGATTGACGAGATAGACTCATATCCAAATAGACATATTTTATCCAGTCCAAAAATCAATGAATCCGAACAGGTAGTAAAAAATATTCAAAATAATCACTATCAATTTTCAGGATTCCTCTCTTGAACTTGTTTTTATCGTGTTCAATGCTTAGTAGTTCCAAACGAAAGATGTGAGTATGATGTCAGCTAAAGACTTAGACGAAATTAATACTCTACTGCTCAAGGCAAGAATCGCTAATCCAGACATTACCACAACATCCCTTTCTGAGATTTGTAGGCATATCTCAGAGCGCCGTTTCTAAGCGGGTAAGGTCCAAGGAGTTCCTAGAAGCTTACAAGCCCTACGAGCTAAATGTGGCCCGTTTAAAGGAGATTGCAGAAAAGAAGGCTTGGCGTACTCTGATTAAGAACATGGGCAGCAAAGATGAGAAGGTGCGCAACTCAGCCGCTAGTAATGCGCTCACTGCCCTTGGGAAAGACCCAGAGAGGCTTCAGGTTAACCAGAATAACCTTTATATCTTTAAGACTTCGATTTCGGGAGATGGGACGATAACCAATGAGAGGGTTGAGAAGCCTAGAGAAGATGATATTCTTGATGTTAAAACGAAAGAAAAGAATAACGGTGAAATTCAATGATAGGTTAATTCTATGCATGGCATGACAAATTTTTTACTTCGGTTTGCTTTATTGCTGTTTTTTCCAATTATGAGGAATATGCATGGCAAGGTTAAATCTGAGATCTACAATAAAAAATGGTACATAATCCATGACGAATATTCTGGGTGGTTTGTAGTTAAAAATGATGGCTCGATGATAGGTGATAATGGATGTAACGGTTGTAGTTATGGAAAAGGTTCTGTGTTTTTCGAATCCAACGGAAATATCGAATGGAAAGTCAAAGGTGGTCCACTCTGCCAAGCACGAATGTGCCATAAATTTACAGAACAGGGTGGATACAAGGCAAGGAAGATGTTTTTTCTTTATCCTCCTAAAAGTATCGAAAAGCAATACTATAGGCAAAAAGATTCCGAGAGTCTGGAGATATATTCTAATGGATCTTTATATAAGTATTCGCTTATCAAACCCGAAGCACCAAAGTTAAAGCCACCATTTTTTTATCTAAAGAATTTACCATGAAAGTATAAGTAAATTGGTTAGACTGTGAGTTTGCAGGTTAACCAAAATAACCTTTATATCTTCAAAACATCGATTTCAGGTGATGGGACGATTACTAATGAGAAGGTTGAGAAGCTGAAGGATGATGGTTTTATTGATGCGGATGTGGATGTGGATGTGGATGTGGAAGAAAAAAACAATAATGAGGCACATGATCAATGAAGTATTTAGATAAGTGCAACATCCACCCGACAAAAAAGCCCGCTTCGATTCACAAGCTCTGAAAAAACATCGTTTCCGCCGACCTCCAGTGCTTGCCTAATCTCAAGCCTGCCTTTGGTGTAGAACACCTTATAAACACAGCGTATAGGGCCACTGTACTCAAGACGCACATGATTGAGGAAGATTGTCACCTTACCTTGTGGGTTTAGACCTAGATCACTGACAAGAGCCTCAAGTAAAGGTCGATCGTTTAGGGCAAGGCAACCTATTGGCATATCTGAACCCCAAGCCTCGATGTCAATCTTTCCGCTATATGTATGCACCATAGCAACCATCCTCAAACAAACACCATTATTTTGTATGGTATACGCTAAAGGATGTCTAGCCTGTTTTTTTTGACTGTGTTTATGTCTCATGTGGTAGATCTTCTAGCTCTGTATCAACCAGATCCAATAGTTCCTTTTAAAGTGTCTCATCGGTGTGCTTGAGACTTCAATTTCGGGTGAATGGCACGATTACTATGTGAAGATTGAGAGGCTGAAGGATGATGAGATTATTGAGGTAAATAACAAGAAACCCAATAGCAGTAAATCCTAAAAGGATTATAAGTGGAAATAAATTCATAAGGTTAACTAATCCCGCTAGTTACTAATATCAATTGATATACTCGAATATTTGTACTATGTCCTTACTGTTCATTTAGGAAATACTGAGATATCCGAAAACAATACCACTATGACATCCAAAGAACCACTTGAACAAGTTTATTATGCAGCTAAGGGAAGCTTAATAATTATGAATAAAATTCTATCTCAATTGCCTGTAATCCTTTTATTGGGTCTAAGCTCGACAGCCATAGCTAGGTTCGTGACGCCCGATCCTCTATTTTTAGAGAAACCTGAGCTTTGTACTAAAAGTCCTGTTGAGTGCAATCTTTATAGTTACGCAAAGAATAATCCGCTTAAGTATGTTGATCCGCTTGGTAAAAAATCAACAATTGTTGTTGGGGGTCCATATGGTGACCATGGCTATGGTCACGTCTCGATTAGGGTACACGGTGATGGATATGACTATACTTACGATTTCGGTAGATACGGGAAAACGGGTGGAGCTTTTGGTGAGACAGGAGAAGGAATACTAAGAGTTTGGACCAATTTTGAAAAGTTTATCGAAAGTGAAAATTCTACTGGTAGAACCAGCTATGGTTACACTTTTGATACTGATTCAAAGCAGGATCAGAAAATAATATCGGTATTTAACGATAAGATTAGTAATAGCGAACAAAGAAAACACCCTTGGCATGGAAAATATATGAGCCAATATAAATTATAAAACGACTACAATTGGTGTGTTAACAATTGCACTACGATCAGCAAAGAGGCTTTCGAAAAGGGTTCAGGTATAGACCTAAAGGAGAATACTTCGTTAAGAGGGATGACCTGGTATGAAAGAGCCGCTGCTGAAATAAATGGATACGGAGAATCCACGTTTATGCCTTTAGATTTGAAAGACACCCTCGACCAACGAAATGATGTAAGCAAATCACAGTGGGAAAATAAATGAAAGCAGTATCAATTGTTTTGCTCATTGTTGTGGCGTTAGGGATCAGCTTTTGGAGTGGTCAAGTATATGAAAGAGGGGGGCGACCAAAAGCAGTATTGACACAGCCAATTCAATTGATGATTGGGAATGAAACTTCAGTCTTACCTGTCGGAACAGATGTGATGCATGTAAGTTCTTTACCCGAAGGGGGTGACATCCTTAAAGTTTACATTAATTACAAAGGCTCTCCAATTGAGTTTGAATCTTCAAACAATTGGTTTGAAATCAACTCTATCTCAGGTATTCGTTTAATAGAATAGAGAAACTAATGGGAATTTTATGTGGAATACGATATTTGATTGGACACTTCACCATTGTTTCTAAAACACCTATCCCAGAAAAACCGAGCCACAACAACTTAATGCCATTTGTTGCATGCTACTGGCACGCCTTAAAACAGGGCCGTTCATCTATTGTTTTGTTTGAGTATTGCCATGAGCAGAAAAATCGAAACAACTTTATCGCCGTTTTTGGATTCTTTGTGACGGCTTAATTTATCCTAAAGGACATGAGCTTGCATGGCTTTCAAAATCAAAGAGTCAGAAAAGTCTAAACAACTCATTTGCCTTTCATGGTCCTTGTAAGGCTTAATTGTATGCTAAATGATATAATCATTCTTTACTTGAAAATCGAAGAGTCACAAAAATCAAAACAACATATTTCCCGTTTATGTCTTGTGATAGTATCCCTAACGACATGATCAAAAAACCCTTGTAGAAAGAACTTTAGCACCTTAGTATTTTCAGCAAGTTAAAACCTAGTTTTCTAAAGTATTTCGTAGACAAAAATCAGATGTTAAATGATCATTTCCAGCTCTACGACTGTATAATAATGTCGCAGATCAAAATGAATTGTTTTCGTACTTCCTAAGCCATTAAGAGTTATTTCGAGTTTCGCGGAAATCCCCCTCTATTTACACTATTAACCGTTGTTGTTTTGGGTTTGCTAGTACCCAGAGAAATTTTTTTAATTTTAAAATCTGACCACAATAATTTTTTTTCCGGGGGTAAAAATTCTATCGCAATATCAAGC
>JBNKNM010000375.1:0-4062 GCA_050293845.1 Pseudobacteriovorax sp. | reverse complement strand
TTTCGGGAAGTTTAAGAAATTGGAAGCCGCTTCTGCAAAGGCTTAAAACCCAAAAAAATTATCTGGATTACTATAGCAACGCTTCGCACTAATGTACCATTACCCGAGAATCTTATGGATCTCAAATGGCAAAACATTAATTGGCAGCGCTTACAAAAAATATGTGAAAGCATTAGTGATCTAAACTACTATAAAAAACTGGCCCGTGAGTTGAAAAATGATTAGTCTGTGTCAAGAGTTTAAATAGTGCAAAGGCATTATCTATATCAAATCTTCAAGCCCTACCGAAAATTTAGAAAGTGAATGCAAGAACAAATTCATTCTGATCCTTATAGAACGACTCAGATATTCTGAATAGAGAAAGTAAAAATAAAACATTCGGATAAAGTGAAATGGAAGACCGAAAAGTTTCATAGCACTGTGGAAGATAATTAGCTTAAGCATGTTTCCATAGTGCCGACTAGCAACATTCACTCTATTCCTCTTTGAAGGAGAATTTCGATGAAAGTGTTCGCATTGTGTTTATCAAGTTTAATGACTACTCTTTCATTTGCTGAAACTAGTACAACTAGTGTTGATGAAAAACCCACCAATAGAATCGAGCAAATTAGATCGACGGTGACTCAAAAACTAGAATTAAAGATAGAACAACAACTAGATAATTTAATTGAAAAAAAAATGAATCGATTCATGAGAGTCAAGTTTCCATGGACTGAGGGCGAAAAAATAACTATAAGTTCGTTAGAATCTTTGTAAGAATATTTCCTATTGTAACTATATATATGATAGTTAGATGGACTGCACTTTGTTTAGAATCTATACTGGCCAACCAATTAAATATTTACCAGCTCTTATCTCATTTTTTTCCATGCAGGAGATCGGATAAATGCAGCTCATAAGCTTCAAATTTCAATACAAGGTATGGCAAGGTATATTAGTTACTTCGATCATAGCTATGTGCTTCATTGTGTTAAATAGAGGATTTATTGGCAAATTCATAAACAACCACATCTCTGTACCTATTAATTTTAAAATGAGAGTTCTTTTGAGCCAGTCCCCCACTGTCCATCCCATGCTTAAAATATACGCTTTTGATGATAACACTCTTGAATATGTATCCGACGATGATCTTAAAATCGAAGAATGGGGGAAACTCATCCAAGCTGTAGCTGCAGTACAACCTCAATCCATATATATTAATAAACTTTTCAGCACACCCCAAATTACTTCTGATCCTAACGAATTTATTCGAATGATGAGTAATGTAAGGACGCCCCTCATTTCAGCCTCTTTCGTATCAAAAAATATCATTCATGGGAAAACTCCCATTAATTTAAACAATCATCACTACTTTAATATAGGCTCAGACAGCTCCAAAAAACTAGACCGGTCACCAAATCCTTCAATCGAACCTATGTACCTTTATGGACCAAATAAAAAAATAATGTCTGCCTTTAAAAAGCTTGGTCACTCACTGTATAATGGTAACGGAGTTATACAACCTCTGATTCAGATTAAAGAGAATGCAGCCATAGCTCACATGGCGTTTCTAGGGAACAAAGAATTAAATATCAAGCATGGAAAGTTATACCTTAATGAGCAACAAGTATATCTCAATAAAGATAGAGAGCTTCCCATCAATTTGATAGCGATTGAGGATCTACAATCTCAAACATTTTCTTTAAAAAATTCCATTATCAGAATAAGAAAGGGTTTATCATTCGACAATGTTCTGAAGCCTGGACAGACGATACTCATCCTACCTGGTATGTACACCGGAAACACTGATATGGTAAATACTCCAGTGGGATACATGCCGGGAGGCTACCTTTTGGCCTCTGTCATAAACAGTACTTTATTTGGAAATTGGTTGATGCCTGTAGGATATGAGCCAATTTTTATATTAATAATAGCTAGCCTAGGTTTCTTTATGGGGAGTATTAGTTCACCTTTGATCTGGATGTTTTCTACAATTACAACAATGACTAGTATTTCATTTGCTGGCATTCTCACGTTTGCATACAAAGGATACATTATACCATGGGAACTTTATAGCTCAGTTTTGTTTAGTGTTAGTGCATATTTATTTTCTTGGAATTGGCTAATCCAGCATCGAAATGCTAGGGATGAGAAGATTAAAAATATGGAACGACATCAAGCTGCACAAGCGGTACAAGAGTCGTTGATTCCAGATGCGTCGTCCATTAAATCCATCGAGTACCATGCTTTTTATCGATCAGCAGAAGTAACAGGAGGAGATTGGTATGGCATTTATGAAGCACCTACCAAGGGTCAGATATATCTATTTATTGGTGATGTAACGGGCCATGGGTTTTCTGCAGCTCTTGTAACTGCAGCTGTTGCGGGGTGCATAAAGACAACGTTGCTGGAAGTTAATGAGCAATACATTTCCAGCCCAGATAGCCTTCAGCTGTTGGTAAAGCATGTGAATAGTGTCGTTTTTCAGACAGGAGCCAAGGCTAAACATCTTATGACAATGGCTTTTATCTGTTTTGATCTCGATGACTCCAAAATGTACTACCTCAATGCCGGTCATCGCAATATTTTTCATATAAGTCGAGGACAACCTAAGATCATCTTGCAAGGTGGATCTGTGCTTGGGTTTACCGAAGATTTTTTCTCCGAAGTACAAGAATACCCTATTGAAAAAGACGATATTTTCTTCTTTTTTACCGATGGTTTAACGGAAAACATGGGACCACAAGGAAAATCACTAACGAAAAGAAAGCTACTCAGTATCATTAGCCATCAAAATGATGTTACAAAAATAGTCCATGATGTCGAAGACGCCACAAGAAAAATCTGGCAAAATTCTGCTTTAAAAGATGATTGCACCTACTTTTGCGTTAAAATTAAGGATGTCAGCTCCAACATATTGACATCATTATCAGCTTCATAATAGATCTACAAGCCAGCGTGCACTATGCTGATCTTTAATGGTATAAATTCAATATCGATAGTTTCTAATCTTCTGCTTAAGCTAACTAGTATTCCGTCCAGAAAGTTTTTCCCTATTCGTTTGATGTAGATTCATATTTAAAGCTCTTTCTTGCCTTTGATTTGATGAATCGCCATTGAATCTTTGGAGCTTTTTTGTTCGTGCGCTTGTTCCATGCAGTCGTCTGAGCCTTGAGATACTTGATATCTGAGATCCGCCCATCCCCCAAACATTGTCGGGAATACATACCGATCGCTATCTCAGCCTGGTTTAACCAACTTGCATGCTTTGGTGTATAGTGGACTTCGAATCGCTCCCAAAGCTTTTCTCCTACCTCTTTTCCTAAAGAATCGATGATGGCTTTTTGAGTGTGAGTTGAGAGATTGTCCATTACGAGCGTTATTTTTTCAACGCCTAAGTATGTCGCAGATATTGTACACAAGAATTGGGCAAAATCCCCGCTACACCTCTGTTCTGTCACCTCGTTGAAATATCGGCCTGTTTTAGGTTCCACCCCGACAAATACGTTTACTGAACCATTACGGGTGTATTCGTAGTCAACCTTTCGCACGGAGCCTTCTTTTGTTGGTTTTCTTTCTCTCTTATCACCGTTGAGGGTCACAGGTTTTTCGTCTATGCATACTACTGGGTGCTTCTTATCGTAAGGTCTTTCATAGACCTCAAGAATATCTTCCATGCGTTCAATGTATTCATCATCCAATTCGGTGATACACCACATCTTTTCCTGCCAGGGCTTCAGATCATGTTCCTGGAGGACAACCCGTACCTGCTCGCGGCTGATGTTTCGGCTGGCAAGATTACGTTTGTTAGTCTCTTCAACAATAAGATCAAGCGTCCACCTATAGTATCCCTTCGGTGGATCTGAGCAAACCATGGCAATGATTCTGGAACGGTCATGATCATCAAAATCGATAGGACGTCCACTTCGTTCGTCGTCGTACAAAGCTGCGTCCATGCAGCTTTCAAGGTATGTATGCGCAACATTTCTCACGGTTTTTGGATCGGCATGCAGAACCTTGCCAATTGTTCCAGATGTCATGCCATTATGTAAGCAACTTAAAATATTAGCCCGGCGAATCACT
>JBNKNM010000374.1:0-4090 GCA_050293845.1 Pseudobacteriovorax sp. | reverse complement strand
CTTCTCCATTCCTCCCGGCCCTAACGAGACCGGGTTTCCTGGAGAAGTTTGATGAACCCCATAATAACCACTTTCTTATCGAGCTAACGCAGTTAAGTGTGATTTGTTCTGCTGAGATACTTTTGCTCACCTCTCTTCGTTACCTTTGATAAGCCTTAGTGAAGCTGGAGGAGTCTTAAGGGGAGCAAATTCTTGGCGCTCCTCGTCAAATTGAACTAGCTTTAAAGATGCAAAAGCGTCGATTCTATTTTTAGGGCACGGCTTTTTTTGCTTTTCCTTTTCCCTACGTAGCAATTCTTTTTGCTTCTGATAGGCCGCACGACGGGCTGCACGCTGGCGTTCCTTTTGCTCCTCTTTCTGGACTTGTGCCTCTGCGGATAGGGGGCGTTTTTTTGCTGCAGCTTTTTTCTGTTTCATGATGGCTTTTGCCTTTTGGTAGGCTTCCCGCCGACGCTGCCGGGCATACTCCTTAGCTTTTTCGGAATAATCGGTACTATCATCATCCATGAATAGTCCTCCCTATGAAAATGGGGTCAACAGGGTATTAACCCTTTTGAGATTACCAGATTTTGACTCTATCTTGAGGTTCTAAATACATGGCATCGCCTTTTTTGCAAGAATAGGCTTCATGAAAGCCGGGCTGATGTTTGACCTGCTCATTCACTCGCGCCCAAGCAATAGCATGGGGGTCAACTTTCAGTTGTTTTTCTACTGTTTTAGGGCGAATAACAGAGCACCATAGCCGCGCATATTGGAGGAAAAACTTCTGTTTTTGCTCGATGGTACCATTATTTTCTGGAAATGCTCCATTATAGGCAAAAGACAGACCTGTTAGATCCCCTATGTTTTCACCCAGGGTTAACTTTCCATTATGGCCTGTTTTATCAAATTGAGAGATAAGGGCTTCGCCTCTTTTCTTAAACTCTGCGAGATCCTTATCGGACATCCACTGGATGAGCCGACCTTGGAAATCATACTTAGAGCCATTGTCGTCTATACCGTGTCCTAGCTCATGGCCAATAACAGTACCCACGGCACCCATGTTGACAAACTCAGGCTGTTTGGGGTCATAGAATGGGGGTTGCAAAATACCGATGGGCATTACAAATTTGTTATCAGATGGTGAATAATAGGCGTTTATCGTTAATGGCCCTAACCCCCATCGGGTTTTATCCCGAGGCTTACCAATTTCTGCATACATGCGCTCCTGGAAGGCCTTATGCAATTTGAGTGTGTTACCTAAAAAGGTATCTTCTTGAACCGGTACCTTGGGATTAAAATACCATTCAGCTTCAGTGCGGGGCTTAATCAGCTGCAGTTTTGCGTGCTTGATTTTAGCGATGGCACCTGCCTTAGCTTTTGCTGATAGCCAGGTATTAGATTCGATCCCGCTGATAATGGACTTGCGAATTTTTTCCGCGAGGCCGATAAACTTCTTCTCTGGAAAATTAGGAAATACCTCATCTACAAGTTCGTAATCGATTTCTTTTAGGTAGGTATACATGGTAGATTTTGTACACCGCTCAGCAAGGTCGGAGCGTTTTGCAGGTCCTCCCAGATGCTTGTTTGAAAACGCAAATTTTTGAGCGAAGTATTCCGGGTAGCCTTCATCCATGATGGGAGATAGGGCCTGGAAAAGATAAAGGGATTTTAAACTGTTTAGGTCTGCCGTTAAAAGGGTCTTATTTACAAAGGCAAAGTTGTCTGGAATAAAATGATTAATATTTGTTGAAGAAGGGACCCTTTTGAGATCTTGTTCAAGGTTAAAGCTTGGATACAGCTTTTTAATTTCGCTGCGAGATATGGAAGATTTCTGTGACCAAATCTTTCGCAGTTCATGGGGAAGTGGGTAGTTGTCTGCAAATTGAGCTTCCAGGTCCACAACACTCTTAGCAGTTTGCGAGGCTTTTTTGTCTCCAACTATTTTAAAAAAATGAGTGATATAAGCTGCGTAGTCTTTGATGACCTGATCGTTCTTGTAGTAGGATCTTTCAGGTAGAGACATCATGTCAGCAGCAAAGTAGAAGTCCTTGAAATCTGGATTATCTTTATTGGCTGTAGTGCCAACATCTATAAATGAAAATTCGGCTTCCTGGCGTTGATCGCTAAGGAATTTTAAAAATTCTGTACGGTTCTTGATTGCCTTTACACGATTCACCAGATTAGCAACTATAGACTTTTCTTCAACTGCACGAGCCTTGGTATTCATACAAGCTGCAAAAACTTTTTTAAGCGTTGGGCGAAAACCTTTTAAGTTTTTCTGTTGAGGGAGTTTTTGTAAAAACTCCTTTTTTTTAACAATGAGACGCTCATGAGAATCGGAGAAAGAAAAAGTATGCTTCGACCGGTCTTCTCTCAGCTCAAAACTTTCGATGGTTTTAGAGCAAGCATATTCATAAAAATTTGCGCAGGGTTTTTTGTCTGGATTGATAGGAAACTCGCGGATGTCAGGTATGGGTTGCGCAAATAAAGGCGCTACTGATACCCCCATCAATAAGCCAAGCCATTTTCTACTCATGTTTCTTCCTTTTAGTCTAATCGATAAAAACTTTTACTGTTTAGCTTTTAGCTTCTAGCAAAAACTTTGCGAATAAGCTACCACAGGCGTTTGCTAGTGTACGGTCAATTATCGTCTTGACTACATCATTTATGACGTATATTGTCCCACTTTAAACTAAAGTATTAGGAAGTCCAATGAAAATAGCCAAAAACAATGTCGTTTTGATGCACTATAAACTCACAAATGCTGAAGGCCAGCTTTTAGATCAATCTGATTCCGATCCTTTTGCATACCTTCATGGGCATGGTCAGATAGTGCCAGGACTTGAGAACCAATTGGAGGGAAAAGCTAAGGGAGACCAATTCAGTGTAGTCGTAAAACCCGCGGAAGCTTATGGAGAGTATACCGAAGAGCTAGTGGTCACAGTGGAAAAAGCACAGCTTGCCGAAATTCCAAATTTAACTGTGGGAATGGAAGTACAGGGAGAGAGTCCCGAGGGAGTCAGTATATTTACTATCGTCGAAATTAAAGATGATAAAGTGACGCTTGATGGCAACCATCCCTTAGCTGGAGAAACCTTGACCTTTGATTTTAATGTAGTTTCCATTCGGGAAGCTACTGAAGAAGAGCTTACTCATGGCCATGCTCACGGTGAAGGTGGCGTTGTACATTAAGTCTTAAAGTATTTTGCAGCTGAGGACACAAAAATGTCTGATCAAGAATATGGTAAGTTCATCGTTAAGGTGATAGAGACTCTTAAAAATAACGGGTTTCCTGCAAATCAAGTAGCATTACCCTTAGAAAAGATGTATGAAACCGCGCACCATCGCGGCATTAACTTTAATAAGGTGCTGGAATTCTTGAGCACAAAGGAAATGATTGATCACCGCAAAACCGATGATAAAATCATTTTCTTTGCCAGAAAAGACAGTCATGAAGCTGAAATACCTGAACCTGAGTTTAACTGGGAGGACGTTACCAGATTGCTGGGTAATATCGATTTAAATAATCCCGGTGAGTTACTGCAAAAATCACAGGAAGTCCTCAAAACTCTGCCCCCCGAGCAACTCAAAAAAATTATGGGAATGTTTCATTCCCTTAGTGACGAAAAGAAAGAAGAAATTCTAAAAAAAGGGAAAGACTTGGGATTCGTTCCTGAGTAAGAATTTCTGTTTTGTAATGTTCTGCTTTTACCCCATTGGTCGTCTTTGCACTGAGAACTTTCTCCGGAAAGGCTTCTGTAGAGCTGCTGCGAGTGGATGCGAAATCACCGGAGTTTACTTGAAATGGTATATTTGTTTAGGTGTTTTTACATATTAATGCATCAGCAAAGCTTTAAGGAGAGTGAATGAAGCTTATCTTAGTCATGTTACTAGTTACGATTGGCTGCGTCAATAAGGCTGCAAGTTCATGCCAGCTAGAAGCGAGTTGTACCAAAGAGTTTAAACCTACTACCTGTAGCTATCGTGATCAAACCTTTAAAGGTAACAATCCGTGCATAGCCAGGCATGAAGTCGATAAATATGCCTGTAAAAAAGGTATAGATATTGATCAGAAGCAAGTCGTTTGTCATAGCTCGATCAAAAAAAT
>JBNKNM010000373.1:3866-4096 GCA_050293845.1 Pseudobacteriovorax sp. | reverse complement strand
GCTAGCTAAGGTTACAGTGAAAATGGTTACGGCCCTATTTAATGGGTCAGAACCAGAAGTCAATGATAGAAAAACATACAATAATAATGTTAAAATAGTACCTTCGTACCTACTGAAACCTGTCATTGTTGATGCTAGCAACTGGAGAAAGGTGCTCCTCGACAGTGGATATTATATTGAATCTAAATCAGGAGAGCTAACAAGACCCAAAATCCTTTCCCACTAACAAG
>JBNKNM010000373.1:0-3856 GCA_050293845.1 Pseudobacteriovorax sp. | reverse complement strand
CATTAACGAATATTATTTTATAAAATTATGCCTGATAAAATCTAAGTTCTAAGGAAGGTTATATAACCTTCCTGATGATTATAAGTCTAAACGAATCTCATCACCACGATAAATCACTGTTTGAGTGCTATCAGGTTCAAACGAAAAGCCTTTGGGATGGCTTTTAGAAACAAAAATAACTTTGAAGGTATGCTGCTGCAACATTTCTGGAAAATAGCCGCGGCGGGTACCAAAGGTTAGCCTCCTATTGTCTTCATCCCAAATAATAGGGATTTCAGAAAACTCTCCTTGTTCATAGTTATAGTTTAATCCTTGATCTTCGTATAGAGTGAAGCTGCCGTCAGCTCCTGTGTACACATATAAGGTAATAGGGTCCCATGAAGATTCGTCTGTATACTGCAAATTTGGCCCCATGGGTATAATCGATCCTGCACGGATGAATAGTGGTAGTGAGGTGTATGGTGCATCAGCGACGACTGTTCGTCCGCCAGCTTCAGGGGCTCCTGTCCAAAAATTATACCAGCCCCCTGGAGTTATGGGGAGAACAACCTTACGTTCACGTGCTCCATAATCAGTTACTGGATTCACAAGAAAAGCAGGTCCAAACATATATTGATCACCAATATCATGCACATTAATATCAGTTGGGAAATCCATAACTAAAGGACGCATGATGGTCCCCCCCTTATGAGTAACAGCTCCAGCCAACGAATATATATAAGGTAGCAACCGATAACGCAGCCGATCAAACTTAAGCATTGTCTTATAAGTTTCGTCATCAAAGTTCCACATTTCACGGTCACCTGTTCTGTCATCTTGACCATGAACACGCAACAAGGGGGTAAAAACACCAAACTGAAACCATCTATTATTTAGCTCTGCCCACTGTTTTCTATCACTAGAGATCCTAGGTTCCTCAGAGAAACCACCAATATCTGTAGTCCAGTATGGAATACCTGATATGGTAAAATTTAACCCTGCAGGAATTTGTTTTTTAAAAGCGGTCCATGTTGTGGTAATATCACCCGACCAACTGGCAGATGCATACCGTTGTTGTCCTGCAAAAGCGGAACGAGTAAGAATAAATACTCTTTGATTGGGAGATTCTTTGCGCTGCCCTTCGTAAACAGCTTGGCTATTAACTAGGGAAAAAGCATTCAGCATTCGTGAGCCTGATCCCATTGCCGTTGGATGCATATGAGTTTCGTATAGTTCTTGATGGACTTCTGGGGTTGGGTACGGCCCTTCAACCACTTCCGGCTCAGTAGCATCCATCCACCAGGCATCGAAACCGAATCGGTAAAGATCGCTGCTAACCTGCGACCAAAACATCTCCCGCGCATCAGGATTGAATGCATCAAAATACGACATAAAATGACCAGTGAAATCCTTAATTCCTTCTTTCAAATTCGGTTGATAAATATATCCCGCATCATTGAGTTGATTGAAATTATCGGTTCCCACATGAAACTTAGGCCATACCGATATCATTATACGAGCGTTATATTCTTCATGAATTTGTCGTACCCAATCAGCCGGATTAGCAAATCGCTCAGCATCGAACTCGTGCGATCCCCAGGTACCAGGAATCCAATATCGCCAGTCCTGAACGATATTGTCCAGTGGTATATTTCGAGATCGAAATCCTTGAAGAACTTCAATAACCTCGTCCGCACTTTCATAACGCTCGCGGCACTGCCACAATCCATATGCCCAGCGCGGCATCATAGGTGCTTCTCCCGTTAATTTCCGATAACCGGCAACAACATCATCCATATGGCTTCCATGCACGAAATAGTAATCTATACCATCACCCACTTTCGACCAAAGAGAAGTAGAGGGATCAATTTCTGGAAGTTTGTAGGAGAGTTTTGCTATGTTTACATTCAGATCAGATTCAAATTTTAACTCAAGCCTATAGGTATGCCCAGCCTCCATAGGCACTTTCGCGTAATCCTTACCAGGAAGCCATCCTTGTCGCCAATGATCGATAACCTTCTCACCATCAACTAGTAGCTCGATACGTCCTGAGGAATAGGTTTGAAAAATATAATCTCCGCTCACTTCAGCCGTAAATTCGTTCACAAGACTGCCATCAACATTGCTTAAAGAAATAAAATCCTGAAGATCTCCCCAGCGTGTTTGTGAGGTATTATCCCATAAAATACCATACCCTAGGCTCGACACCACCATTGGCACAACGATTTCTGTATTATACTGAATGAGATTGATAGGATAATCTTTAATATTCATGAGATTCTGCTGATGCTGTCCTAGCCCATAAAAAGCTTCCCCATCCCTAGATTTCCACCTTTGATGGATGTGATATACCGACTCCCCTTGCACTTCTGCAGCTTCTAGAGACCTATCCTTTTCTGTAAGCAATCTTTCGCCTTTGATTGTATAAAACGATACATTTCCAGTATTCATATTGACTCTTACGGAAAGATTTTCTGTCGAAAGAATACTCTCTTCTATACCTTGATGAAACTGATAAAAAGTTTCGTTGTCACAGTTTTTTGGAGCAGTAGCCAGAGTTTTTCTGGCAAAGAAATTTGCGTTTCTATTTTTTGTATATAAAACGCGAATAATGTCTGGAGTACATACTTGGAGCTGAAGAGTTCCATCAGCAAACTCAAGGGTCGGGGATTCAGATCTATCGCACATAGTAAAACCAGAAGTTAAGAAAACTAAAGCTAACAAAATTAGTAATATTCTTGAGTGCATATTTTTTCCTTTCTACACCGTTATTTCCCATCGCGACGCATCGTACTCTTTTCTCCCTCCCTGACAAAGTTTATTTTTAAGGAGTTATATTTTCAAAAATATGTCAACTACACTTCGGTAAGTACTTAATCTGGAATTTGATAAACTTTGTTCGGAAAAATTTTTGCAAGCCTTGTTATATGCTAGTAAGCGATGGGAACGGGTACCGCGAAGCTTCTGCAAATTTCCGAACTATCGTGATGAATATTAAATATTTGATTTCACAAAATTTCTGCAACTAGTTAACTAACTTTACTTTTCAATCTTCATTAGTATGAGTATCTTATTAAGGGTTCCAGTTCTGTTGGCTTTTTTGGCGTACAATGCTAGCGCTAAAAACAAAAATCTTTTGAAGGTCTAGGAGACCTCGTAGGAAGGAGCTATTGATTCACCCCGTTCTGGAAATTCAACCTTGGAGCTAAGAGTGGCGCCGAAGCCATCCGATTTGGAATGAAATTGGGATATTAAGCAAAGGATTTAACCAGCTTCCTTAAACAAAAATAATCCAAGGAATCAGAGCTTGCCCAATACTGAGTACTTCCCTAAACACGGGGACTCCAGCAATGGATGCTAATATCAAGATCATAAACACATGATTGCCATATTTCGCATTATAGTGAACATAAGATCGTCGCAATCTTCTAGGTAAAAAGTAAGGAAGGATATAGTGACCGTCCAGTGCTCCGATGGGGATTAAATTGAACACCATCAACAGCATATTGATCTGGGTAAAATACAAAACGAAATACTGAATGCTATTACTACCTTCCCCAACTACTCCCCACTTCACCATTAGAATATATAAATTTATGGCAATGACAGCCAATAGTAAGTTCATAAATGGCCCCGCTGCGGATATAAATAGATCAGCCCACTTTGAATTAAAATTATTGGGATTAGTGGGTACCGGCTTAGCATAACCAAATCCCACAAATATGAGTAATAACGTTCCTCCAAGATCCATATGAACCTTAGGATTAAGAGAAATACGCCCCATTTTTTCGGCAGTATCATCTCCAAAGTATTTGGCTGTTACAGCATGTCCAAACTCATGAAAACTAAGGGCAATAATTAGAGCACCTAGGATAAC
>JBNKNM010000372.1:0-4110 GCA_050293845.1 Pseudobacteriovorax sp. | reverse complement strand
ATCATCTGCGGTATATGGAACCTGAAAATCTCTAGAAAGCTTGCAGCACAGTCGGTTTGAGTTTCGCAAAGACCCTACTGTAAATTCAATTCCATGAGTTCTATAACTGTTATATGATGGCACAATTTGGCGGGAATCGATCCAACCAGTTTGATGTTTTTTGATTCACACACTATAGGCTACTACAGTCGAGAAGTAATAACCTGTGGCGATCAATGAATTGAGAAAGGTTTTATAGAAATGATAACCATGCTGCGGCTCTAAGGATTGCTAGCAATAAAGTCTCGGATTCTAAGGTCTATGCGATAGCTAGTGCCCATATGCACGATCCTCGTATTGACTGCATTGTTAGGCTACAAAAGTCATTTTTGAAAATGAAAGAAGAAGCTAGAAAGCTTATTTAGGTTGATATTGATCAATTGGTTGAAAGGCATAAGAAAGCGAAAATTGGTAATTCTACTATTAGGAAAATTGTTAGTGTGCTTTAATTTTTAAAAAATTTAGACCCGATCGTACACTAACCCTGTTTTAACATTACACTTTGACTTAACTAGCTAGACCCTGAACAAAGCCGAAAGCGATGCAAGAATTTCGTTATCACCGGGGGCAGTTCTGTAGTTATCAGGCAAACACATCACTTAATTGTTTCAGTTAAGTATTTAAAGCTGCTACTTTCATTTACGATACGTTGCTATAGCCGAAAATATTGACCGAAAGGCAACAGTATGTACCTACAAGGAAAGCGAATAGCTTCACTACTGGTAATCTTTACTACAATAACTTTTTCTCCAGTCATGGAATCTAAAGCTGAAATTTCTGACCTACCAAAAGAAATTAATGCTACTCTAGCAAACGTTCCCAATCTTGCTAACACCGACAAAACTGGTCCATTGTGTGACATAGTTCGAGAGCTAGAAAAACAATCAGGAATCAAGATTAACTTCCGTGTACAACCATTTCCACGCTCCATAGAGAACGTCATTAAAGGTAAAGCGGACTTTCATCTTCCTTTGATCGAGCCAGTCTCAACTGAGGGTCTACCCTACTCCTTCTCCACAGCGACTCTTAGCGTTGTAAATTTTATCTTATATACTCACAAAGACAAAATTCTGGATATCGAAAATTTGGAGGGGATAGATTTAGAGACAGACTCAAGTCATGTGTACCTCTTCCCTATAGAGATAAAGCCTTCGACCTGTGTTTTATGTAGTTTGAAAAAATTAAATGCCGGCCGTATTGATGGCTTTATATATTCGGATGTAGCAGTTGATGATTTGATAAGAAAGGAAAAATTAACAAACATACATCGAAACCTATACAGAAGATTCAATGTGAAATTTGTTATTCCTAAGAATTCACAGGGGAGTCTTGTTGATAAATTCTTGACCAAGTACGTAAACCAATTGTACGAAAATGGTACTATGGATCGTTACCCAAGCCTTAAACCGGATGAATACGTTGAATGGCAGCCTCACACAGATTTGTAGTTTTGGAAATCATTCCAGTTTGAAAAATAATTAGCTGTGTCACACAATTGAACGAAGTAGCATTTGCTATATTCCATCAATGTGGAGGCAGAAATTTATTCCAATCCAAGCTATTTTGCATGATTTCAGTGTATTTTGTCAGAAATCTGTCTATTTCTCCACCTTGAGAGCCTTTGGCTATTACATACTTTACGTCAAACTTTCTATATAGAGATCTATGCAAATTTTTAAGATGATTTTCTTCTATGATTTTATCTGCTACTACGGAGTAAATAAAACCATCTAGGCGTCCGTTATCTACTTTTTTTAAGCTACATAGGATACAGGATGAACCTTTAATTTTCATGGGAAATAAATCCACGTGGGTTCGTTCTGTTTCAATTTTATGTTGTCGAATTTGATCAGGGTCAATTGGATTATTTTTGTTGCTATATAAGTAAAATTCCACCTTGTATGCGGTGACCGTTGAAAATGAGTATGGTAAATCGTACTCTATCTCTGGCTTTATTAAAGGGAAATGAAAGCTGGCTTTGCCATTAACTACATAATCTAAAGATCTCACAAATGGACGTACCTTGAATTCAATTCTGGTACCTGAGACACTTTCCATTTCTCTTATAAAGTCGCAAATGACACCTTTCTCTCCTTCGTCAGCTCTCCCTGGAACCAACCCTATACTAGCTTTAATATGATCTGGAAATTCATTGGCTAGCCCATAAGGCAAATCACAAAGAATTCCTAGTAGGATAATTAATTTAATCATTTATTCCATCCTAAATAAGTAGATCATTGATTTCAAAAATTAAGCTATTTAGACTCCTACTATCATAATATCAAAATTTAAAGGATGCGATACTATGGTAAAAATCAGTATAATGTTATCAAGTGATCGTAAAATTGAAGCCATATGAGACACCTGTTCATTTTTATCAATAACTCATCCACCCATACTCATTCTCAAGCATAAGCCGAATCTGGAACTTTTCCATTACGGTTTCCACGACTGTTTTCTCGAATTCCCAACGCGGCTTATATTTACGAGGAACCTTGAGAAGATAGAGGGCCTTTATATTCTTATTGTTAATGATCCGCATAAATATTCCAGCATGGGGTGTGTATCTATTGGTTCTTACCTTTGAACGCGAGCATTTTCAAGTATATACTTTGGTCTATTCTTACGGGAAATAATGGATCTCTCGTTTTCACGCATTCAACAGGCATAGCAAAACGATGACCTTCCTTATCAAAAGATCCTCCAACCTCATGCTTAGTCATAAAGTCATCTTTTGAATAGACTTCAGCATAGAGCTTTCCGGGGGTAACTTTTGAATATCGAATCCCACGGGTAATGTAACGGTTTCTTACGCTAAATCGCTTAAGAAGTCAGACCTGACTTCAGCGGCAGAGGCTGCATTTGATAGCCCTTTGAGTACAGAGTTATGGATATCATCTTGGATGTCTCTTAGATCAAGGGGTTTCTACCGTAATTTTAATCATTTGCTTACCAGATCATTTTTTCCAAAAGTAATTAATTTTGGGAACTGTTTTCCCGAAATAGATTTTGTTCTGAACTTACCATATCGTTTTATGAGTTTAACCACTCAAACTTATAGACTCCCTTTTCAAGAGATGAACCTGCTCTTATAGAGGAAAGCAGACTCATCTACTGTTCTTCCAAGTACACTCAATACTTTGAAGGATTTCGGTGGAATCTCCTCAAGCATAAGATTCAAACTCGCTATTATCAGATAATTCCTATACTATTTCTTCACCTTCAGTCACCCTTCATTTAGTATCACCATACACTTGCTCATTGCTTAAATAAAGAACGGATCTTTTGATTTTTTGAGATATGTGAATGACTGCAGGGTTATGGGCATTTTCTCTGGGAATCAAGTGCCGGACTAGAATTTGCATTTGATACTTCGCTGCAAGATAAATACTTTGATGTCTGCGCCTATGTTTGGATTTCACTCCTATCTGGGAAGCTTGCGGGTTGGTAATGGTATATTTCTTAAAGGTTGCGCGAAATTTAAACTAAATCCAGCAAACACAAGAGAGACAGCTATTCGGTAGAAAATTGAAGAAAAATCACCGTAGTAGGTGTATTGTGACGGGCATTGCTCCTGAAACCATTAAGGCACCTATCCAGGCTGCCATTCCAGAAGGTACCCGCTGCTATGAAATATATGATTTCAATAATCGCATGTCACCTAAAATTTCCTAGCCGGTTGCAAAATGTAGCAACTTTGTACTTAATATCTCTGATGGTCAGAGCCCCTAAGCACTCTTTGACATTTGCATCGGCCATATCCGGACTCAATAAATCTCAATTTAGCAGATTTTTATCAAAGTCCTCCTCTATCGCGTTAGCTAACCTCAATAGACTCATCAGAGTGGTGTTACTGGACTTTCTTAACGGAAGGAAGCCATTGATCCCTGGTAGTCCATGGACCGTTGCACTGATAATTGATGCCACAATTCAAAAACGTTCTTCACGCCATACCCACAATGCCCAGAAGTTCAACCATGGTAAGGGATTTGTTATTGGGCATCAGTGGACGAATATCGTACTCTTGATCAACGGTATTGTCATTCCTCTTCCTCCCCTCAAATTTCTGTC
>JBNKNM010000371.1:0-4114 GCA_050293845.1 Pseudobacteriovorax sp. | reverse complement strand
AGATTGCCAGCTCTAAACTGCCTTACGCCTTCATTATATTTTTCTTCCGCGGACTCTAACTCCGAATAATTGCTTGCCAATAAAGCACCACTCCACAAAAATATTAAGAATCCGATAAGTCTCATGGCACCGCGTTTCCCTGAGCAATTTCTAAATATTCCAAAACGAGAGACTGACTTATTTTTATGCGATCTTCAGGTATACCTTGGTTCTGATAAAGAGAGTTCTGACACTCAGAAAAGAATCCCGAAAGTTTCGCTTTATCCACATTTAGAGCTTTATCTTGAGCCAAAGTATTCAAAACTTCTTCATTTGTTAAACTCATGTAGTTTTCCTGTGACAATTGACTCAAAGCATGCTTCATACCTTGACTCAATATGCGATAAATTTCACTGTGATCTTGAGTTTTAGGGGAAATTTGCATGATTCGATTTTTGTGAAGGTCATTAGGACTTTGTTCATGTTTTGGTATTATTGCCATACGTTGCTTGCGGAGGAAAGCGACTAGAATGATGATCCCAGCAAGCAGTAGGATTCCCAACAACCACCAAAATCCCCGAAGGCTAGGCTCAGCAACTTCACCCATAATTTCAAACATTTTTTGCTTGTCTTGATCCATTAGGGTACTTCTACCTGACTAAAAAGAGATTCAATGATATTTTCGCTCGTAACGTTTTCGGCTTCGGCTTCAAAGGTTGGCATGATCCGATGACGGAGAATATCATAGCCCACATCCTTCACATCCTGAGGCGTAACATAGTGTCTACCATCGATCAAGGCATTGGTTCGAGCCGCTTTTTCAAGGTTAATAGATGCCCGGGGACTAGCACCCACATGAATATGCTTCACCAGCGAAGAGGCTGCCCCCTGGGTATCTCTGCGAGTAGCAAATACCAGCTTCACAATATAACGACGTACCTCGTCCGCAACATAAATCTGTTTTAGCAAGGATCGCATATCTAAAATTTCCTGGCCAGTCAGGCTCTGATCCAAAGGAATATCCTCTCCCAAAGCCATGCGTTCCATGACTTTTATTTCATCGGCTTCGCTGCCATAGTCAACCTTAACCTTAAATAGAAAGCGATCCACTTGGGCCTCTGGTAACGGATAAGTTCCCTCCTGCTCAATGGGGTTCTGAGTCGCCATCACCAAAAAAGGTTGCTCCAACTTAAAGGTTTCCTCTCCTAAGGTCACTTGCTTTTCCTGCATCGCTTCCAACAGAGCTGATTGAACTTTCGCCGGAGCACGGTTTATCTCGTCAGCTATTAGTAAATTACAAAAAACAGGGCCTTTTTTTACTATAAAATTGCTATCTTTCGGATTATAGAGCTGAGTACCAAGCACATCAGCAGGTAAGAGGTCGGGAGTAAACTGGATTCTGCTAACTTTCAAGTCAGTAGCATCTCCCAAAGCTTTCACCGCTGTTGTTTTAGCCAAGCCAGGTAGCCCCTCAAGAAGAACATGGCCATCACAAATAAGGCCCATGACCAGCCTTTTAGCCACTATATCTTGCCCGACTAATCGCTTCCCCATCATATCCAGGGTCGACTGTACTTTAAGGCCTGCTTGCTCAATAGCTTTTTGGTTATCTATACCTTCCATTCTTTCTCCATCCTTTTAGCTTCGTTTGAACACCAGAGTCAACGGCAGTAGCAGCAATATCATTAAACCAAATGATCCTTGTCCCTCAAGGCCTATACTACCACAGCCTGGTTTTACAGCATCCCTATTTTGCGTAATCACTGGTTGACCATTGCTCTGTGACGGATCGACCGCTGCCAGGGCATTGACCACTCCTCGACCCAACAGGGGCACTAATTGCTGGCCTCCTATCTGCGGTCTGTAGGCATTATTAACTCCATCACTGTAAAGAGGTTCTGGGGAGGCTGAGTTTAAAACACGGTCGCGCAGTTCTCCATAGGAAATATTAGGCTCTGCTGCTAGTACTAATCCTGCGATTCCAGCAACCACAGGTGACGACATTGATGTTCCTCCACGGCAGCTGGAAAACCCTCCCGGTATCGATGACAAAATACCTGAACCGCTATTACAATTTCCTGAGCCCGGCGCCGATATATCGACCCACATACCAAAATTAGAGGACCTGGCTTTCTTGGGGAGTAAGCTATCACTATTTACATTAGCTACAGCTACTACATCTTCAAAAGCAGCAGGATATTGTTCCTTCATGGTATCCTCATTACCTGCCGCCGCAACCATAAGCGTTCCCCGTCCAAAATTTTTCAAAGCTTCGATGAATAAGCCTACATTTCTTGATTTTTGAAACTTGCCGAAAGACGCATTAATGACCCGAACAAGGGGGTCTCCATTGACAGTAAACCCAGAAAGATAAGCTAAACCAGCGACAATAGCCGCATCTTCAATTTGAAATTGCTCAACACCGCTACTATCCACTTTAACGTTGACGACCTTAACAACCATAACTTTACAGTAGGGACACAAACCGGTAAAGTCGTTACCCCGAGCTGCGACAATGCCTGCAACATGAGTACCATGCTCACAGTTATCACTAAAACCGCAGCTTTGGCTAAAACCTGTGGTTCCTGCAGGATAGACACTACCACTACCAAGAAAATCCTTGCCAGGCTGGGTCGTATCACAGCCATACAGGTCATTAAGACAAAGTTTATTTTGGCCGTTTTGATTCAAATAGATGCTGTCCTGCAATGCCGGATGTTCCACATCAACTCCACTATCCAGTACTGCAATGACAGGTTCGGATTGGGGAGGAATTGAGGCGAACCTGCTGATAGCATCGATGAAGCGCACCTGAGCTAACCAGGGAAACAATCCTGCGTCGCTAAAGTTGTCGATAATCCCCTCTTCCAGTTCTCCATCAAGTTTAGCAACGTAGTTGGGTTCAGCGTTCCAAATTTTTTTATCCTGATACCAGCGCGTCAGGGTTTCTTTGGCTTCGCGGTGGCTGGTAAACTCTACTTTCATAATGCTTGCCATCTCATCACCACTTCCCCACTCTCCCTGAAGATAGTTCATAGTCCGTGGGAGTGGTATTGCTGGTTTTTTATAAAAAGACTGACCGGGAACACGCAGATTCAAATTTGCTAGCAACCGGCTCTGAGTCACAGCAGGCTCTATAAATAATTGTGACTTTAATCTCACCTGGGCCGCACGCAGCATTGTACCGCTCATGGGAGCTAGATTCTGCTTCACCTCACCGCGGAAAGCAACAAGATAGCTAGTGCCTGCAGTACGCCCCTGATCGATCGCGACTTGTGTGGGGAACCTTAGAAAGTCACGGACTGTGGACGGCAAGGGCTTAGAATCTGCAGCTTCATGATCCCCATCTATGCCACAAGAACTTACCAAAAATAATATTAGAAGGCCTAAAACATTAATCACAGGTTTCTCCTCTGTTATAGGCTTCAATTCTAAAAAAGCTAATGAGACATTTCACGATAAATGATGAAAAAAGTGTAAGCGAATCCCACTGGCTTAGGAGCCTTGTTTTATGTTAGTTCCACAGAATCATAATTAAGTTATCCACAGGATCAGTGGATAAACTGCGCAACTAACGAGTATAGATCAATATTAATAAAACGTTAACTGAGTTGCACAAAATTTAAGCATAGCGGATTGAGACCAATCAAAACGCTATATATAGTAGAGCGCCTTGTATATAAGTCTTTTATGCGTATAAAACACCTTAACATTTTCATCGGATTCCCATAGTCTGACTGATTATAGCCAAAAATGCACTTACAATTTTGACACAAGTTTAAATTGTCTTAGATTTATTACCTATGAATTGGCGAGCCAGCTCCCTATCATCAAAGAGAATCTTTTTTGTTCCTATGATTTGATAGTTTTCATGGCCTTTTCCAGCAATTAAGACGCAATCACCAGGCTGTAGCATGTCAATTCCTATACGAATAGCTAGTTTACGATCTTCTTCACAGATCAACTCTCGCGTATCTTTCATACCAACAATAATATCATCAATGATTGACCTTGCATTTTCGGAGCGCGGATTATCGGAGGTTACGATACAAACATCTGCATAGGTAGCTGCCACCTGCCCCATCAGCGGACGTTTTCCGCGATCACGGTCTCCTCCACAGCCAAAAATACATAT
>JBNKNM010000370.1:0-4114 GCA_050293845.1 Pseudobacteriovorax sp. | reverse complement strand
TTTAGATACCTGCCACCTTGAAATACCCTGTGATTTACTGGTAATAATTGATGTACGTTTGACATGGTTTCCCTCATTCCGTGAGGGAGCTACTAGCTTAGATTGAAAAGTAGGCAATAAAAGATTATGCTCCGTTCATAGGAACAGAGGGGTCTACTTTGTCATGATTGCTAGGCTCCGTTGTTTCTGGAAGCGAGAGGTACCAACTCTCGCTTCTCGCTAAGCCGGGAACAAAGATACCTTTGTGAGTAGGATTATGAAATATGTGTGTGTGTTTTTTGTGGGTTTTATTTCTGTAATTGGATCTAAATAACGGCAAACAAAACTAACAGGCTATCTGCTGTAGATCCAACGTATCAAGGCATACACAACTATTTACAAAAGAATCTAAATCTTGTAAAAAGGTTTCGATTCCCGCCGCCTCCATTGTTAATTAACCCTATCTATACAGTATGTTACAACACCAAAGCCCTGGCTGTGAGGGCAATTTGAGGGCAGTAAAATTTTCCCGCCCAAATTTCCATATTTACTCGATAAACTTGCTGGATTCGTTCTTTTGTAAAAGTTTTGTCACGACCAGTGGTTTGCGTTTATGCCTCTCCGATAGGTGAGCATATTTTTGCGTGGTTTTGATATCACTATGACCCAGTAGTGCTTTTAAAGCGTAGATATCATCGTGCTCAATCATGTACCAGCTTGCAAAAGTATGTCTGAGTCCATGAAATGGTACATCTGGCACTCCGGCTTTTCGTACTAGCCTCTTGAAGATTTGACCAGATAGGTTTCGAGGTAAAACTCGTTTACCATTTCGCGTCACAAATATCGTTGAAGAATCCAGTAGGTTTCTTGTTCGACTTTCTAGTAAAGAATGCAGTTCACCCTTGGGATCAAAGTAGACATATCTTTTCAGACCATTTTTTGGAGATCCGTACTCTTTTTCTTTATCTAACCATTGCCTCCAAATCAAAATGCGACCACGTTTAAAATCTATGTCTTTTTTTACAAGGGATACTATCTCACCCAGCCGCATTCCAGTTTCCAAAGCTAAAAGAAATGCTGGGAAGTACCTAGGACATGCCGTTTTTGCTAGATCGAGAAATAAGCTAATATCATTGGGATCGTCCCACCAAAGATAACTTTTGTTCTTGTCTATCTTTAATGGACGTATCCTACAAGGATTGTCCTTTATCATCCCCCACTCTACTGCTTTACGTAACATCGAACTTAGCGTTCCCATACAATTGTTAATCGACTTTTTTGATAAACCTGACTGCTGGAGCTGAACACGGAATTCTTCAAACTGATAAGGCTGTAGCTCATTCAACTTTCTAAATGCAAAGAAGGGCTTTATTCGCAAATCTATATCTATTAAGTATCTTCGCTTACTTCCCAACTTTAATTGATTCAGATGTGAATCGTGGAATCGAGCTATTAATTCCTCAAAACAATAAGAATTTTTGCTTTCAAGCTGAATTCTACCTGCCTTAAAGTCGACTTTGAATTTATCATGCCACTCCAATGCTTCCCTTTTCCTGGAAAATCCTGCTTTGTCAGCAATTACTTTTCCTTTATAAACAACCTTTGCTCGCCATGATTTTCGTTGTTTAAAAACGCTCACTTAACTAGCTCCTTTCAAGCCAGCTCAACACCTCACTTCTTGGAAACCAAAGCTTCCCTCTTATTTTCTTATGGGGCATTCCTTCTTGAACCCAATTATAAACTGTTCTGCGAGAGTATTGGTTTCTTAGAATGTCTAAGAGTTCATCCATGGTTATTAAGTTGTCAAAGAACTCGAATTGCGGTCTCATTTTCAATGCCATAATAATACCTTATCATAAATAACATTTTGCAATACAGTGTTGAATTTCCGTTATATGAGCCAGATTACGCCAAGATAACAGAATAGCGAGAACCCGCAGGACTCGCTGCAAGCGATATATTTTAAACTCTATATTTTGCTAAGAAGAACCCATCCCCTTGGAATTTTTTTTCAACCATTTTTTGATTTCAGGCCAGTAAAAGCTACGCTGTGAGCCCAATTTGATACTTGGTATCCTATTTCGCATCGCCCACTGCTGAATAGTTTTTTCAGGAACACGTATAATTTCAGAAAGTTCCGATACTGTAAGTATATTCTCTTTCAAGCTATCTATTGAATAATCCATCCAACTCCCTCCATGAGTCATTAGCTTTGCGAAATTCAGCCTACTAAAGCTTTTATTGTTTTGGGAAGACGAAGCTTCGCATATTTAGAAAAAAATCTACGATACCAAAATTATTCCATCACTTTTTTAGGATTCTGACGAAATCTGTCTTGGCTGCTAAAATTACTGTCATCATCAAAAAATGTAAAAATATGCAAAGCTTCGTCTTCCCTTCCCGCTGCACCACTGTATATGCTCGACAATGTCAGCGGATATGTGCGCCTTGTTAACTACCTTTTTCTAATTTTGGGATTATGGTTATCCAAAATGAAATAAACCAATCTTATAAGGACTATAAATATGAAATCTATCATGGATGATGGAGGTTCAAAGCCATCGCCTATTATTAATGACTCTTCCCACAAATCTTTTAAGAAGCAAGTGATTGACCCTATTCCAGAATTTTTAAAAAGCACTCCTGCTCACGAAATTTTTGAAGCTGTTAAATCTTCATGTAAACGGGAGCAAGAGTCTTGGGCCATGGCGACAACTTTAGCCATTGCTTCTGGACTGACTCAGGGATTCTATAAAGGTCCAACAGGAACTAAGCTCGCTACCTACACGGTGGTGTTAGGTTACATAGGATTCGGCAAGAACGATTACACAAAGTTAGCGGATCTTACTGCATTAAAGCTTCGTCCATCATCTGTCATTGATGATCCCGCCTCTATCCAAGGTTTAAAGCGTCTTCTATCCGAAGATAACAACCGCTTTTTCTCTAAAGACGAGATCATCAACTTTTTTATGAAAATCTTTAAGAGTAACTCAGCCGAAGTTGCTAACATGTTTAGCGATATATGCTCGGTTTGGGGTGATGCTATACTAAAAGGTCAATCTAACAAAAGCCGCTCGGAATCCATAGGAACCATTTTTGAGCCAAACTTGACCATCTTTGGCAATGGGACAACAAAAAGTCTACATAAGCTTATTGATGTCGAGGACTTTGTTGATTCTGGCCTACTTTCCCGATTCGACTTTGTCCTAGCACCAGAAAGGTTTATTCCCTTTAAGGACTATAGCAGATCCCCCGAGCTTCCTTCTAAGATACTGGATATGATAAGTCACAATCTAGGGCTATCTTCTCTAAGCAAGAATAAGGAATTCACCATTATCAGCTGGCAAAGCAATGCTGTGAAACGCGAGTGGACATCTTGGGCTCATAATCTCGATGAAAAAAATTACAGGGCACAGCAGTCGTCCTTTGATATGAGTTGGGAATCTCACACCTTAGTTAGACTGGCGGAAAAAGCTCTTCGTTACGCGACGCTTTGCACGCTATTAAATGGACGTCGAGAGCTTGAAATTGACGATTTATATTTCGGCATGAATTGGGCCAGTTGGTGCCGCAAGCGCCTACTCAAACTTATCAATGAAAAGGGTATTGTTAACGAAAAGGAGGAGTACATACGCAAAATTATCGACTTTATCCGTAAAGAGCACGGCAGTAAGGGGGCGACAAAGTCCCAGATCACACGAAAATTTCGTCATCTCAAAAGAAGGTTGAGAGAAGAAATTTTTGAAGACCTTATGGAATCGGGAGATTTGTCGTCCATTCAGATATGTGGCAAAGGCAAGAAGCCTATCACTATTTTTAAAGCCAAAAGCTAGAATACATTCCATGCTAATAATTCTGCAATCCTTGGTCTTCCCAAGAAATGCCTCTAACGATTAAAAGAATACTGTTCCCTTACATGACTAAATCTCATGTAGGGGAATGGATTTTAAGGGATTAAAAGTTCCAAAACTTCCCAATTCATAGGGAATTTCTTAGGTGAAAAGGTTAAATCAAATTAGAATGTTACAGAGAAAAAACAAGAAATTCCCAAACCTACGAACTAAGCTCTCATCATATTTTTTAATTAATTTGAGCACTTATCCTATAAATTCCCCAATAATCCGTTTTCCCTTAA
>JBNKNM010000369.1:0-4149 GCA_050293845.1 Pseudobacteriovorax sp. | reverse complement strand
TGTCCTTTCTCAGCTTATTAAATTGCTAGCGGTAAAGCCACTGGAAACTAATGTTTTCATAGGCCAAAGTCAGGATCTAGGCTTTAGGTCTGTATTTGGGGGGCAAGTACTAGGGCAATCTCTTATGGCAGCGTGTAAGACGGTTGAAAACCGGCCCATTCACTCCTTACATGCCTATTTTTTACGCCCCGGTCTGGCAACGGAGCCCATATTCTATGAGGTTGATCAAATTCGTAGTGGGCGGAGCTTTAGCACCAGAAGGGTCGTTGCCAAACAGGGGGGAATGGCAATTTTCAATATGTCGGCTTCTTTTCAAGCCGTGGAGGAGGGGTTTACTCATCAAGGACAAGTCCCATCTATACCTGGTCCAGATGGCTTGCCTTCGGAGCTTGAATTGGCACGTAAAGTCAAACACAAGATCCCAGAGCATCTTAGGGAGAAGTTTACCTGCGATCGGCCTATTGAGATTAGGAATATAGATCCCATCAATCCGTTTAATCCCCATAAACGTCCTGCTAAAAAATACTCTTGGTTGAAGGCCATCCATGATGTACCAGATGATCCGATTATTAATGCTGCCTTACTTAGCTACGCATCAGATTTTGGTTTAGCAACTACAGCTTTATTGCCTCATGGAGAAAGCTTTTTTTCACCAAACTTGCAGGTGGCTTCCCTAGACCATGCCATGTGGTTCCACAGAGCTGCCAAGGTAGATCAATGGCTGCTATACGAGAAAGATGCACCTAGTGCCTCTGGTGGACGTGGGTTTAATAGAGGTCAGATATTTACTGCCGACGGTATATTAGTGGCTTCGGTAGCTCAAGAGGGTCTGATCCGGCGACGGAGTTAGTAATGGCAATGCAACCCATCTTTTTGATTACTGACTTTGGGCACAGCGATGCTTATGTGGCTACGATGAAATCTGTGATCTATAGTATCAATAGCTCATTAAAAATTATTGATATTACTCACGATATTGAGCCTCAGAACATCGAACAGGCAAACTTTATATTAGCGACTATAGCAGACTATTTGCCAAAACAATCTACACTTATTGGAGTTGTCGATCCTGGAGTTGGTAGCAGGCGAGAGGCAGTAGTTATAGAGACCCTTGATGGAAAATATTTTGTAGGACCTAATAACGGTCTTTTCACAACTCTAACTTACAAATTTGGCATCTCAAGAGTTTGGGAGCTTAGTCAATCTCCTTATAACTTGCAGCCAGTAAGCTCCACTTTTCATGGTCGAGATATTTTCGCTCCCAATGGTGCAAAGATTGCAGAAGGAATAGGGCTTGATTATTTACAAGCTGCTACCTTTCCAAAAGAGAGTTTAGTTTTGAATAAAATCCAACTCCCTTCGAAGCCAGGAGATGTTCGGGTAATTCATATTGATCGATTTGGAAACTTGATTCTTAATATTAAAGATTTAGAAATTTTTGAAGATACCAACTCCCCATCAATACCCTTTATGGGAAGAAATATTCCCTATGTAAGTAGTTTTTCAGATGTTAATGAAAATGAACTTGGCCTTTTAAAGGGGAGTAGTGGTTTTCTTGAAATTTTTTGTAGAAATGGAAATGCTGCAGACGTATTAAAGCTGATACAGCATTAATCTTAGCTCCATGGGATGAATATATATGAAACAAATTAGAGTAAAAATTGAAGGTATGACTTGTAATGGTTGTGTCAATGGTATCAAAAAAGCATTCGCTAATGACAAGGATGTTGTGCGTTATGATATTTCTCTCGATAAAGAGGAGGGTCTCTTTGAGACATCTCTCGCAGTGGACGAAGTCATTAAACGTATCGAAGACCAAGGGTTTGATGCCACGGAGATTTCATGAAAAAAATCAACTTACCTATCGAAGGTATGAGCTGTGCGGCTTGTGCCACTCGGATTGAAAAGGTTCTGAATAAGAATCAAAAGGTGGATTCCGCTAGCATAAACTACGCCACCGAGCTTGCTACGATTACGGGTGATATATCAAAGTCTGAAGTGGTTGGTATCATTGAAAAGCTTGGCTATGGTGTTAAAGAAGACAGTCAAGCTCATGAAGTTGAAGAAAAAAAGGTTCTTTTTTCAATTATCGCACTAAGTTTGCCGGTATTCTTTATGGGGATGGGATGGCTCGACTTAGGTGTATATTCAGCTCCCCTACAGTGGTTGCTTACTAGCTTGGTCTTGTTAGTGGGAGGAAGAGGCTTCTATAAAAGAGCTTTTGCCTTAGCCAAGGGACTGGATACTAACATGGATTCCCTTGTGGTAGTAGGAACTCTATCTGCGTATCTATTCTCAATTTATAGTTATTTTTGGGGAACTGGCGATATATATTTTGAGTCAGCAGCTATGATAATCACTTTTGTTTTTCTGGGTAAGTTCATTGAAAAACAAGCCAAAAGAAATACTCTGGCAGCTGTGGAAGCACTAGCAAAATTGCGACCTCAATTGGCAAATCGATTTTCACAATTTAAAAGTATAGAAGACTTGACTAGCCTGGAGTCTGTACCATCCAAGGATTTGCAAATAGGAGATATTGTTCTTGTCAAAGTTGGTGAGTCTATACCTTCAGATGGGGAGTTAGTTGCCGGTGAAAGTGAAGTGGATAATTCGATGTTGACTGGGGAGTCGGAGCTTGTTCCCGTTAAAGCGGGTGACCCTATGATAGGAGGAACGATAAATCTGGGAGCACCTGTCGCTGTGAAGACAACTCAAATAGGTAGCGATACCGTACTCTCGCAGATTATCCAGCTAATCGAGCAGGCACAAGGCCGGAAACCTCCCGTACAACAGCTTGCTGATCGCATTGCGAGTTGGTTTGTTCCTGCTGTTTTTCTCATGGCATTGATGACCTTAATATCTTGGTGGATATATTCTGGTAGTTTGGAGCTGAGTATCATTCCAGCAGTAGCTGTGCTTGTCATATCATGTCCGTGTGCTTTGGGTTTAGCTACCCCTATCGCTTTGGTGGCCGCATCAGGAAGGGCAGCGAAAAAGGGAGTCTTGGTAAAGGACCTGACTGCTCTAGAGTTGATTCAAGGAGCTAAATACTTGGTATTTGATAAAACGGGTACCCTCACGTTAGGGCAACCAAAGGTTGTTTACCATGAAATTTTTAATCATAATCTGGGATGGGATGACTCACAAATACTTACTATTTGCAAAAAAATGGAATCCCATTCAAACCATCCCATAGCCAAAGCTATAGTAAGTTATATTGACGAAGATCAAGCTGGTATTGATGTAAGATCAGTAGAAGAATCAGCAGGGCGTGGCATGAGTGCGAATGTTACTTTTGGTGAAACAGTTCGATCAGTTCATTTAGGAAGAGGGCAAATTTCCCAATTCAACCATATCACAGAAGAGTTAAAACAAACGGCAACGGTTGTTTCCTTATCCCATAATGGTCAGGTGGTGGCAGGCTTTGCTATTACAGATGAATTGCGGGATCATTCTGAGGATGCTGTGCGAGATTTACGATCACTTGGTATTTCGCTCAGCATTGCTTCAGGTGATCGCACTGAAGTTGTGGCAGCCATAGCCAATAAGTTTGAACCTAAGCTTGCGTTTAGAGGAGAACAGACTCCTGCCATGAAGGCTGACTATGTTAGCAAGCTAAAAAAATCAGGACCCGTCATCATGGTTGGTGATGGCATTAATGATGCCCCAGCCCTCGCGGAAGCCTCTGTTGGTATTGCTTTGGGGTCAGGAACTGATGTTGCCATTAAGTCTGCTATGATTACGTTGAAGTCTGGCTCCATTCATAAAATATCTGACCTCATCAAACTTTCTAAGAAAACATTCTTTATCATCAGGGAAAACCTCCTCTGGGCTTTTCTTTATAATGTTATTTTGATTCCTGTTGCTGGGTTGGGGTATTTGTCGCCTATGTTGGCTTCGGGGGCTATGGTTTTATCGAGCTTAAGTGTGGTTTTTAATAGTTTAAGGTTAAAATCAGACTCAATATAAATAGTTTTATTTATATGAGAATTAGCGTTTTCAACGGATTGCTAACCATAGCCTAGTAAATACATAATTGCAGCAGGATACGCGATATTCCAGAGCTTGATATAATAGAGTCTTTGCGAAACTCAAAAGTCTTGACTATCATCGGCTTGAAGCAATTTGACTGCCTCAAAGAATATAAAA
>JBNKNM010000368.1:0-4174 GCA_050293845.1 Pseudobacteriovorax sp. | reverse complement strand
ATCCCCGATTTAACTGCTTTTTGATTGATAGTCTTCAAGATAGGAAGGGTTGCTACAGTATAAAATTTTTTGGAATCAAGCAAAGTGTTCTAGATCAGGAAGGACCATTAAAACTCCAGCAAATTGGTAAGAGTACCGCTAAGAGGTGGTGCGTGAATTAAATAATATAGACCATATGTATTTAAAGATTGTCTAGAAGTTTGTCGATTTCATCCTGATTTAGGTTTTCTTTCTCATAAACATCATCTAGTTTTGAATATTCTTCAATACAATGACTGTAATTTGAGCGTATGTTCGTGTCGAGTTCCTCCTTTTCGGCAAATAAGTTTATAATCTCTACAGAAAGGTTGACAGCTAGATTCAAGAACTCAATATGTTTACTAGAGATCACGGAAAACTTTTCGTCCAGGTAAATACAAGTGACATTGTTGATTAACTCAGAAATTTCTTTTAGCTTATAAAAAATCTCTGTATCTTCCGAAAAGGTAAATGTACCTATGATACCATTATAGAGCTGTCCTAATTTTTGAATACTATCGCAATCATCCGGATCAGTATTAATACTGTGTAGATAAGGAATGGCTTTTTGTATTTGCCGGCTTGCATCAGCGAGCGCATCTATCTTCAGCTGAATCTCACCCATTACAAAGCTCCTCATCAATAGTATCTAGTTCAAGATATTTGCAGACAATCGATGATTCTCATCGGCTTTATTATTGTTTTGCCTAAAACAAAAATAGCAGTATTCTTACTTTTTAGCAAAAGTTAGTGTTTTTACTAAATTCCTCTATATATCCTTAGGTTATTTTCCGAACTTCTTATCGAACGGGATAGAGGTGATATTTTGAATATAATTAAATATGCACAGCTAAGATATATCAGAGTTTTAACTCCGGCTATTTTTGCATTGCTTGTTTATGGAAATTGGGCTGCCTATGTGAACAGTGATACGGAAAATCAATTACTTTCTGGGTTTATTGAAGGTGGTCGCGCTTTCACATTTACAATTATAGGCAATCTTCTTACTGAGTTTATGTGGTCAATGACATCTCGTATCAAGTTTATGACAGTCAGAATTCCTGCAGCTGCATTATTAACTTGGTGTACCATGCAGAGCATTGCTTATACGATACACACTATCATAAATCCAGCAACAGCATTAAAAACGATTGCACCTTCGCTTATAATATCGTCGATTTATGTAAGTCTTTATATCTTGGGGCTTTCGAAAGTCTCCCAAGATACAACACCTTTAAATCAAAAGATAGGCGCATAAAAAATCAAAACTGCTCATTTAGGTGGTTGTTGATTTCCATAGCAATGGATCTGATGGAACTGGGTTTCGTATAAATCCTGTCAGCACCTAGATGCCTTAAGTTGGTATCATCTGATCTTTGATCCCCGGTAAATACATATACTGGCAATCCATAGCCAAATTTTTCGCGAATAATGGCTAGTAGGCAATGACCATCTCCAGGCATATCGAGATCTGTTACCACGAGTTTGATATCTTCAGATTCTATGATGTTAAGGGCTTCTTCAGAGCATGAGGCAACTAAGCACTTTAAGCCTATTCTTTCCAGCTCAAGCTTAAATAATTTTCCTATCTCAGCCTCGTCATCAACAACTAATACTTTCATACAATCTCCTGGAGCCATATTGTCTTGGGGGACAGAAACTGTGATATTAACAGAATTGAAAATTGTTGCCAATTCTAATAGCTACGATATCTTACCCATAGAAAATAGTTGCTAGTGAGGCTGTATTGATCGCACTAATTTTAATCAGTTCTCTTCATTCACTATAAAGTACCACATAGGAAATTACCGTATATTTTACTAAACAGCTTAGTTAGTTTGGGTGAACTGTAACTAATAAGTGAGACATCCAAAAAAGAAAAAACAAAAAAGACACGGAAAATGTAGTCTTAAAATTTATTACTTGATTTTTCCTAAGAGATTTCTTTCAGACGACGTATTCTACTCAATAGACCGGATAGCTCTTCAGAGTTCATCCAGGCGATACGGCATGATTTCTGCCCTATTGGATATTTATACCCCAAAGACTCCAACTCCTCTATCATGAATTCTATGATTTTTTGCTGTTCCTCTGATGTATGTGAACTACTGTTGCCTAGGGTTTTTTCAATTAACTTACAAAGTTCAGAGCGCGGACAGTAGCCGCAAAATGAATTTTTATCATATCCCTTTGCGCTTAATGATATATCGTCCATAAAAATAACCTCCATATATTGAATCTTGCAAAATTAAGGCCTTTGCTAACTAGGGAGAAATAGGGGGCGACTGTGACGTTGCTGTATGAAATGACGTAATAATTGTCTGATTTCGTCAATAATAGTAAAGAGATTTAGAGAAGGTGCTAAGTTTTTATCACGTTAGATGTATTTATCCAAACAAAAGTTTAAAGAACTCTTGGGAGTTGCTTGTTTAGAGAAAAGACATTTGCTAGTTTAAATCATTGATTTATTTTCTATATTTAGCTGGTATAGGATTTGCATAAACCCATGATAGGCCGTATTTCAGATCATTTTGTGCAGAGGATAAGTCATGTATCAGCGGACCATCCCAGTTGCAGCGAGTTCATTTTCTGGCCGTAATGACTTTATAAGCAAGACATATTTCCATGTTTTTTTTGCCATAGTTTTATTTATAGGTCTGGAATTTATCTTTTTTAATAACGGTGTTGCTCTGGTCGTGACAACGATCGCTGCGTCCACAAATTGGATGGTTATTGTAGGTAGTGTTATCTTACTATCAACGATAGCTACGTTATTTGCCCATAATAGCTCCTCCAAAACAGCGCAATATTTAGCTTTGACTATATACGTATTTATGAAGTCTCTTATTTTTGTTCCCATTCTTTATTATGCTGAATTTAAGATTGGTGGGGGGGCTGTTAAAAGCTCTGCCTTAGCCGCTCTGCTTGGCTTTGGCAGCCTAACTCTAGTGGCTTTCGGCAAAGGTGTAGATTTTACTCCTTTAGGTAAATTGCTAATAACTATCGGTATAGGAAGCCTAATATTTATCATCTGTAGTGCTCTTTTTGGCTTTTCTTTAGGTGTTGGATTCTCCGTGCTTATGATAACCATTGCCGGAGGAACCATTCTCTTTAATACCAGTAATATTATTTACAATTATGGTGAAGACGATTATGTCGCAGCTGCTATTCAGCTGTCTTCTTCAACTGTTCTAGTGTTTTGGTACGTTATACAACGCTTACGCTCTAGAAGTTGATACTTCTTTCCTCTTTTCTCACGTCATGCTCTATTGAGCTGTTGTAGCAAATTTAAAGCATAATCTTTTCCCTATAATCAGAGTAGAGTATTGAGCAGCATTTACTCTTAATTAGTAGGGAAAAGTCATAGGAACCAATACCCATTGATTATGATTCCACATATAGGCGGAAAAATTTTTGCATAGCTTGGCTCTTACTGCTAGCTCTGACTTTAGTATTTATATTTTTTATATGTATGCGGACCGTATTAGGGGAGATTCCAATTTCACTGGCAATATAGTTGGCTTGGGTATCCTCACCTAGTATAAGAAGTTGAAAAATTTCAGTTTCGCGTTTGCTTAGCTTGTAGATAAGGCAAAACTTATCAAAGGCCTGTTTCATATCGACTCCATCAAATTACATTGAGCAAGATAGGAATACGAAAAGAAGTCTAATTTCTCCTTTCCCGTACCCAGTCCTCTAATATGTTGCTGTAAATGAAAGAGTCTATCATCCTGAAAGCCGTATGCTCCCTCAAGAATAGAAAGGTAATAGTAAAAACTCCCTTTTAGATCGATAGAAATTTCGCTTATGCATATTTAATAGTGAATATCTCGGACTCATAGAGCACAAAGTTAACTAGGAGAAATATGCAAAATCCCATAAATTATAGACTATGCAAAAAAGTTATAACAAAATATGGATAAGAATGGGGGGTGTCTATGATTAATTATTGTTTCAGTGAAGCCACTCGCTACAAGAGTTCTTACTAATCTAGAATTCCCCAAGTCCAGAATGTTAACTTTGATCCGCAAATTCTCGTTTTGATCGGTTAACTATTCTGTAATCTACAGCTTCGCTTTGTTCATCAAACTTCTCCAGGAAACCCGGTCTCTTTAGGGCCGGGAGGAATGGAGAAGCCCTGCGGCGAGCATCGAAT
>JBNKNM010000367.1:0-4216 GCA_050293845.1 Pseudobacteriovorax sp. | reverse complement strand
ACAAGTATTGCCGCAATACAAACTATGAATTTAGCTTGCAATTTATTGCTGAACAGTTTTGAACACAAGTTCATCAAAGCCCTCCCAAATTTTAATGAGCAATGATAAAAACAGCAAATTAAGTGCCTAAAAACAACTCTGACAATTTACTAGAATTACTAAGTTTAGGGTTCTAAGCTAGATCAAACATCCGACTACAGACTAGCTAAAATTTTTTTGAGGGATAAGCCTATTGTTGTTAACTCAATGTAAACTATATACTATAAACGATAACCAATCGTGCCGTGATGATTTTAGCATTATTTAAGTTCATTTTATCAGTAAGTACTTATTTTTATTATTATTCTTAGTAGCTGCTGTTATGGGGCTTTCAAAGTAAAAAGGATGTTTAACCGAAAGTAATAAGCACTCACCAAAGTAGGTTTCAACAGCCGAACATCTGAAATGGCGGTATTATCGCCCTGATCTTTGAAAACTGAAACAAATTTAGGCAAGGAAATTGTCTGGTCATGGAGAGCTGCGTCCTGTCGGGTAAATTCAATAGACGGACACAAGCAAAAATAAGTAATAGTAACATAATTTCCAAACGTGATCCTTTAAATACAAGCCCTTCAAAGAAACAAAATGATTGGATTTCAGCACTAAGGTATGGTATGGAGGGACGCTTCTTTAAATAATTCAAATATGCGGATTATGCTTTGTTAAATAGTACTGAACTTAAGCGAATTAATCGCCAAGCGAAGAACCTGGCGCTGTTAGAACCGCTTTACCAATTAATCTATAAAATTCAATCAAAGACCAGCGAAACGCAAGCTTTAGTAGGCGTCTGTGCCAAAACCCTTATTAATTATTTACTCTCATCGATTGCCGTAGAAATGGACCGGGCGGGAGGTGTAAGTAATATTGGCATGCTAAAAATCTGCGATGAGTATCTACAGGTCTTCACTAATAAGTCAGCAGTAGAGCGTGACTACATAGCACAGGTCGTTGTGCGGCACCTTTGTAATGCCGATAAGAAGTATCACCCCTTTAAAGTATCCTATTTCGACACCTTAACGCGAGAGACTTGTGACCTGACATTTCATTACCTGCGCACGAAGTCTCTGAACCACGCTAGTGATGAGACCTTATTTGAACTCTCGGATGTAGGATTCGCTATCCTTTACAATGCTAATGTTATGGACGACGGTACAAATAGTACCGAGATAGAGCAATTTAGACTAAGTCTTTTCGTTGCTCGCGAAGATTACGAAGAAACTAAAAGCACGATAAACCGGCTCTATAAGCGAACTATTGAACTGAATAACCAACTCGCTGAAATTGGTCTTTCCATTAGGGCTAACCGCTTCAAAACACGTTTTACGGATCATATTCTGCCATTCCTAGATAAGTGTGTGACCGAGTATCAGGAGTATAAGGGCAAGATTTTAGCTACGGAAGACAAAATCAAAGAACGCCTTGAACATGAAACGGAAAGTGCCAAGATACAAATTTTGGAGGAAATCCTTAAGGACAGCAAAGCCCTCAGCCACCGCTATCAACAAATCGACCTTCAGGCTGGTCAACTGATAAAGCAATATAAAGAGATACAGCTGGAAAAAATTACTGTAGCTAAAGGTCGGCTGTGTTTTGATCTGACAACAGATTTTATAGATCCTCTTCTGCGCCTTCAAGATTTAAGAGCCGTTCCCCTCGATTCTCTTTATGCGCTCGTAGCAAACCAGGTAGATTGGCAAAACCTATATACGCCAGATTTAGGAAGCTCTCTGGAACACATATACACCAATATCTTGGAGCAAGAAAAGCCACCTCAAAGCTCTGAAGATGGTGAGAATATTAAAGATCTTGAGGACAGTAACGAGACAAAGGAAACTGATGAAAAATACGTATCCCGCTGGCTGTATGAGCAATTGAAAAACCATAGTAGCGGTTACCGCATATCTCAGTTAATCGCTTTGGCACAGGATGATAAATTTACTGAAGATCAACTGGATATTTTAGTGATGAAGGCAGTTCTATTATTTAACACAGAAAGCCACTGGGAAGCTCTAGACCAGAGTCTAGGTGTTCAGGAACTATTGATCCCTGGATATAAGAAATTTACTTACTCTGAACTCCTCATCAAAAATACTTCGAGGAAAATTTTATGAAGGATGCTGTTATAAAGGCAGGACAATTGCTTAAGTTTGCTTTAAGCCGTACTCAAGTGACTCAAAACCGTGATTATAAGGTTTTACTAGAAGAATACTCTAGTGACAACTACCTGAAAGAGGTACTAGCCTACTTATGTGAGGGAATGGAACTGGAAATACTAGATGATGCAGCTACCGAACATGGCTTGATTTTAATACCCCGGGTAGATTCCCCTCTCGCTCCCAATCTTGGGCAAATACACCGCAAATATGGTGTCGGCGGTAAGGAGTTTACCAACCTTCAGCAAAAAGCGCTGATTCTGATCACACATTTAGCCATCGCGACAAGTTTCTTTGCTGACGAGGACAGTTTCTATAATCCCGATCTAAATCCAGTTAGTTTCAGCACCATGCTACAAAAACTTTCTCAAGTGGCCAAAAACATATTGGCGGAGGAGAATGAGTCCTCAGAGAGCTTGCAAAATATGGCAGCAGTTCTGCTAAAAATGAATGAAAAAACTCCCGATAAGAACCAAATGCAACATTCCCGCTATGGCTTAATCGAAACAACCCTCAAAGCTCTTATTCATAACAAAGATGTGAGAGAAATCGAAGATGAGATTTTTATGCCCAACTTAAAATACCAACTATCTTTGCGTCATAAGCTTAAGGAAGGGAATTTCCTTAAGCGCTATCTAGTCAATTCAGGACTAGGCACTCATTCCGTTCAGTCTGAATCAAAATAGGATTATCATGTTTCGTATAAACAAACTATATTTTGACAATTGCGGTCACCCAAATGCATTTTATCGTGATATTTTTTATGATTTTACCAGTTCCAATGGCCCGGTCCACACCTTAACCGTCCAACCTAATGGCTCGGGAAAAACTACCATTATTTCTTTCTTAGCAAGTTTATTTCGTCCTAGTCTTGATGAGTTTATCCAAACTAAAACGGATTTAAGTAAACGTTACTCCGATTATTTTAATCGCCGCCCCGCAACCTTGCTATGTGAATTAGAAATGGGGAGCAAAAATCTCATCATTGGGCAATATGTATGTCTGGGAGAGGGTGACAGAATCACCCGCTATTTCTTTTCTATGGAAGTAGCGGCCGATGCAGCAGAAGCTTTTTTTGCCATACCTAATGTTTATGGCAACAAAAAGATTTCCGATTTAAGCGATTGTCGGCGTTGGCTTGAGGAACACAATGCTACCTTAAAAAGTCGCTTCTTCTATGATGATCATCAAAGAAAGTGGATGGATCACTTAACCAGTAAGGGGATAGATCTAAACCTCATCTATGCAATGATGCAGTGCTGTCACCAAGAAGGAGGAAGTGCCGATGAGTTTGATTTTAAAAATGAAGCTGATTTCTTGAAGTATTACTTTTCTTTAGTTTTGGATAAAGAAGATGTTGATTTATGCCGAAGGGTCGTCACTCAAATTGTCGAGGACTATAAAGAACTCCCTTTGGCCAAAGAACAGGCCACCATCATCAATCAGCTCATGGAAAATTTCACACCGTTCTATGAAGAAGCAAAAACTTTTAGCGAGATAAACAAACACCTTATAGGGGTTCGCCATGATGCTCATGAACTCAATCAAGCGATCAAGCACAAACTCTCCATATTAAGCCAGAATATCGAAGAATTTAAAGCTGATGAGAAAAAACTTAAGAAACAACTCAGCGAATGCAATAGTTCTCTTCAGAATGCACATATTGAAGAAGAGAACCTGACCCGACGACATATCGAAATGAGAATTTCCCGTGCTATTGATAAGATTAAAGAGATTAAAGACAAGATTCGAAAACATACAAGGTTACAAGTTCTTCTAGATACTGCGATGAATGAAAAAAAGATTCGTTCACAGGAATTCTTAAAACAAGAAGCTGAGCGCAGGCTGCAGGCTAAGGAGGAGGAAGGACGACCACTTCTCGAAGAAAAGAATCTTTGTGAGTCGATCCTCAAATCTTGCATCGAACGTCACATGGAGAGTAGCCAGAAAGATCTAGATCAAGAGAGTACTAAATTAACCCTCATAGAAAAAGATATTCAAGATAAGGACCTCATCAAGCAGAG
>JBNKNM010000366.1:0-4218 GCA_050293845.1 Pseudobacteriovorax sp. | reverse complement strand
TATGCTAATACGAAAAACTAAAACGCTCGGTGGCTTAGTAACAAATTTTCAAATCGCAGCTTAAATCGCCATCACAGATACTAGGTTCATGCATCGACAATAGAGTATTCGTAACCTTGCTCGGCTAAGAACACCTGCCTATTTCGGGCGAAGTTTTCTTCGCAGCTCTGACTAGAAACCAATGTATAAAACTCTGCGGATCGATCATTAGTTTTAGGGCGTAAAACTCTCCCCAATCGCTGCGCTTCTTCTTGGCGCGAGCCAAACTTACCTGATACCTGAATGAGAACTTCAGCGTCTGGCAGGTCAATTGCAAAATTTCCGACACGCGACAATATCAATCCTCGAATCTCACCTCTGCGGAAACGATCGTAAGTCTCATCTCGCTCGTCTTGTTTCGTCTTCCCTGTAATAATCGGGAAACCGATTTCATTGGCAATAGCTTCAAGTTGACTCAGGTACTCTCCAATTATTATGGATTTTCTATCCTCTTTGGAGAGAAGATCCTTTACTACATCGAGCTTGCTAGGGTTTTCAGCCGCAATTCGAAATCTCATCCGAGACGGTGCTAGGCTATATTTCTCCTGGCAGTCGTAATTCATTGGAACACGAACTTCTGTGCATTTTGCGGTTGCTATGTGACCCGACTCTTCCAAGGATCGCCAAGGCACTTCGTACCTTTTGGGCCCAACCAGCGCGAATACATCACGCTCTCTCCCATCTTCTCTAATTAGAGTAGCCGTTAGACCTAGCCTTCTCTTCGCCTGAATCTCAGCAGTAATCCGAAATATAGGAGCTGGGAGCAAGTGAATCTCATCATAGATGACAAGACCCCAGTTATGTTTAGTAAATAGATCAAAATGCGGAAATTCTCCGGAATCTTTTTGCTGCCTATAACTCATCATTTGATAGGTCGAAATGGTGACTGGTGCGATTCCTTTCTGGTTCGAGGAATACTCACTAACTTGATTTTCATCAAGGTTGGTTTTCGAAAGGATCTCCCTTCGCCACTGGCGGGCTGAGGATAAGCCAGTAGTCAAGATCAAAGTCTGCTGCCTTACAGAAGCCATGATTCCAAGGCCAACAATTGTTTTACCTGCACCACACGGCAGGAGAACGACCCCGTGACCAAGTCCGTTGGCATGTTCTTGATGAAAGCTTCTGATCGCCTCGTCCTGATATTCTCGTAGCGAGAGTCTCGTGCCATCTCCCAAGGTAGTCAAGAGATTAATATCGAGGTAATCCCCTTGATCAAAACCTGCGTAATCCTTTGGTGGATAACCAATTTCAACCAGGGCTTGCTTCAATAGACCACGGTTGAGATTTGAGATTTCGAAAGTACAGCCTGAAACTCGACGTTTCAAGAGCGGAGCGGCTTTGGACTTTGTTAGCTCAGTTCCTAGTAGCTCGTTGTCAACTTCGAGGCAGAGCCGTCCATTACGTCGATGCAGGATACATCGGCCATACCGATCAGCTAGTTCAACTATTTCTTGTTTCAGATTATCTGAGACCGGGAACTTAGAATACTTGGATAAGGTGGAAACAATATCGCTCCCGGAAATTCCCAGCGCTGTAGCATTCCAGATGCTAAGGGGGGTTATCGAATACGTGTGAACATACTCGGGAGCCTTGGTTAGTTCGGCAAAAAGAGCAACAGCGTTTCGAGCTTTATTCGCCCCTTCTGCTTCAAGATCTAACAAAACGCTAAAATCGCTTTGAACGATAAGTGGTTTAGTCATCTCGCACCCCTAGGTTGGTAAGAAGTAGCCGAGCTTTTTAACCCCAGCGCGGAATTTCTTCTCCATGCCGTAAGGAATGATCAAGCGCCCTCCATCTGCGTAGAAGCAGAATTTTTTCGTCTTCGAATCGTTCGCTAACAGCTTTGCTAGGTTTGAGTCGCTGCATTGAATAATGGATGCTGAGCCTGAGTGCGAAAGAGCTGCAGCACGAGAACGAATATCTTCGATAAAGCGTTTCATTGTGTCAGGGAGATCATTTTTGACATGTGACTGGAGGTATTTTTCGAGATGATCAATGGCTCGGCCGCCTTCAAGTTGACTGAGAATCTTTTTCTCATCAAGTTTCCAGACAAGATCTGAGACCTGCGAACAGTAAAGTTCGATGAGCATTTTGTCGCCTAGCGGTAAATTACCATCTATAACGCTAAGCTGAAGGTTAGCGGTTGCTACGAAAAGGTGGTTGGGTCCTTGCGCATCGGTAGCGTATGATTTCTCGATACCAAGACAATAAGCACCAAATTTTGTCAGTTTGAAATACAACAAACCATCGTGTTGCCCAATGAAAGAGAAGTCATCAACCCCCCAATGATCACGAAAATCGTCACGAGCACCATGGGGATCAACATAGGCAATGTCGATAACTCCAAGTGTGGCGAAATACTCCATAAGCAGACACCGAAGCCACGGTCCATCAAGTAGCCCCCAGTAGTTGGTACTATCGTAGCCCAGTGCACCGTATTGTTGATCTGAGACATAAAGGTTCCAACACTCGTCAACAGCAACAAGAGAATTATGGCCGCTGGCGCGTAGGTAACGAGTGAAATCATCGATATGAATCCATTCTTCGATGGGACATTCCTTAAGAGAGGCAGTAATCGTCTTGCGTCTCCCTGGTGGCTTAGAAAGGCTACTTTTCCCTTTTCCTGTCTTGCCTTTGATCTTGTCATTACGCATCACCTCATCATATCCAGCCGTCACCCAGGATTCGAATAGTTGTTTTCGTATTTTGATGGGGTCTTCGGCGATTGCTTGTTGGCCAGATTTTGTGAGCTTTAGAGTTTTTCCAAAAGGTTTGGCTAAACCACCAGATATGACGAGTAGAGTCCAAGCAAAAGGTCTGATTGGCGTTAGCTTTTCCCATTCGTCGGGGGCGTCACAATTTGCAAGCAGATCTGGTTCTAGTAAGGCTTCGGAGATTCTTGTAAGGCCTATCGATGACGGCATACCAGTTTTTTCTCCTACCGTGACTTTTCCAGCATCAATGAGGCGGAGAACAGATCCAAGGTCAGCGTGGACAGTTGATTCGGCACTGAAATAGTGAATAGAGCTTTCTTTCCTTCGCGCTCTATACCCCTTGCATGGAACTGATGTTGGAATATTTTCTGCTATTTTCAACGACACCTTTTTCGGCTTTGGCAAGAGATCCTTCAGAATAGTCTTAAGGTCAGTTGGTAGTGTTAGACTGTCGAGAAAGAAAATTCTAAGCAGAGGCAGGGGCTCTTTGTTACGGCCCCATCTGTAACCGTAGAGTCCTTCGCCAAAGCTGGGTAATTTTCCGTATTTTGCTTCGAAGCTTTCGTAATTGAATTGATACCCACTAGAGTGAGCTGTTTCCATCAAGGCCAATTTTTCCAATTCACTGGTGCGCTTAAGCAGCTCTTGGATGCCATTTACTGTATAGAACTTCATGAATTCTTTTATAAAATCGGCTTTTCGCTTCGGGCGTTCATTGGTCGGGAGAAGGGTTATTAACGTCTTAAGGTCGTCTACTGTAAGACCTGTGAGTGCTTCTTTTACAGTTGCAGGTGTTTGGTAGTAGCCCATTTTTTCTCTCTACCTGAAAAACGGTTGTTCGGATTTTTTCGAATCAAGGGCTGAATTAAACAGTGAAAGAGTATTTTTGGCAATATGCTTGTTGGGGTATGACGAGGGGTTTGGTGTCCAACGGAACGAAAACGTATGCTTAGAGGAGGATAGCGGTAACTGTTGAGTATGTCATGTCCAGAAAATTTGTCTGGGTCAATATGTCAGAAAATATCGAACTGACATTCGGCAGCTCAATTGTAAAAATGGTCTTTTAGAAAATAACCAAATCAGAGATAATGACTAAAACTAGGAAAATCACCCATATATGGATCCGCCGCTGTTACCAGCAAAAAATATGAAGAAAAAATTGGTTACGCCCATATATTCGACCTTTTCTAAGAACCGTCGTTCTTTGGCCCGAATGGAATACGAGCCGCCTCTCCTAATCAGTTCGCCGTCATCTAAAGGTAACCTATCAAATAGCCCCCACTTCCCAGGTCAACAGATTTTCTCTAGATTATGTGGTGTCAAAGTTGAAACTCAACGATGCTAAGAAAGTCTTTCATGACATAAGAAAAGGTAATGAACCTCTCCGTTGGGATCTGTCAAAACTCATTGGCTGAAAGATGTCTTCCGATACTGAAACTCGGAGGTATTAAATGGACACTTGGCA
>JBNKNM010000365.1:0-4245 GCA_050293845.1 Pseudobacteriovorax sp. | reverse complement strand
CGAAACGTCAAAAAAGAAAACTATGGGCTTGCCTGTAGTTGGAAGCCACGCCCCTTTAGGGGTGTCCTGAAAACCGGTTGGATTTTCAGGTTGGTAGTTCACTCATCACTAACTCAGTTGATAGCAAATAGCGGCTGTCCGCTTCAAAAAACAACAGCTACTCACTCCCTTAGGGAGCTTGATCCACAACGACCTGCTACGACATCACTCTCAGCCACAGTCACAACGGAGTTGATGACAGCACTATTAAAGGAAAGTTCACCTGCCAGGGATTCGCAAGTTTTGATTCTGCTTCATTTCGAACTTACCATTACCCGGAATCCCACATTTTTTAGCTTTTATAGATACTCCCATCTGCTCCCTTAATAGAAAGAATAATTTGTAAAAACAGGCAGATACCACAAAAAATACCAATAGGTATGGAATTTGCTTAACAGTGTAGAAACATGGGGAAGATATGACTTAGTCAGGTCAACTTGACTATGAATTTTTATAAAGCTTTCCTTGAGGAGTATGGAGAAAGGGTCACGAATGAAAATCCAACAGATTCATCATGTCGCGTATCGTTGTCGTGACGCAAAGGAGACTGTAGAGTTCTACACGAAATATTTAAATATGGACTTCATCCTTGCAATATCAGAAGATAAAGTTCCCTCAACCAAAGAACCTGATCCGTACATGCATGTATTTCTTGATGCAGGTAAAGGTAATATATTAGCATTCTTCGAGTTGCCCCACTCACCCGAAATGGGCCGTGACCCCAATACGCCCAATTGGGTGCAACATATAGCTTTCCAACTTGCTAGCGAAGATGAATTGTTTACTGCAAAGCAAGAGCTAGAAGATGCGGGTATTGAAGTTATTGGACCTACCAATCACTCCATCATCAAATCGATTTACTTCTTTGATCCCAATGGACATCGCATTGAACTCACGGCAATAACTGCAACAGATAGCATGATGGCAGATTTAGATGACATAAAATGGACCATGCTTGACGAGTGGTCAAAAACTAAAAAAGTTACTACCCATGCTAAGTGGCTGCATAATGAAGAATTTTCAAACTAATCTTTTAATTAACTGTGAGGAAAATAATGACTGATAACAATAATCCTGTTGGCCTACGAGGAATAGAATTCACAGAGTTTAGCTCTCATGATAAATCGTGGTTAGAAACAATTTTTAAGTCATTTGGTTTTTCGAAAATCAGTAAACATAATGAATCTAACTTTTTCTTATATAAGCAGAATGATATTCAGTTTATTTTAAATGATGATACAAAATCTTTTTCTAAAGACTTTGAGAAACAGCACGGTCCTTGTATTTCGTCAATGGGATGGAAAGTAGATCATGCTGCGGAAGCATTTAAAATCGCCCTTTCCCGGGGAGCTACAGCTGCAGAAAAGCAGGACTATTTTTACGAGAATGGTTCTCCTATACCGGCAATTAAGGGGATTGGCGATAGCTTGATTTACTTTATCGACCATAATGCTTCTAAAGGCGACCTCAAAGCATTAGGGTTCACGCACTTAGAGCAACCAGAGCTTGTAGAAGAAAAAGGATTCTTATCTATTGACCACCTAACTAATAATGTAGAATCCGGCACTATGAAGAAATGGTCTGACTTTTACAAAGATATTTTTGGCTTTACCGAAGTCAGGTATTTCGACATTCGCGGAGCTAAAACGGGGCTCATTTCATATGCTTTGCAATCACCAGACAAGAGTTTTTGCATACCTATAAACGAAGGAACAGAATCAAAATCACAAATCAATGAATATCTTCGTGAATACAAAGGAGCAGGAGTACAACATATTGCTTTTTTGACAAATGATATACTGAGCTCCCTTGACCGTTTAAGAAACTCTCCTATTAAAACCCTTGATATAGATGATGAATATTATCAGGAAGTTTTTCAACGAGTTCCCAATGTAACTGAAAATCGGTCACGCATCCGTGAACATAATGTCTTGGTTGATGGAGATGATAAGGGCTACTTATTACAAATATTCACTAAAAATTTAATCGGCCCCATCTTTATTGAAATCATTCAGCGAAAAAATCACCATTCCTTCGGCGAAGGTAATTTTGGTGCACTTTTCCGTTCTATTGAAAGAGATCAGGAAGTTCGTGGCGTCCTTTAAGAAGACTATAGACCCATTGAGTAACAGTGAAATATTAGGAAATAACATGAAAGTAGAAGTTGCCCGAGAATATACTGAATCTGAACATCAGACTTGGAATATGCTTTTTAAAAACTTAGAATACTGTCGCACTCATCAAGCCCATCCCATATTTTCTCAAGGAGTGGATGCTTTAGGAATTGATGGAAATCGTATACCCGACCTAACAACAATTAATTCAAAATTGAGTTCAATGACAGGTTGGGAAGGCGTTCCTGTAGAAGGGCTTGAGGAAGCCGACAGTTTTTTTATCGGTTTACGAGAGCGTAAATTCCCTATTGGTAATTTCATACGTGACAAAGAAGATTTGAGTTATACACCTGCTCCTGATGTATTTCATGACCTATACGGTCACTTACCTTTCTTAGCCAATAAAGATTTCGCTAGTTTTTGCCATGATTTTGGCAAACGAGCTTGTAAATACCTTAATCAACCTGAACGGCTTCGACAATTCGAGCGTTTATTTTGGTTTGGTGTAGAATTTCCGCTTATAGAAACAACGCAAGGACGCCGTATTTTCGGTGGAGGAATTCTATCGTCAAAAGGAGAATCAAACTATGCTTTAGGTAATACTCCTGAAGTACTGCCTTTTAACATTGAAGTTATTCGTAATCTTGATTACAAAATTGATGAGTTCCAAAATAAATTATTTTTGCTCCAGAGCGAAAACCAGCTATACAACTGCCTGGACGATTTGGAGAAAGAGGGTAGGTAAAGTGAGTGCTAGCCACAGCATCAAGGAAGAGTGGTACTCACTACTAGCAAAGATGGAAGAGCGGCTAGTAGATTTTTATAAATCGTTTTCCTTTGAAATAAGACGCTGTACCTTAGAAAAGTAAGGTTTCAAATCGTCTACACCGAGAGTTTCTTGTTTAAGGAGCTGCTCGGCGCTTTCCCGGAGTATTTTAATGTTCGCCGCTAAGATTTCTTTGGCCCTCTCATAGGCTTCGTCAACTAACTTTTTAACAGATAAATCAATTTCACGCGCTGTTTCCTCACTAAAAGTTCGCTGGTATCCACCGAAATCATGCAGTCCCAAAAATCCTTGAGAGCGACTATCATAAGTTGCATGTCCTAAGGTTTCCTCCATCCCATAACGCGTTACCATGCTACGGGCTATATCCGTAGCCTTACTTAGGTCATCGGAAGCACCCGTAGATAAGTGCTTAAAAATTAAAGTTTCAGCAGCACGACCACCAAGTAAGACTGTCATTTTAAATTCAAGCTCTTGCGCAGTCATTAGATAGCGATCTTCTGTGGGCCGTTGGATCGTATAGCCCAATGCACCTATGCCTCGTGGTATTATCGAAACTTTGTGCACCGAATCACAATGGGGCAAGGCACAAGCCACTATAGCATGTCCCATTTCGTGATGGGCTACGACTTGACGCTCGAGAGGATTTAGTAATCGATTGCGCTTTTCCAGGCCGGCAACAATCCTTTCAATAGCAGCCGTAAAGTGTTCCATTGTCACAGCCTGAGCCTTATCTCTAGTCGCAATAAGGGCCGCCTCATTCACTAGGTTTGCCAAGTCGGCTCCTGTAAACCCTGGAGTTAATGCCGCCACGTCATCCAGGGACACATCCGCTACCACGGTGATAGATTTAGTATGAACTTTAAGAATTTGAACACGCCCCACCTTATCTGGTTTGTCGACTAGTATCTGTCGATCAAACCGACCAGCCCGTAACAACGCAGGATCTAGAATCTCTGGACGGTTCGTGGCGCCAAGCAAAATAATACCAGAGGTAGCGTCAAAGCCATCTAGTTCCACCAAAAGTTGATTCAGGGTCTGCTCTTTTTCATCGTTTCCACCCATCATAGGGCCAGAGGAGCGCGCCTTGCCAAGGGCGTCTAGTTCATCAATAAAAATAATACAGGGTGCTTTTGTCCTTGCCTGTTCAAATAAATCGCGAACCCTTGCAGCACCGACTCCCACAAACATCTCGACGAACTCGGAACCACTAATAGTGAAAAATGCGACACCAGCCTCGCCTGCAACAGCTTTAGCAAGAGGGGTTTTTCCTGTTCCCGGAGGCCCTACTAATAGGACTCCTTTAGG
>JBNKNM010000364.1:0-4246 GCA_050293845.1 Pseudobacteriovorax sp. | reverse complement strand
GGCGGTTACACCTTTTTCCTTCAGCGCAGCCTGGGCAGCAGCCAAACGGGCTACCGGAACGCGGAAGGGAGAGCAGCTCACGTAGTTGTTGCCGGCTTTGTGGCAGAACTCGATAGAAGCCGGGTCGCCACCATGCTCACCACAGATACCAATTTTGATATTGGCTCTGGATTGACGGCCATTCCTAGTAGCCATTTTCATGAGTTCTCCGACGCCTTCGGTATCGATTCTTTCGAAAGGGTCATAGGTAAAAATACGTTTCTCTAGATAGATTGGCAGAAAAGTCGCGGCGTCGTCACGGCTAATTCCTAGGCACATTTGAGTTAGATCATTAGTTCCGAAGCTGAAAAACTCTGCTTCTTCAGCTAGTTTGCCGGCAATCAATGCTGAGCGTGGCGTTTCTATCATAGTTCCAAGTTTGTACTGGATTTTTTTACCGTGCTGCTTAAATAAGTTTTCAGCAGTCTGATGGATGATATTAGCGAGGTACTGGAACTCTTTAATATTACCAACCAGCGGGATCATGATTTCAACCTCAAAGTCACCAACTGTATGAGACACATCCATTGCTGCTTGGATAATTGCTTCTGTTTGCATGCGACAAAGTTCAGGATAGCTCACTGACAAACGGCATCCTCTGTGACCAAGCATTGGGTTTGTTTCTCGCAACGTTTCCACCAGCTCCCTTGATTTTTCTACCGGGATTGCTAATCTGTCTGAAAGTTCGCGGTAACCCTCCTCGTTTTGAGGTAGAAACTCGTGTAAAGGTGGATCTAAGAGCCTGATGGTAACCGGTCGGCCAGCCATTGCTAAGAAGATCCCAGAAAAATCCTCTTGTTGAAATTTTCTCAGTTCGCCCAAGGCCTTCTTGCGACTTACTTCATTTAATCCCACAATGAATTCTCGCATGACCCAGAGCCGGTCGCTTTCGAAAAACATATGTTCGGTTCTAACAAGGCCAATGCCTTCGGCCCCCAATTTAACAGCATCAGCAGCATCCTGTGGAGTATCAACGTTGGTCCTAATGGCGATACTTTTGAACTTTTCAGTCCACCCCATAATTTCTTCAAAATCGTGGTAGGTTTGACTTTGGCGGGCTGTGACATCATTATGAAGCAAACCAGAAATAACCGGGCTAGGAGACGTGGTTATTTTCCCTAGCAGCAATTCACCTGAAAAGCCATCTAGAGAGATGTCGTCACCTTCTTTGAAGACCTTGCCCTTAATCTCGCAGGTTTTTGATTCATAATCGATATTTAGCTCATCTAGACCAACAACACAGCATTTACCCCAACCTCTTGCCACAACAGCAGCATGGGACGTCATGCCTCCTCGGGAGGTTAAAATACCTTCCGCTGCCCACATGCCAGATACATCTTCAGGGGATGTTTCCCTCCGCACCAAAATAACCCGTTCACCTTTTAATCTCTGCATTTCGGCATCTTTCGGATTCAGGACGACCTTTCCTGAAGCAGCACCAGGTCCAGCGGGAAGGCCTACGCCAAGACAGAGGTCGTCTTTTATGGCAGCAGATTTTGCTTCAGGGTCAAGTACAGGATAAAGCAGCTGGGCGACATGATCACCATTGATGCGTTTTAAGGCTTCTTTTACGTCAATAAGATGTTCATGTACCATATCGATAGCCATACGAATTGCGGCCATTCCTGTGCGCTGACCGGTTCGGGTTTGGAGCATGTAAAGCTTGCCTTGCTGAATGGTAAACTCTATATCTTGCATATCTCGAAACCGCTGTTCCAGCTGGTTGCGGATATATAATAGCTGCTGATAGATCTGTGGCCATTTTTCTTGAACAACTTTCATCGTCATAGGTGTTCTGATTCCTGCAACGACATCTTCTCCTTGAGCGTTATCTAAGAATTCACCGTAAAATTCATTTTCACCTGTGGCAGGATTTCTCGTAAATGCGACTCCACTACCAGAATCTTCCCCCATGTTTCCAAAAACCATGGCCTGAACATTGACCGCTGTGCCTAGCAGGCCTGTGATTTTATTTATTTTTCGATAGGAAACGGCTTTATCTTTGCCCCAAGATTCAAACACTGCCTTAATGGCTAATCGTAATTGTTCATGGGGGTTTTGTGGGAAAGGTGATCCTACATGATTTTCATATATCTGTAGATATGATTTGACTAACTCTTTGAGGTGCTCCGTTGTAAGCTCGCAGTCCTCATTGGCATGTGCCTTCTTTTTAATGGCTGTAAGTGATTTTTCGAAGTACTCATGACTGACTCCCATAACGACGTCACCGAACATATCTATAAGCCGTCGGTATGAATCCCATGCCATACGAGGATTTCCGGATATTTTGGCCAGCCCTTCAACAATCTCGTGGTTAAGTCCGAGGTTTAAAACGGTGTCCATCATTCCTGGCATCGATCTTTCTGCACCACTTCTGACAGAAACTAATAAAGGGTTTTGGCTGTCACCGAATTTAGCTCCGTGGCATTCCTCGACCCACTGCAGCGCTTTATCAATTTGTGGTTGTAAACCAGCAGGGTAGGTATTGTTATTTTTATTGAAGTAATAGCAAACCTCTGTCGACACTGTAAAACCCGGAGGTACAGGTATTCCAGAAGCTGTCATCCCAGCTAAATTTGCGCCTTTGCCACCCAACAATCGCTTCATACTTGGATCGCCAGCTGCTTTCCCATTTCCAAAAAAGTAGACGTACTTATGATGCTTCATGGCCTGTTCCTTCCGGTAGCGGGATTTCTCCTTAATAAAAATAAGGCAATCTCGACAGTCGTTCTCATATGCGTAGATACCCGATGCGTAATACCGAATCTCTACCTCTTATATTGATGTATTCCTTTTTATTGCGGATAGCAAGTCGTGATCTTCACCTGAAAAAACTCGAAAGATCTAGTTGACTCTGATATAGTCAATCTTTTGTGCAATTTCATCCAAGTCCAAATTTTGGTAGTGTCGAAAAAATATGTATAGATACAGTAATATCGTTCAGCGGACGCAGTTATGCAGCGAGCTGCCATAAAGAGCTCTTGGGGAGTCTGCCCTGGGATTTCAATCTGAATACGATAAAGCATGTGATCCATTTCAATTCCTGCGATTGTAGTTGCTGCCAACCAGAAGTTTTGAAAACCAATCATAAGCCTTGTCATTCTTCGAATCAAACGGTGACTTTGCTCGACTATATTGTTTGATTATTCATATGTTTCAAGTTTGCGACATTACCGCTCAGGAGACCATTACTGCTATCGCTACCGGTAAGTTAAAATAAACATACCAGACCAGACCTCAGTAATTTAAGGACCTGGACTGTAGTATATCGGATAGCAAAAATATTTTTCTTATTCTAAATCAACACAAGCAATGCGAGCAAGATCGGTATCATGAACAACAATGGATTGAGCCTCTGGTCGTGAATAAAAATCATTTTTGGCAAAACCTTTTCCTATACCTTCGATGTTCGTTGTGAATGTCAGCCAGATTTCATTTATTGAATCTACCGGACCACCGATTTCATGCTGATAATGTCCACCACCGTTGGAATCGTTACACGCTTTGTTGTGAACATGAGTCGGATAGGTTGTGTCTGCCATTAATCCATATGCCTCAATATAAACAAACGTTTTATTGTCTGGCGTACGAATCATTCTTGCATAACCACTTATGTCATATCCACGCTCTATTCCTGAAGCAAACGTGTTTAATTCCCCCGAAGTAAAGACAAACGAGTTGATAGGATCATGATCATCGGCGTGCACAGCAGCTGTAGCACCTGTAGAAGTAACTAAAACTGAAGCGGCGATAACGGACATTAACTTTATCGCAAAATCCGAATCAGAGACTACCGAAGTCATCAAGAATAAAAATTTCTTCATATCACACCTCTATAAATGGTTAAATGAGTTTAGCTTACAGGGAACCTATTTTGTATAACATAAAAATAGAAAACGAGATATTTTATGTCAGACTTTGTGTTGTTGAGAAAATACCTATAGTCGAAGTTAAATCCTCTGTGTCATATAAGGGGACATAGAATCTCCAAGGTTTTTAGGAGTTAGTAGCTGGTGACTTGAATCATATTCTCAAGTAAATTAAGATCCTGGTTTGCTAAAATTAACCTATATCAAAAAAGCCAAAGCAATTACACCTGTCTTCCTATTCAGAAAATTATATTGATTCTTGTGACATCCTCTCTCGACTGAAGTCGAAAGCATCCTGTAGTTAGGATGTCCGAAGCATGGTCACGTGAGACACGCTT
>JBNKNM010000363.1:0-4284 GCA_050293845.1 Pseudobacteriovorax sp. | reverse complement strand
GTGCTCTTCCGATCTGGCGAAATCTTCGTTATTAAACGCTGGGACCTAGACAGCGGACAGGAGGAAACTTTTGTAAACGGAGCAGGAGGATCCATTCGCCCCACACCTAGCCCTAACGGCAAACTGCTGGCTTTTGTGAGGCGTGTTGGCACTGAAAGTGCTATTTTTGTCAAGGATCTTCATTCCGGAGAAGAAAAAAGAGTCTACCTCGGTCTAGACCGTGACTTACAGGAAGCTGATGGATCTTTAGGAAATACTCCTCAGTTAGCTTTTACACCGGATAGTAAAGAAATTGTTTTTTGGGCCAAGGGACGCATTAGAAAAGTAAATGTTGCTGATCAAACTCTCACTACGGTGCCGATCCACATCACTACTAAGAGAAAAATACGAAAAGCCCTGCGGTTTCCTGTGACTATGGATAATGAAATCTTTAAAGTTAAAATGGCTAGGTGGATCCAACCGCACCCTACCCAGGATAAAATCATATTTCAAGCAGTTGGTTACATTTTTGAGAAAGATTTAAAGTCAGGAAAAATCACAAGAATCACCAAACAAAATTCTCACTTTGAATACTATCCAGTCGTGTCCAGGGATGGTAAAAAATTACTATATACTACGTGGAATGACCAAGAGTTGGGCAGCATTAGAATCCGCGACCTTGCTACAGGAAAAACCTCCATCGTGAGCCGAGAGCCGGGACACTATGTAGATCCACAATTCAGCCCTTCAGGTGAAGCCATCATCTACAAAAAGCTTGGTGGCGGTTACCTACTGCCTAGAAAGTGGTCTGAGCAGCCCGGTGTATATTTTCAAAAACTCGAATCTAGCCCGCGTAAAATACTGACTGAAGGTGATTCACCACATTTTGGTCACAGTAGTACTCGCATTTTTGCAACTCGTTTTAAGAGTGAAGACAATAAGCTAGAGCTGTTCAGTGTTAACACCAGTGGTCATGATGAACGCATCCATCTGAGTGGTACTGACATTACTAGTTTTCACGTCTCTCCCGATGGCAAGTGGGTTAGTTTTACAGAGCAATTTAAAGCTTATGTCAGCCCCTTTTTATCGACGGGCAAACTCATTGACATTTCTGCCAAAAGTGAAGAACTTCCCGTAAAACTGCTTTCCAAACAGGCTGGTGAATTTATAAACTGGAGTGCTGATTCCCGCACAATTTTCTGGTCCCATGGTGCAAAGTACTATAGTAAGAGCCTTAATCGGACTTTTGCTCATCTAGCCCGTGGCCGGACCCCCATAACCACTGCCAACGAAAAAATCCTGGATATTGATTTCAACTTTAAAGCGGATATTCCCCAGGGACGCATTGCCCTTATCGGTGGCACCGTGGTCACTATGCGCAACGCCGAAAGGCAGCAAGAAATCATTAAAGATGGTATTGTCCTCATTAACGGCAACACTATCGAATCTGTAGGCCGCCGTGGACAAGTTAAAATTCCTGTCGACGCTAAACAAGTTGACGTTTCCGGACATACTATCATACCGGGTCTTGTGGATGCTCACGCCCACGGTCCTCAAGGGCGTCAAGAAATAATTCCCCAACAAAATTGGAAAAATTTTTCCTCTTTGAGTTTTGGGGTCACCACAATTCATGATCCTTCGAACGATACAAGCGAAATTTTTGCTGCTGCTGAAATGCAAAAAGCGGGATTCATTTTAGGCCCTAGAATCTTTTCTACAGGAACTATTCTCTATGGAGCTAAAGCTACTGGTTATACAGCTAAAATCAGTAGTTATGAAGAGGCTCTTTTCCATGTCAAACGATTGCAGGATGCGGGAGCTATATCAGTTAAGAGCTACCAGCAGCCCCAAAGAGCTCAAAGGCAGATGATTATCGCTGCCGGCGAGGAGCTGGGTATGATGGTTGTGCCGGAGGGTGGCTCAAAGTTTGAATACAACATGAACATGATTGCTGACGGTCATACCGGTATAGAGCACGCTATTCCTTTGCAGGAAGTCTACGACGATGTGATTCAGTTTTGGACTGCATCCCAAACCGGCTATACTCCTACGTTTGTGGTAGCATATGGGGGAATTCAAGGAGAAAATTACTGGTACGACACAACGGACGTTTGGAAAGATCAGCGCTTGATGTCCTTTGTCCCCGATTTCGCTGTTAAGCCACGATCCATGCGACGGATGAAAGCTCCTAAGGAGCATTATAACCACTTTGCTGTCGCAAAGATCGCAAAAAAGTTGCGAGATAAAGGAGTTACCGTGCAGATTGGGGCTCACGGCCAAAGGGAAGGCTTGGCTGCCCATTGGGAGCTGTGGATGATGGCTCAAGGGGGATTTAGTCCTTGGGAGGCGCTACGCTCCGGTACTATTGACGGTGCTAAATACCTAGGGATGGATAAGCATATTGGCTCCATCGAAGTAGGTAAACTTGCCGACCTAGTTGTGATAGAAGGTGAGCCATTAGTCAATATCCGAGATTCTGAAAAAGTTGAGTACACCATGATCAATGGCCGCCTCTATGATGCCGCTACTCTTAACGAGTTTGGCAATTATAACTCTTCGCGGCAGGCTTTCTTTTTTGAGCAAAATCGTGACGTGACTCCCCACCCTGCAGCTCAGCAGGCTATTCAAAGAAAAGCGGAGTTCCATCACTGGGCCCATTAATCTCAGATCCTAAATTTCACACCTTAGTGCAGGAATCGACGATGCATTCCTGCACTAAGTTGCCATACCACACGACTCCTTTACTTTTGTTTGTCCCCAAGTATAGGTATAGTCTTGTTGTAAGTAAGAAACTCTTTGGGAGAACAAATACATGAAACGTGGTTTTTTAATCGATATGGACGGTGTGATTTATCGTGGCAATGAGCAGATTAAGGGAGCCATCGAGTTCATCAATAAGCTGCGTAAACTTGAAGTTCCTTTCATGTTTGTAACTAATAATAGCCAACGCACTCCCATCGATATTGCGACCAAACTCTACCGTTTGGGCTACAATGTGGAACAGAAACACATATATACCAGCGCCCTTGCCACAGCAGCCTATTTACAAAAACATAAACCAGGAGGCACAGCCTATGTCATCGGAGAAGGAGGGCTCCTAACTGCTTTGAATAACGTTGACTTCGCTGTAGTCGACAATAACCCTGACTTTGTGGTGATCGGTGAAGGTCGGACAATGACTCTCGAGTCCATTGAAAAAGCGGTGCAAATGGTTGTGGATGGAGCCAAGTTGGTGGCTACTAACTTAGACCCCAGTTGCCCCACGCAAGATGGAGGGGTAAGACCTGGCTGTGGCGCTTATGTCAAAATGTTAGAAGAAACCACTGGTATTAAAGCCTTTAGTCCTGGAAAGCCGTCACCAGTCATATTCCGTGAAGCCCGCAAGAAAATGGACCTCAGAACCGAAGAAACTATTATGATTGGAGATACGATGGAAACCGACATCTTAGGTGCCGTGCAGCTAGGGTACAAAGGGATCCTGGTCCTATCTGGAGGTACCTCAAAAGAGCAAATTGAAAATTACTCTTATGCCCCTGACTATATAGTTTCTTCGGTGGCTGATATATCAAGTGAGCTTCTGGAAACTTTACTAAACGAGTAGACCCCGTGGGTATGCAAAATTCATATTCGCTATACAAAAAAACTTTTTCATCGTGGTTACAAAACCTTCAGATGCTGAACATTACTAGCGCAGATCGGTAATTATACCTTGTAAATTATGATACTTTTAGGCTAATACATTAGCGTAATTATTAGACTTTTTTCTAGCCTTATTTATATTGGCTCAAGCCTTGCAAAAATAGTTCTATAGATTTTGGTTGTATACAATATTTGTCGACAACTATTCAGATTCATTGGGGCACGGCCCGATATGTACATGAAAATGGTATACTTAACTGCATGAATTATGCACATGAATATTGTATATCAAATTGACATTAAGCTCGAGTTTGGGTACTGTATAAACTGCACTTATGTTGGAAAGGGGTTGCTAAATATGGGTCTACTTACCAAAAAGCACCGTATCGCGTTTGACGTTGACATGGACACACTGAAGGACATTGATGACCTTAAAGAAAAGGCCGGTCTAAAAACACGTACCGAACTCATAGCCACCGCACTAGACTACTACGATTGGATTATTGAGCAAGCGGCAAGCGGTAATGATATTATTGCAATGACAGAGGCAGGCCATAAAGCGGGACAATTCAGGGACAAGCCTTCTGATCGCAAAAAGAAAAAAGCCCGAGCCACAGCCAACAAAGAATATGAGGTCACTTCTAAAACCACCGTCTCTTCTCACTG
>JBNKNM010000362.1:0-4323 GCA_050293845.1 Pseudobacteriovorax sp. | reverse complement strand
CGAAACGTCAAAAAAGAAAACTATGGGCTTGCCTGTAGTTGGAAGCCACGCCCCTTTAGGGGTGTCCTGAAAACCGGCTGGATTTTCAGGTTGGTAGTTCACAGCAAAATAGGAAAAGTTAAAGCACATCTCATCGTCACTCCCAAAACAACCGTAAACAGACCTATCCTTAAAATTGAGAAAAGTACATTCTACCACCATTTTTTGGCTTTCATCGCCTTATGGTCTAGAGTCAATGACTGTTTAAAAGTAAAATCTCGCTGCCAGTTCAAGTCCCAGCGCGGAATATTTAGAACCGTATCCATCCATCCCCACTGATCCTGGATATAGATGCGACCTGATTTGCCAATGGTATGCATATGAAGATTTACTGCATGCAACTCTAAGGATTCAATACGCGAAACATCCCCCACTTTAGGGTATGTAGCTAGCTTACATTAGGTCGTATTATAATCTAATTTCTGCGAAAAATAGTCTAACCTTTTGATTTAAAAAGGTAGACTATAACCCAATGGTTATTAGTACAATTTTCCATTGGATGGAAATTCATGAAAGGTCCTCTTTCTGCCATCATTTCAGTCAGAACTCGATAGGTCAGGGCATATCTTAAATACCACCTGACACACAAAAGGATGACCTCTGATTTGAACTGCTTGTATTTGAAAGGGCTTGGTTATTTTGTCAGGTCGGCTTTCTGTGATTAATAAGTGTGGCGACCTGAGAACATAATTTGCTCGACCCGAGAACATCCGCTATCTTGGGACCGAGAACATAAATGGCGGGACCACATTATCTTAAGAACGAGCCCACATTAGCTCCTTTATTAAAAAAAACATGTCATAAAGGCCTATTGCCTGTGCTACAAGAAATAAGTAGGTGGGGGAATAAATACCTTCAGGAAACCTAGCGGCCTCCTGAATGGGTTTATGAAAAAACATAACGACTAATCTATAGCTCGTCCCCTGGGTGATAAGAGGATTCGAGATTTTCTTTTATCGCTTTGAGATCTAAAAGTGAAGGTTTCAAGGTATGTTTGACGAAGGCTTCTCCCTGATCGGTATAATGTTTACTTTGGGGGCGATTGACATTACCGTATTGATGACGAGAAGCAGAATGTACCCCGTCAGGACCAAATGCTGCGACCATAATATAGCTATCACCTGCGACTGCAACTAAACGATCTCCATCAACCTTAGTATGGACGGCGTTTAGAAGATCAACACCACCACCTAGCGGCCATTCTTTTTCCCCGCGGCGCAAAAGCTGTAATTCTCCGAGAGGGACATCAACCCGCCCATAGTGTTCGACGAGAAATTTGACGGCATTTTGAAATTCCATGTTGGGGTCGAGCGTTTCCTGTTCGCCTTCATCATTAAATAAATTTCTATAAAGTAAATTTGCGATACTTGCAGCTTTTGAATCTGCAGCTGCAATATAATCCCAGGATTCTAATAGTTTTAATGCTTGGGCTTCATTTTCATTACGCGCCTGGTAGTGTTTTAACAAAGGTTTAATTATGTCTTTAATTAACTTCGATCTCTCGGAGTAAGTTTGATCAAACTTATATTTTAGAAATTCCTCAGCAGAGATTTGAGTATCGCTACCGAAAAGTTCGTGACTACGCAACGCTCGGTTGTTTTGCGCTCGACTAATATTGTGGGCTTTCGGATAATCTTCTGCATTGAGATTATCTTCAGCGCTGCTAGCTTTGAACGGGCTACTATTAGTATTTATCAAATATCCGGAGCTAGGATTGAGTAGCTGAGGTAGATCCTCGAATTTAATATAATTTTTCCAAAGGGCACGGGGTTCATCACCTGGTAAAACACTGAGCCAATCAAAGTTCTGATCGCGCTCTGGTAAAAGGAAATTATAGACATAAAAAATATTTTCTTGATCAGCATACATCGTATTCATCATAGGCAGTCCTTGCAAAGACATAGATTTGTACCACTCTGAAAAGTTTTGAGCTTTGTTCATGCGAAACCACTGTTCGGTGGCTAAGCCGCTGCGATCGAAACCACTATAACGGATGGCAAAAAATTGATCGTTGACAGCAAACACGGGGCCATGAACACTATCATAAAATTTTTTGCTTAAGGACACATTGCTCACGCCTATATCGACGGTGATATTTTCATCTCTTTCAATTAGGGGAAGCCACTCATCGCCAAATTTATAGCGTGACGATCCATCTGGGTGCATGACAAGTCGATAGACATCGATACCATCGGGCTTGTTTACTGTGTGAGCCCAACCGAGAGTCTGGTTATGGCCATGTAAAATAAAAGGTGCTCCGGGAAATGTAGCGCCAATCATATTCCAGCCATCTTCGGAGACTAAGTGAGCTTCATACCAGGCAACGGGACCTTCGTAAGGCTGGTGTGAATTAATATTTAGTCGTGTATAGCCATCGGTTGAACGTTTAGCAGCGACGGCGTGCGCATTGGAGCCGATGACCAGCGGTACCCTATAAAAAGGCCAACTCATTAGCGATGTATAACTGTTTTGTAGGGGGCTTCCGACCCGTAATTGATCTAAGCTATGGTCATTTAAGTACTCAATCGTAGTGCCAACGCCTATAAAGAGTGAGAGTTTATGGATAAAGCCTTTAACAAGGTCTATGGGTTTATAAGGTAAAAAACGGCTGTCAACTTCTTTTGGGTGCAGCGCTGCGTAGTAATTAAGGCCAGCTGCATAGCCTGCCAGTTTTTCTTTAAAATCCTGTGTCAAAAGATTTGCAAATTGGTCCTGAGATTTTTGCTCTATATTGAGAAATCTAACTAGGTAGTCGTTTAATATAGCGAGCCGGCTGGCCTGTAGAAGACCGAGTTGGCCGCGTGCTGCTGCCAAGCTGGTCTGAATTGTATTAAAGTCATCTTGACTGTGTGCGTAGGCTAGACCAAACATGGTATCACGATCAGATTTTCCGAAAATATGCGGGACCCCAAGCTTGTCTCGGTATATCGTCACGTTTTTGGCTTGTGCAATCCAATCCGCATTTGGAGCGGGAACAGGCTTTCGCAAATAAGGCCGTATAATATAGCTTAAACCACATAAAGTGAGGACGATGGCTAGAGAGATCGACCCCAATTTAATAAGTTTCTTCGTTTTTCTAATTTTCAAAATTCCTCCGCCCCTTTTGGCTTTATTTTATATGAGCACGGGCGAAAGTGTACTCAATTTTACCAGTCTGGTCATCTAAATTGGACGGAATCTGTTTCCTGCCGGAGCTTTGGGCGTAGGTGCAGAGCTGATGATTTGATGCTAGGTTAAGCTAGCATTTTCAAGAAATAATATCGATAATGGCATAATTTCCAGACAAAATCCATTTAAATACTAGCAGTTCAAATCTGAAATCAATCTTTTATGCGTCAGATGGTATTGAGGTAGACCCAGACCTACCGTGATCTTCCCGAAATGATCGTAGGAAGAGGTCTTCCGGGGCCCACGCGACAGCCATGGTATGGTTCTTCAGTTGACAAGGTAGCCGACACTATTGATTTCTATTTTTTAGTCCATAGGAATTAGCTTACTGCCACAAGGTTTTTCAAAAAGGAGTCTGGAGCAAATCACAACACAATTCTCCTTCTATCAATGAAAAAAAGAACAGCTAGCTGAGATAGCTGTTCTTTCATTCCTAGAGAGTTGAAAGCTATAATTGCCAATCCTCAAGCAGCTTAGAAATACGCTCAGGAACTTCTCCTGTAATTTCAAGATCCTGGTCAACACATACCAGCATAGGACTTTCATCTGGATCTTCAGAACCTTCGAAAACATAGTTCTCAGTGCTTTGGTCACCATAAGTTAAGGTAAAATTCTGCTCCTCTATTTTTATAGTTGCCCTCGTCGTTGTGCCATTCTCATCTTCGCTACAGGATTGCTTTATAGCAAAGCTGACGGTTTCACCATCTATAGACTGTTCGGCCAAATAACGAAGACCAATGACAATATCACCGTCTTCATTTTCGCCAAAATTAACAAAGTAAGCTAGTTTACCATCTTTGAGTTTAACGAAATGTCCATCGTTATCAGAAATACTATAGTATCCGTCTTTCACGGATGAACTTTCAGGTGCCACTTCCGGAGATTTTGATGATGACCCCGAATTACCGCAGGAGACCGCGAAACCGAGGAGGGTAATAATTTTTAAGTTTCTTAAAATTGACAGCTTCATTTCATCCTTTCTTAAACTATTAAGAGATTAGTTTTTTTTAAAGTTATATTCCTAACTTAACATCTTTCGTTGTAACTTCTCAATATCGACGGAATGCCATAAATTATGGAACAGAACCGTTTGGGATTGATTTCGACAAGAATTCA
>JBNKNM010000361.1:0-4360 GCA_050293845.1 Pseudobacteriovorax sp. | reverse complement strand
TTTTTCTTATATTATCAATGAGATACTTCTCTCGCTCGACAAGCTTATAAACCTCCTGCCAAGCCTGTAACTCAGCATCGCTTATACTAGGAGTATTTTTCTTCTGGAAGCAGATTAGACCAATGGCCATCACAGGTGTAGATAAATCATGACAAAACACACCTAACAAAACCAGGAGCGCATCCCTATTTTTCTTCTCAGAGGAAAACTTCTCGACCATCAACTTTAAATTATGGCAATAGATTCCCATAATGAGGAATATTTCAAGAATACCCACGATGGGTATGATGATAGGTAGCTCTTGCTTATAAAAAAACAGTAGCATAACCATAATCAGAAACGCCAAAAGCCCTTGAATGAGGACTTGTCTTACCCATGGAATTTTTCCAGCCCCAGCACCAAAAAAGACGGCCAAAAGCACGGCGACGATACATAAATGATATGCTGCCATGATAAAAAACCATGTACTCAAAAGTAAAAAATTACTAGTGCTAATAACACCTGATAAATGCTGCAGATCAAATTGTTTCTGACTCAAATTTTTAAGATGCATCGGATATCAACTCGTCCCCATCAATTCTGTAGCTATCAAGTTTTCGGTCGTAAGATATGACAACGTTTGCTTTTCTGATCTTTTTTCGGAGAGCTGATAGGTGTACCGACAGAGCACTAGGGTCGATGGCTTTTCCAGACCAAACCTGCTCCACTAAACTGCGCTTGTCAACCCCTTCCGACCCTGCCCTGAGGATGGCTGTTAATATCTGAAACTCACGACCGGTTAACTCATCTGAGCATTTGTCATTCCAATAAAGCAGCCGTTTGATGGGGTTAGTAATTATATGTCCATGATATTCAATATGTCCATCTCTTGTACGACTCTTTGCAATAGCTCGGTTGATTTTGACAACAAGTTCATCAACATTGGCAGGTTTGCTGATAAAGTCTAGAACCCCTTTTTCAAGGAGGCGGTTGATCGTTAGTTGCGAAGGATTTCCTGATAGTACCAGTATTTGACTCTGTTTTATAATGAATTGAAACTGCGGAAGGTCGAGCAAATCCACAAGCAATTGATCTTCTTCCAAACGATAATCGGATAATAAGAGTTGTGGGACTCTGGTATTTTCTTGCTCCAGCTCTTCCAGAAGTTTCTTACTAGATGTAAATGATTTAACTTGGAAAAACATTCCAAGGGTCAAGGCAAGATTGTTTAGAAACTCGGGCTGATCATCAACAATCCATATGAGCGGTTTCTCTGACATTTGCATTTCCCCCTGTATAGAATATCCTCGGACGGATACAGCCACTTGCTAAACAAGCTGGGCGGTATTTCCAGATATTTTCTTTTATTTTAGTATGTTAATGGTAGATTCATACCCAAAGGGAACTATTGTCCTCAAGACCACTACTATTTACTAGTAAGAGATATTTTGATATAATTAGTTATATTAACCAGTACGAAAAAATATATGAGTCAGAAAAAACTATCTCTTCGCATGTTAATTCTTATCAATACCTTATTTGTTGTTACCCATTGGAAATGTAGCCGCAAAGATAAGTCCGTGAACGACAATACCGAAAGTTCGCAATATGTACCTGACACATGGAATGGTGAAGAAGATTGGTCCCACTCGTCTCTCAAATTTCAGGATTTACAATGACCAAGGCCATTGTGGTCTGCTATCTACTCATGTTGTCTCAGCTCCAGGCGCAATCCCCTTATAGATGGGAACAAAGGAATAGCCACAGCCTGCAGTCGGGAGCCATCATCTGGCAAGATCAGAACTGGCAACTCAAGCACTCACCTCAACGGTTACAATCTCCCGAAACGCTCCTAGCCGTCGTCAAATACCCTCGTGCATCTTATGCAGCAAGCCTTGTGGAAAAGTTCACCCATATAGTAACTCAGCAGCCTTACGACCATGATGTGGATATAGCTGTGCTTGCCATTGATCAGTTAGATCAGCTGGATCTTATTGCTCAAGCGGTTCACCAAGAGTTTCACAGCTGCGGTATGCTACAGATCATTTACCCTGGTTTCACCGTAAGTACTCCAAAGCTTATTAGCCCACCAGTATTTGATACTCAAGTGGGTTTAGATGCTGTTAACCAACTCATGACCCAAGCTGATATTGACTCCATAAAAGCCACAATATCATCCCTAAGCAGCTTGTCTACACGCCACCACAGCACTGGAACCGTAGCATCGGAAGCTGTTTCCCAAATATTTTCAAAGACGACAAATCAAGATCCCAGGTTCACCATCGACACTGTATCCCATACTCTAACAGATCAGCAATCCGTTATCGCTACACTTAAGGGTTCTTCATCAGAAAAAGTGGTCATAGGTGCCCACCTTGATAGTATCAATGTTATGGGTATTAGTGCAGAAGCTCCGGGAGCTGATGATGATGCCAGTGGCATTGCCATTCTCAACGAAATACTTAGGATCATCACGAGCCAGCAACTCGCATTTACTAGGACCATAGAAATCCAAGCCTATGCCGCCGAGGAGGTCGGCCTTGTGGGAAGTCAAGACATTGCGTCCAAAGACACGGATGTCATCGCCATGATGCAAATTGATATGGCTATGTTCGGAGCCGACGGCAACGATGGTCATATTCATCTTGTTAAAGATGATACTTCTATTAATCTTCGTCGCCATGGCATCCAGCTTATCAATAACTATATTCAAGGAGCTTACAGTACGGGAAACCTGCCTCATGGTGCAACATCGGATCATAAGTCCTTTTACCAGCAGGGCATCCCCACCCTTTTTCCTTTTGAAGATACGACAAATTATAATAAAAAAATTCACACCAACCTGGATACATTCGACAACCTGAACAATCCAGACTTAGCAATTAACATCACGAAACTTGGCTTGGCATTCTTCTCCCATTATGCTGGCTTAAGCACGGCGCAAGAACAATACGAAGGGCTTATAGAGCAAATTTATACCGGTATCGATAGCGATATCTTCATTGCGGCCCAGGAAGCTAGTGCCGGAAGCTACTTCCTAAGTATTTCAGCTCCCAACGATGTTAAATCTGTAGAGTTTTGTCAAATTGAGGACACTACGGCCGCTGACTGCCAAGATGAACGCCTTGAACTGACAGAAAGCATTACACGACAAAATCGTCTGATCTATTATGCAACGACACCTAAGGTCATAGTCCATTCCCAGAGCTTTCGTATTTGGGCCTACGATTCCTCAGATCAGCTCATTCACAAGCGGGATGTAACAGCTGTGATTAATTAACTGAGTTCCTCAGTTAATTAATCACCCCAGTTTCAACACCAAACTGATTATAAATGAGGTATGGAAATACTCTTTAATATACCCAGATCGTGCAATAGGTTAAAACTCTCCACTTACAATCCACTTTTCCAGTAAATCTAGTGCTTGTGTATCTGCTACATGGCTTGATATATATGGCATATGATACTTATCAGTGCGCTGCATCCGCAAAAAGATAAGTGAAGTACGCGGATCTGTGGAAATAATTTTTGCACCATCTATTCCTAAATCACCGAAGCGGGGTTCGGCATTAAGGTATTTACTGAGATCTGCATCATAGCGAAGGTCGAGACTAGCTTCTCTCCCATTGGGGCGATGGCAGACACTACAATTGATATCTAGATAACTGCGGGCACGCACCGAAATTGGAGTCGTGCTATCGTCGATCCGAGGAGTTACAAAGCCTTGCCTTTGCTCATCCACTATACTGGAAGACAACCATCCCAATTGCTCCCATGCTGTCAACTGATGGATGCTATTATGACCATAACTGACTTCTCTATCTAACTGCGGTAATGATAATCCTGCAACGGTTTCAGTAGCTGCATTGTGGCAATACTGGCAAGTCCCCCCAGCAAAAAACCAATCTATTTCTTTTGTCTCTCCTTGGAACGTTAGCCAAGTGAATGTCTCTTGCATGGGTTTTTCCACGAGAACGGCATCAGTTTTATCGGCGTTCCAACGATAGCTAAGGGCTTGCCATACTCCTATTTTTTTTACTAGTAGACGAGTTTCTACTGGAATCGGACCATTCCTGTCTGAAAGTGAAAAGTGTTTGATGACTATGGAATTATTAGGAATGATTAAATAACCCTCCGTCCCAACCTCGATCTCCTTCTGGGGATTGATATATACCCATCGCGTTTTATCAGCTCCATCCGACCAAAAACCCTGATTCACTTCATAGGGTATAAAACCACTGATTAACTTTAAGTCGCTAGGCTCAGAAAAAAGCTTAAGTTCTGATAGCATCGTGGGCGGTGGTGTATCGTCGAAAATGGAAAGCCCATTGAGATCAGCGGTTGATGGTAATAGTTCTCCAGAGCTATTATGTTTTTTTGC
>JBNKNM010000360.1:0-4372 GCA_050293845.1 Pseudobacteriovorax sp. | reverse complement strand
TTCGATGCTCGCCGCAGGGCTTCTCCATTCCTCCCGGCCCTAAAGAGACCGGGTTTCCTGGAGAAGTTTGATGAAGATTTCGTATAATGTGACATTGGCCAGTTCGCTGTAAAAAAGTGCCATTTAGGATTTTACCAAGTTTGCGATAGTACAAAAAAGAGGTAAAAACTGAAAATGAGCACACCATGGACACTCCTGTCACAGAAATTCACAACATTGGTACATTGTTGATAATCATATTGCAAGTAGCTATATCATCAGGATCAATCTGTCCTTTCTTCATCAAATTTTCCAGATAGTCTGAGATCGCCATTGCCATGTTGTAATCGTTGTCTAGGCTTCCATAGAAAAGACGCGAATCAAAGGGATCATTAAAGGTATGAGGATGCGCAAACCAGACTTTTTTTCTGCAAATTAGTAAGTGAGTATTTTGATACTGGCAAATATTTGTAATAGAGCATGATGGTTCCTCGCTATACTGGTAGATCAAGAAGAGTGAAGCTTTTATCTCCAAACTTCATTTCTCGGTAGAATCATGCCTTTCTTCTTCGGCTTGCTAGTAAAAGTTATTTGCCAGTTTTAGAGATAGAGATCAATTTGAAATTGTCTAACGCACCCGGTTATTATATCAACTCTTAAAATGCTGTGTATCTTACTATAATTTACCAGGAAGTGGCTGGCCACTTATAAACCGAAGCATTGCGATAGTCATCAGGAAAGGTAGTTGAGACCCAGAGATTATCTTCATGATCCACGTGCACTCCATTCAATTCATGTAGCTGTTTTGGTAAATTTAATTCTGCGATTTTTTCAATTTGATAACAGCTTTTGTAAGACATGATAGAAATATTATTGTCACTTCTTGATGCAATAAGTAATTGTCTTCTTTTGATGCTAACAGCAATACCTGATAAGCTACTGTTATCATTAAGACCTTCTACAAAACACTGGTGTTCCAATAAACAAACCAGTCCATCTTTGTTCTGGCAATGCATCGTAAAAATAGGAAAACCAGAAATCTGAGTCAAGACAAAAAAGCGATCCTTCTCCCCACCCCATTGTTGGGGCATCGGCACAATACCAGAAAATATAATGTCTCCACTGTCTCTCTTGTCTAATTTTTTAGTAAATCGATATATCGCGTTTGCTACTTCCGCACTTGTAGCTTTCCCCCTGCTATCATCTGCTGGTGAAAAGCGATCAACGACAATACTACTAAATAATGAAAAACCTTGACCGTTAAGATCCAGTATCACTTTCATTTTACGGCCCTCTAACATCAAAAGATATTTTTTAAATGGAACTACGCCGCGCCAGTAACCTTTACTAACCCGTTGAGGTAGCTTAACTCTAGTTGTAAAATCAGTTTCATTTCTTATAGTTCCAAAAGGCAGTTGATGGGGGCCAGGGTTAGGTTTATACTGAGACCTGATATAGAAGTCAGCGAAGTCCCCCGTTTCATAGAGAATATTATTTTTCAAATATAGTGAAGTGACACCACGCACTAAGGTAATCTGCGAATGCTGAATATCATCGAACTTCAGGGTTTTCCCCAGGGCGCTAAAAGTCCCACACAATATCAACAAACCCGTTAAACATTTCATTTAGCAGCACTCCTATCTTATCTCCTCTTTATATTCTATGATATAATAGGATAGGACCCAACCTCATGACTGTTGCCAATGGATTGTTAAATGAACAAAATGCTTGTGGAATATCTCAATCAATCAAGTGCAAAGCAACGGCTGCATAAACTTGAAACTATGCGCGAGGAGGATCAATGGATTCCGATTAGTATCGCGCGGGATCTTCTATGCCTATGCTTGAGTGATGAAGAAAAAACTTCAATCATACGAACTATTTCTAATAAAAATAATCTGGCTTTTGAGGATTTTTTGACAAGACATGTCAATGAATGGAATCAAAATGTCAGCAGTTCAGCTCTCTGGGAATGGGCCCTAAGATCTCAGTGTACCCTTTGGCATCGAACCATTCCGCTCAGTTATGACCCTCATTTAACCCAGCGGGTCAGCTATACTCTACTAGAACTGGCATGGTTTGGAGGTGGAGCAAAAGTCGTCGAAAACTTTATTGGCTGGGATGGACTAGAGGACATGTCTCCTGCTTTTCTAGCGTTGCTCTTTTTTCGCGCATTGCAATGGAATGTAGAGTCAGAAAAATTCAAGAAGATTGCTTTGAAATCCATCCATGATATCTATACCAATAACGCCCCTCCAGAAAGAACGCTTCCTTACTTTCTCGCTTACCTTTACAGATACGACTTCAAAGCAGCTAAAAAATTAGAGGTCGATCATAGATTATCGGGAATTTGGACACAGCTCCATGGAGCTGTCAGTAATGAAATCAGCAATAAGATAAGAGTCAATGCCCTTAATGAGTTGGCCGGCTCCAAACTTAATAAAACTAATAGAAGCAAACTTTTGAATATGTGGCCCATGATCTGGGAGCGCTACCAGATCAAGCCAGAAACCCTAAGTTGGATTTTTGCTGAATTGGAGACTGGTCGCCTACCGGAAATTACTCAATTAAGCTGGGAGCTTTTCTCGGGAATTTCTAGCGATACCCTCCTGGAAACCCTAAAAATCTCTAAAACTACAGAACATTTTCTAACCAGCCTATCCATCATTGGCAATTTAGTTCATGTGGGGAGTAGGGATCAGGTGTTGAAGCTGATCCGGGAATTTGCTACCAAGGCTCCTGATCCCGCTGCTTACATATCTCAACTTCCCCAAAAATTTTCAACGGTTCTCAATTCTAATCCCAATGGCAACTCTAGCTTTGACAAAGTGTTGCAGGAGCAGCAAAACACTCTTGCTCAGCCCCATACTTGCGACTTTGTCGAAATTACAAGCTATCACGAAAATGTAGAAGATGACGATCAGATCTTGGAACGAGAAGCTTTTTTTGATGTCGCCTATCGCGGTAAGGATTATACCCCCCAGAAATTCATCAATGACGGCTATTGGAAAGAGTTGGTTCAAGCATGGCGTAAACCCGATGCCAGCAAACTGGACTCTCTGTCACAGTCAGCACGTCGCGCTCCCAATATCTTTCAACTTTGCTTTATTGATACTCTTGGCCGGTATAAAGGAATTGATAATGCAGCGCTGAAGCTTCTTGATTACATTCGTTCCAAAGAAGAAGATGTTTTGCGGTGTATTATCTATGCCTTGTCAGGTATTAATACCAATCGCTCCATACAGGAGTTGGTGGCCTTTCTGACAAGGCCTAATGTTTCTTTCCACCTACAAATGGAAATCACCCAAATTCTTCAAGAAGCGGATCTTTCCTTACTGCAATCTGAACTACGTAGTGCTATCAACGATCTTAAATACGATGGATCGGGTGAGAATCCTACATGGGAGCTTCGTGAAGCCATCTCCTCCCTTCTATTAATTGAAGAACCTGAGGAGCCCAATCAAGAAAATGCCAAAAGTCTCCCTGATGCGCCTACAACAGCTAATCTTGATAAACTCTTAGCTGACAAGATTGCTGACTACCAACTGCTATCGGGTGAAGCCAAACGCGCTTTGCGAACGGCTCAATTTTTTCACCTTCAGGTGGAGTACTCTGGAAACTTAAAGACCATCGATTTAAGCCCTGCTATTGATATGCAGTATAAAGCACTCGAACTCAGCTTTCGCGAAAAATTTGAACATACCACTGGTGAATTGATAAGACATGGTATATTGCAGCGCAAGCTCGATATTCTTGGATACGCTCGTCCTATTCCCCGCGCCATGGATGAATTCGAGCGCTATATTGAAAACTTATCCATTATCAATACAATTCCATTTTTTAGTCGCTTTAAACTGCGAAAAATGCTTCGTGCCATCTGTCAATTCAGGCCTGGAAGAAGATTCACACTGGATGGTTTGAAAGCATTTGCCCTATTTTTTATCTGCTTTTCTCGCAAAGAGTGTCGCTATGGGCTCAATAACCTATTTCCCCTTCCCACTATGAGCGATGAAGAACTGTTCGAGTTCTGTAAATCTCTCCATGTATTCCAAGACTTTAGAAACCGTGCTGCCCATGAAGGCTTTCACCCTGATGCCAGCAATGACCTTGATGGCATTTGGCTTGGCACCGTGAGTATTGTGGAGGGGATGATCAGGATACAGAAAATTCTGAGTCAGAGAGAGGCCCAGATCAGCAAGAAGACAGGGTAAGTCAATTCGACCTCAACTTGTAAAACTAGTGTGACAATACATTGATAATCTTGTTCCCTTCCGGCAATCATGCTATTCCTTCGTGGAGCCCTTATCATAGTGGAGGTGTACGATGGGTGAGAAGGTAGCACTAATTACCGGAGCTTCGCGCGGAATAGGAAAAGCATGTGCTGTGGCCCTTG
>JBNKNM010000359.1:0-4392 GCA_050293845.1 Pseudobacteriovorax sp. | reverse complement strand
AATATGAGTTGTCTGGCAATATCTGCTTTCTTGGATACATGATTGTAAAATTGACGGTTTTTAGGACTAGTTTCCAGTGACATTGAGTGGTTACTGCTGACTTTATATGGATTGAGCTTCGTATATGGAAGCGCTCCGTTCAGAAAAACCAGAGAAACTGTTTCCTTTGCTGGCAAGAATGGGTTACCTGCGAGGGCGTTCTCTTTAGTCACTCAATGTAGATTATATATTATTTAGCTATCTTTAATTGACTAAGGCCTGAATCAGATCTAATTTCCCGTAGATATCATGCATGTCAATTTTTTAATGGTTCCAGGCAATGGTTGGTGCCAATAAAATGAGAAAGCTACAAATCATGGATCTAAGTCAATCAGATTCTGATGTTGAAATTTCTAATAATGGGAGTAATAGGTTTGTGGAAGGTTGTTGCTAAAATAATACTAGCGCTTGCTTGTTTGTTTTCAGATTTTGCTTTTGCTCATTCTTTTCTACCAGAAAATGATTTGCACACCAAGTTCGATTCTATCCAAGGACTGAGTATTAATTCAGGTATATCTGAAAAAACTTTTAACGAAATATTGGATCGCTTTGAAAGGATTTATGAGCCCATCATAAAAAATGAATTTGGAGCCACTCTCGATGTTATCAGACTTTGGGACGATCCCACTATTAATGCATATGCTAACAGAAATGCTGACATCTGGATGATTACGATGATTGGTGGGCTAGCTCGGGCAGAGCCTACAACTCCCGATGGATTCTCAATGGTAGTTTGCCATGAGCTTGGTCATCACTTGGGTGGAGTGCCATTTAGTTACTCGGTATGGGCGGCCAGCGAGGGTCAATCAGATTATTTTGCCGCAATTAGCTGTGCAAAGAAAATATGGGACAATGATTTAGATAATGAAATTTTCAGAGAACTTATTTCCCAAGACGCTGATAACCTAATTGCAAAGGCTCACTGCGATAGAAGCTACGCGACCACCCAAAAACAAAATCTATGCTACCGCATAGCTCTTGCAGGTAAGTCTGCAGCGGCCATCGCTGCTTTTGGACGGAGTGAGGCGCCAAATTTTGCAACTCAAGATACGAGCGTCGTCGAACGCACAAAAACAATACATCCTGCTCCCCAATGCAGATTAGATACTTATTTGGCAGGTGCCCTGTGCGATGTGACATGGGAAGATGGCCTTATTCCAGGCGTTCACTTCCCCAACAACCATGAAGTGGGAGCATTTGTGGAAGCAAGACCATTTGCTTGTCAAGAATATGATGGCAGTCGTAGAGCTCGACCAAGATGTTGGTTTTCTCCATATGACATAGACACGCCAGCCATTCAAGAAACTCTGTTTGAATCGCAGAAGCACATTTCTGCCAACGAGGTTTGGCGACCGGAGCCAATTGCCATTCAAGCAAATGCTTCAGCTTATGTTGCGTTATCCGGATTTGGGAACGCAAACTTATATTGGAGCTTCGATGAAGAGCCGACCCTAGATTATTATGGCTGTGCCACAAGCCAACCTGGAATTAATGAATCCTGCACTGCTCGACCATCGACCGAGGATCGTGTTCTGCACACAATGGTCTACGGGCTTGAAGACTCGGATGCAACCCTGAGGGTTGATGGGGTAAAACTTGTTGAACTCTGTCGCAACGCAGGTGGCGGTGCAGGAGCTGAGTTTTCATGCTTAGACGGTCTTACATGCAAACTAGTAGATGAAGGCCTCGGAGCTGAAAGCCGACTCAATTGGTGCATTGTTTATTAGACTAATGACTAGTCATTGGAAGCGTAGCATCGACCTCCGCTGACTACTATCTAGCAGTTATATTGTGGATTTTTTATTAAGCTTATTGCGAGGTGGGGTCAAAGCCTTATCCCTCGTTTTTTAAGGGTGGATAATGGCTTAAGACGAAGCGATGACAGCGGTTTTGATCAGGTTAATTATGGTTTTGGATCATGAGAGCACCCCCGTAACCGACAATACACCAGAGCTTGGCGATGATTTATTACTAACTGGCTTCCATCAGCCAGTTATTCCCAAACTTTTCTATCGCTTTACCCAGTACAAAATAGAGCAACGAGATGATGGCACCACCACCTACATAACAGACGATCAGCACCCGATGCAGGAATTAGAACTTTCGATTAAGTGCGAGACCAATGACTTGCTGTTACCTAGCATAGAAACGTATTCAAGCCGTTATAATCTATTCAATCAGTTGGATGATGAATTCTGCGGCGAACCAACGCCTAAAATTATAGATGGAACCACTGTATTCTTCAAAGAATGTGTCCGATTTCATCCGAGAAGGCAAACCGATGGCTGTACAGTAAATCTTGAGAAAGGAACGATTAAAACTCTAGAAGGTGATGATATTGAGTTTTCTTTTACAGGAACTTTAGAAGCCGTTCATGACCCTTCTAGAGAGATCAATGCAACCTATAAGATGCAGCTTTCTTTGGATGAGTTTTTCGTTTACTAATCGTTGATCTTCTTTACCAACGATTGAAGCTCTCTTTTTTATTCGAGGCTATTCAGAGTTAACCTAACCCGACGATCATCGCCATCCTTTGTGTAAATTTAGAAGGTACGGTAACACTATAGATTCTCAAATACTCGCGTCGATCAATTCGACTCTCTTTGTGACAGTTTCATTTAAAATACGCGGAAAGTCAGGTATAGTATTCCAGGTATCATAGAAAATTCACATTCAGTGGCGTTGTCCCATGAACATGAAAACACTGGCGGAGAGATGAAAAGATCAATCATAGGAAAAACCATGGATTATAAATATAAAGCTATTATTGCGGTCGCTAGCATATTGCTTTATAGCATTACACCTGTCGTTGCTGAAGATGAAAGTGTGACATCACAAACCAGCTTTGCCCGGAAAGTAGAAGAGGTTGCGCTGGAAGAAATTAAAAATACCGGGACACCCTCCCTACAAATTTCTATCGGACTGGGAAATGATATTATATACGAAAATGCTTTTGGCTTTGCTGACATTGAAAATCAAGTTAAAGCTACCTCAGAATCAAAATATCGAACAGCTTCCATAGCCAAATGGCTGACTGCAACTTTGGCGATGCGCCTGAAAGCAATTGGAGCACTCAATTTGGATAAACCGGTACATACCTACTGCCCAGAGTTTCCGCGGAAAATAAAGGGGATTATAACGTCGCGACAGTTATTAACTCATACCTCCGGCATCAGGCACTATATTGATTATGAATCAGCAATCAATGCTGCTAGCGCACCTCACCTCAAATCTGAACTTGAAAAAAAAATGCTACGTGAAAATTTGAGTTCATATACGCGATACACCGATGTTATATCTCCACTTAAAATATTTAAAGACGATAACCTCTTATTCGCTCCCGGTACGGATTGGGAGTATTCATCATTGGGTTACAGACTTTTAGCGTGTGTTTTACAGGGAGCCGCAAACACTCAATACTCTGAGCTAATGAAGGAAATGATTTTTAATCCAGCTCATATGAGCAATACCTTGCCAGATGACGTCTGGGCCATTACCCCCAATCGTGTTGCCGGTTACAGAATAGACAATGGTAGACTGAGGAGAGCTGACTTAAGAGACGTTAGTGAGAATCTTCCAGCAGGCGGTTACCTTTCTACCACTTCCGACCTCGTTAGATTTGCTCTTGCATTTAATAACGGATTGATAAACGATAAAGCAAAACATCTTATGTCTTCTTCTGTTTCTGCAACTTTGGATTCAGATAGTGGGCCTTCCTGGCGCGACGCAATTCCACAAAAGGATAAATACGGGTATGGATTAATGCTTCTCTCAAAATATATTGATGGAATGATTGGCCACACGGGACGTCAGGCGGGTGCCTCTTCTATCATTATTCTTGTTCCTGAAAGGAAGTTTGCAATTGGGGTCATGACAAACGCAAAAGGCTGGAATGGCTATTTAAATTTTGCAATGAAAATAAGTGAACTCCTGGAGCAATATATCCAAAGTGATTCATTTAACAAGTAAATTATTGCTACCCAAGCCTTGATCCACAAGAAGCGCCCCGCGCCTGAATTGATATGGCTGGAACGCGCGCTATTGGTCGTGGTGCTCACTTTGGCTATTTGTGATGAATCATACGATGAAATAAGAAGCATAGGGTTCGGTAGGAAGAGGGGAAGAGGGAGGACGGAGCGTCAAAGCCATGATATTAAGCAAAAGGAGAGGGAGGACGGAGCGTCAAAGCCATGATATTAAGCAAAAAAGTTCTCAAAAAATTACTTAAATTCCCAGTTCAATTTGTTTTAGGTAAGTTTTCTTAAAAGAGGTTTTAGAACTCACATTCCCGCGAAAATTTAAGATGTTCCATAAATTTCGCAGGCATTTGGTCCAAATAGTTTGATAATCTTG
>JBNKNM010000358.1:0-4397 GCA_050293845.1 Pseudobacteriovorax sp. | reverse complement strand
TATGCCAAGTGTCCATTTAATACCTCCGAGTTTCAGTATCGGAAGACATCTTTCAGCCAATGAGTTTTGACAGATCCGATATTATTGATACCATTTTTCAAGATTGTTTTACCTATATTATTCCAAAGTGTCATGGATGCACCTTGCTTACGTAGTTCTTTATTGATGAATACTCCATTCACTTCGGCAACCTTTTTCAATTTCCTCGTAACATTCTGTTTTAAATTTTCTGGAAGAAACATTAAGCTTCGAAATGCAGGTTCTGTTATTAAACAATACCCTCCGACTAATTGTCCTTCTCTGCTAAACATTCCTACTATTTGCCCTTGCCTTAGATAGTTCTTATCAAGACTAAAGCCAGTCTCTCTTTGAAATCCACCTATAAAAGAATTGATATCATTTTCAGAATCTAGATTGCGAAAAAAAAACACCATAGACCTCATCCCTTTATATATCAATGAAGTAAATATTAGAGTAAAATTTAAGTTATGTAAGTTGTAAGCAGTTTATCGGATCTGGTAATTAGAATTTTAGAACTTACTTAAAAAAACTAGAAAGCATAGATATTACGCCGACTAGTTAGCTTCAATAAATTAGAATTGCAATCTTTTGTTTAGGTAAAGATGGACATCAAAAAAATATACCTTTTCCGGGTTGAAAAATCCCAAAAGTGGGATGGATTTCTAGCAGATATGATAAGTATATTATATCTTTCAAGGTTTGGTTATCCATTATTTTTTTCAATTTTTTTCATAGCCTTTATAGTCAACTACCTATACTCTAAACCACTCACAGCCTTTGCCTATATACCCTGTTTAGTTCTCCATTTAATATTTGGTATCATCCATATTATTGACCCACAAAGACATCTTTATGTGCTTTATACAGAGGTGCTAAACTTATTGTTTGCTCTTGCCTTGCTGTTTAATATTCAATATAATTTTCTGGATTTAGGTCGAGAAGTTGCTTCCATAAACATTCTCATTCTTGGTTCTATAACTCTATTACTAACGTTTATTTCCAATCCACTCATTGTAACATTTAAAATTCTTGCCACAATATTAACAGGTCATATCCTGATATCTTACATTCCAACTCATTTAAGAGCAGAATGGACCATAGCTCTCTATACAGGAGTATTTTTTGGTACGACTCTTCTCATACTTCAAAGAACCATGCTTATGATGCTATTTTTCTTTAAAGAAACGGAAACAAAGAGTAGGGAACATTCTTACAGGCAGATGTCGAAAATGGTTTTTCCCCATCAAATGGAACTGATGAAAGCTTCCTATGACCTAAAGTCAACCATGCCTGTGGATACTAAAACAGCTACAGTCCTTACCTTTGATATTCAGGGCTCATCTAAGGCATCTATAGCTCTCATAAATGAAATCATAAATAATATTATTGCAGGTCTAGAATCTTACTTCATGGAGAACTATACACATGCGCCACTGATGGCTCCCTACTTTTTGATTAAAGAATTGGGGGACGGCTTTATTCTATCCATTGGCCACCCTTTTGAAACGAAAAGACATCCTAGTATTGAAGCCTTCGATCTAGCCATCAAAATCCAGAATATGTTTACGAACGAAGTCACATCTCGTGGAGAAAGACTTTTTTCTTCTATTGGGATCAGCGATGGCGATCTTACCACATATTTTACGAAAGGTCTCATCACCAACTATGAAAGTTATGGTAAAGCCATAATTCTCTCTAATCGTTACGAATCATATCGGAAAATATTGTTTAAAGACCTGTGTTCCGAAGGCAATATCATAATAATAAGATCATCGGTTTTCACCTATCTATTGGATCACCAAAAAGAACATTTTGAGAGATATGATATTTCTACACGTATCAGGGACGACGTATTTGCTGATCACCTCTATTACTTAGTTAGCAATGCCAATAGCAATATGCCAGCGAGTTCCGTAGTTGTAGGGTGACTAGAGAATGCGCTACACCCCAATAGGAGCTGAGATGCTGCGTGTTTGTAAGAGCTTGCATCAACAAGCTCTACTTTCAAACAGATTATTTGACTGAAGATACCTCGGTTTGAAATTCAAATCTTGCCACACCTTCTTGGAAACCAGCGGTAACGAAATCGGGTAAGCCATCACCATTAAAGTTTGCTGCCGACACCGTGTGGGGATCATCACCCGTCGTACGCTGACCAATCCATCTTATGGTGATACCCTCTTCCTCGCCTCTTGTAGCCGTTTTATTTAATACCAATTCAACGGTACCACCACCATTGGTCGTAATTGAGGTGATATTTGAAATCAAAAGATCGGGATAACCATCAAGGTTCCAATCGGAAACGGCAACACGATAGAAGGCACCACCCGTAAACATTTTTACGGAGAACTGACCGTCGTCGCTACCTACTTCCGTAATATTATGAAACAGACTCCAGGAACCACCGAACCAACCTGTAGCATCTCCAGTGACGATATCAACGAGGCCGTCTTGGTCAAAATCTGCTACCGCCATCTTAGGAAAGCCACCACCGGCTGAAAAAAGGGATAGGTAAATCGATGCTGGAAATTCCCAATCCATGAGCTCAACAACTGTTTCATTATGGCATGATTTTTGTGGGAATCTACCTAACCAGCTACGCGTTTTTCACCTTGGCGAAACAAATTGGCGAGATCCGGGGTAATATTCTCATGATTTTAGGTTGTTAAGGAATTTACAGTTAATAGTGACTACTGGCTTTACTAGTAAAAGCTCTCATAAAGATATTCTTCTTTGGTCAAAGTTTGACCCTTTGGCGGGTCTGACCCTAAACCAACATGATCCAAGATCTTGCTTATAGCATCTGCCTCCATAATCGCTGCGATTACTCGTACATTTCCACCGCAACAGGGGCAAACTGTTAAATCAATGCCAAAAGTCCTTTTAAGTAACTCAGCCCAGGGTATATACCTAGGTGCCAACCCATCCTCCGACTCAATCTCAACCCCATCAGAGTTCCGACCTTCTTGCAGTGAATCATCTTGCCCGGTGGACCCGGCTACTGAACTGCCAACAATCTCAGGTCGCAGATTACTATGAGAAGAAAGACAACCGTAGTAGTTCACCTGATGTTTGTAAGGTAGAGGAATCATCGACGCCAATTTCTCGATGAACTCCATAGGGGAAAACATGACATGAGTCGCTCCATCATAGGAGCTTTTCAATTCGTAAAGAATATTACCATCATCACTTAAGCTTATGCGCTCATGGGACACTGGGCCACGACCCAAATAACGAAGGAACTTTTCTAATCGATCTCTTTCATGGGCCTTGATCGACGTCGCAGCATGGATCGAAAATCCGTTCATCGACACACAACCATAGGACTGACTTTTAGGAATTTCCTCCTCAAAGCCAAAGCTACCACCTATTCTACGCACCTTTAGACCGGCCCTTGGACCCAAAGCAATCCGGCTTGAAACGGAAGCTCTCTTCAAGTGAGAGAATGCTTCATGCTCTTCATCTCTGCCATCACCGATATAAACCTCCTCACCACCTTCTGATAAGCGCTCAATCTTCTGCAAATACTTGATCACTCGGCGAGAGACTCCCCGCACTACGCAAGCCAACTCATCGTTCTCTATCCCTGGAACACGAGTAAAAATTGGGCTACCATCTTCACCTCTAGTGTAAAGACCATCACATTCAAGCCCTACTCCAGCAACCAATTGCATGAATCTTTTCACAAAATCCCAACCCATTGCTATAAATGCACTGTACAATTCCCCTGTAAATCTGTTCTTATAAAAAATCGTTCTGAACTGAGCCGGAATCGTTAGTACAAGGTGGCGATAGTCTACATCTTCATCGAGTATAGTAGCAATAGACTGAGCAAAGTTCTCGCCATCTACCCCTCCCGCATCTCAGGCAAAACTTGCTCTTGCAGGAGTGAGCGACGATACGGCTATCCTTGCCGCAATTAAGGCAGAGATATTGCGAAAAACCAAATACTGGATCGCTGCAGCGAAGGACAGCTTCAACCTGTTTATTGTAATGAGGCTTATCGTAGGAAGGAACTACCGATTTAAAGTTTTCCCAACCTTCCGAAAATATCCTAAGGAAATCGTTAGCCATAAACACCACCATTTATAAGTGTGCACGGCTATTATAACAACCTCCAAAATATCGCGTATCTTACTGAAATCATGTATTTACTAGACTAAGATTTAATGACTTTTGAAAACGCTAATTCTCATAGAAAACAAGATAGGGGGTGGCAAAAATATAGCGCGATCGGAAATATGCATAAAGGGAGCGATGGATGCGGTTGCTGCAAGTTTCTAATATTTGCAGACCCCATTTTTAAAGATTGCAGCGATAATTCCTAAATGACCAATGTTTTGAATTTCTGTGACAGGAACGTCCATGGTGTGCTC
>JBNKNM010000357.1:0-4415 GCA_050293845.1 Pseudobacteriovorax sp. | reverse complement strand
ACCATAGGGGGCATCATCGTCATACCAATTGTTGCAGGTGCGTATATTGGACTGTGGCTGGATCGGCATATGGAAGGGTTTTCCTTTAGCTGGACTTTAACTTTGATTGTTATCGGTGTGGTCATTGGTACCTTTAATGCTATTTACTTTGTGAAGGAACATTAAATGGAAGACCTAAACCTTTTTTCCTACATAGAATTTTCAATAGGTAGCTTTTCTTTCACAAGCAGCCTACTCACTACAATCTTTATATCTATTTTACTCTCGCTGATCTGTAAGGTGACAATACCTCGATTCGTGGCTGTTCCTGGCTCCTTGCAAGCCATTATGGAAGCTATATACCAAGGTGCTTTTAATACAGTAGAAGAACTCTTGCCTACTGAGGCCGAGATGATTTTTCCTTTTATTGCCAGTCTCTGGATATTTATTTTCACAGCTAATATGATAGGATTGATTCCCGGTTTTTCAGCGCCAACAGCCGATATATCCGTGACAGCTGCATTGGCTTTTTGCGTCTATTTTGCAGTCCATTGGTTTGGTATCCGGGGTGATGGATGGGCTAATTATCTCAAGCACTACTTAAAGCCAAGCCCTCTCCTACTACCTTTCCATCTAATTAGCGAGATATCACGAACCTTAGCCCTTGCCATACGATTGTTTGGAAATGTGATGTCCCTTGAAATGGCGGCATTTTTAATATTGATGGTCGCCGGCTTTTTAGTCCCTGTTCCATTATTAATGCTGCACATTATTGAAGCGATTATTCAAGCATATCTTTTTGGAATGCTTGCTCTTATATATATTGCTGGAGGAATTCACAGTCGCCAGGAAAAAACTATGGAGGACAGTTAACATGAGCGATAATTCTTGGTTTGTCATCATTTCTACATCTATTGCAGGAATTGGTATCGTTTTGGGTACTATATTTCCTTCCATTGCTATGGGCAAAGCTATAAGTATGGCACTGGAAGCATTAGCACGGCAACCGGAGGCTGAAAAGTCAATCTCGCGAACTCTATTTATTGGCTTAGCTATGATAGAGTCGTTAGCTATATACTGCCTTGTCATCGTTTTGATCATATTATTTCGAAATCCATTGATGGAAATTATTTTAGGTAAATAAGTTGGTTTTGTATGGAATTTAATTTAACAACTTTCTTTCTTGAATTGCTGAATTTCATAGCTCTCGTATGGCTATTAAAACGTTTGCTCTTCAAACCGGTTAAAGAACTTATTCACAAACGACAACAGGATATTCAGAGCCAAATTGATAAAGCCCAGAAGAGTCAGATAGAGGCTGATCAACTAAAAACACAATTAAACGAGAAAATTAAAAATTGGAATGAGGAGCGCAAAGAATTTCAGCATAAATTGGAACTAGAGCTAGAAGCTAAAAGAACCAAGGCACTGGATTCTTTAAAGGAAGACCTAGATAATGAGCGCATAAAATCTCGGTCTATCATCGAAAAAGAGTCCCAGGAAGCTAAGGAGAGCATTAAAAGTGAGAGTTTGCAACTGGCGGCAGGCTTTGCCAGTAAGTTTCTCATCCGACTATCAGAACCTGGATTAGACTACAGCATTGCTCTAATGGCTTTGGATGATTTGAGTATTCTCAATCAACATGAAATAGAACGTATCAAAACGTCTATGAATTCTAGAACCATAAAAATTACATCCTCCCAGAAACTTTCTCGTGAGGCACACAGCACCATAATAGACAAATGTAAAAGTATATTGGGTGAGAATGTAAATTCTGAGTTTGGTGAAGACAAAAATTTGCAACTGGGAGTTTACTTTGAGATAGGTTCTTTTGGTATCAAAGCTAATGCCCGCGATGAGTTAGAAAGTTTTTTTAACCATGGAAATTAATCGAGATTATACTTTTCAAACTAGATTCGAGGAATTTGGTAAAGTGGTGTCCATCGGTGATGGCATTACTTGGATATCTGGACTTCCTTCCGCTTGTATTGACGAGGTTTTAGCTATCGAAGATGGGAGTGAAGCTTTAGTCTTTCAGCTATCCCATAACCTTATTGGTGGTATATTACTGTCTTCCACAACTCAATTACGATCCGGGCTGCGAGTAAAGAGAAAGCTCGAAAGACTAAAAATACCTGTTGGCGACCCCTTGGCGGGACGCATTGTGGATCCATTGGGCTACCCCCTAGACGGTGGAGCTTCGTTAAAAACTACAAATAGCAGATTCATTGATGCCAAGGCTCCTGAAATCATTGATAGAAGCTTTGTCAATCGCCCCCTATATACCGGAAATAAAATTGTAGATAGCTTTGTTCCTATTGGTAAGGGACAGCGACAGCTTATTATTGGGGATAACGGTCTGGGCAAAAGTTCTCTTGCCATCGATATTATCATTAATCAGGGGCTTCAAAATGTTTTTTGCGTCTATGTTATTATTGGACAAAAGCGATCCTCTGTATTAAGTATTATCAATACGTTAGAAAAATTCAACGCCCTCAGCTATACTTGTATCTTAGTGGCTGAAGCCAGTTCTCTACCAGGTATGCGATTTCTGGCACCTTTCTCAGGTTGTGCCATTGCTGAATATTGGCTCTATTCAGGCAAAGATGCCTTGATCGTTTTTGATGATCTCACCATGCATGCCCATAGTTACCGGGAATTATCTCTACTCCTTCGCAGGTCTCCAGGACGTGAAGCCTACCCTGCTGACATATTCTTTCTGCATTCACGCCTACTCGAACGAGCCAGTAGCCTATCCCCACAACTAGGGGGAGGAAGTTTGACAGCACTCCCCATTATTGAAACGAAAGAAGGTGAAATTACCTCTTATATACCGACAAACCTTATTTCTATTACTGATGGCCAAATATATTTTGCTGAACACCTCTTCGACTCTGGCGTTTTTCCTGCCATAGATATTACAAGATCTGTATCGCGTATAGGAGGAAATGCTCAGGAGAGGCATATCAAACTGGAAGCTACCAAGCTTCGCTTTGAGTATCTGCAATTTCTTGAGTTAGAGCGTTTTACGAGGTTCGGCACAAAGCTGGATCCTAAAACCGAAGCAACCATAAAAAGAGGCCGTTTATTGAGGCACTTACTGACCCAAGATCGTTTTAAAGTATATCCACCCTTATTTCAGTTTATGTGGATGATTGCATACAATGATCATATGACTGATCAACTTTCCGAGAATCAAATCTTCGCATTTTTGAATACCTGTGAGGATTATTCCAATAAAACTACAGAACAATTAAATGAGAATCGCATTGATGTAAAAGAGAAAGTTCAAGTTCTTATAGATAAAGTTATAGCATCATGAGCAAACTATTTAAACTCAATCAAAGATTGAAGTCGATTTCTGAAATTGAAGGAATTTTTAAAACTTTAAAAACTATAGCATTTACTGAACTGCAAAGATCTCAGCAATTCGTAAAATCGATGCACAATATGAGTCATGAGTTACATAAAATAGAAGCATCCATAGCAAGTATGCTAGTAAAACGCAAACTTTCCATAGGATCAAAAGATATTGTGGTACCAATCTATATAGGATCTGAACGAGGATTTTGTGGCCCCTTTAATAGATATATTGCTGAACGTTTTTCCCATGATCTCAGATCATCTAAGTCCATTATAGTTGGTAGCAAATTAAACTCTCTCGTCGATGAAGATCAAGGTTCTTACGAATTTATCACGGGAGCAGAAACTTCAGAAGATATTACACAAGTAGCCCTTGCAATAGTTTCACAGTTTACAAGTATTATTGGCAGTGAGCAAAATGCTCTACCTAAATTTCAAATGATTCATATGACGCAAACAGAAGACAAGTTCAATGTCATAAGTGAAGATATATTGCGAGATTTCCTTGTTGTTTCTGATCAGAAAAACACGCAACCGGATAGTTTTTTAAATCGTGATGAACTATTTCTGGGATTTTTGAATACTTATTTATACAGTAAAATTATGGCATCCTTAGTTGAATCGTTCGTCACCGAATGCAAATATAGGGTTTATCAATCTGATGGTGCTATCACTGCCCTTGAAACGAAAAGAAATAAGGTAGACCGTCTGATCAAAAAGTATCGTCAAGAAAACATCACCGAGGAAATCGAGAATATCCTATTAAGTCAGAATTGATGATTACTTTTTGAGTCAAGTAAGTCATTCCATTTCTCAAATCACAGCTCCCATAGTCATAATCTGTAATAGTCTACCTAACCTAAGTAATGATATAGTAATTTATTTCTTTAAGAATTAACGTTTTCAACCTTCTTAAAACCATAGTCTAATAAGTACATAATTGCAGCAGGATACGAGATATTTCAGAGCTTGATATAATAGCCTAGGACATTTTCAAAAGGCTGATCCTATGGCTAATGATTTCCTTAAGATATTTTCGGATGGTTGGGAAAGATTTAAATCGGCAGTCCCTT
>JBNKNM010000356.1:0-4424 GCA_050293845.1 Pseudobacteriovorax sp. | reverse complement strand
TTTTTTCACCAACAGCGCGGTATTCAATCCAGCTTTTCAGCGCGATGTCCATGAAACATCTTTGGGTTCTTTTATTGTGGTCGATAAATTTCAATTGGGGCCAGAATTCGAGCATACCTTATCCAAGGTGGGCACCACTCCCATTAAGCTGGGAGGCGATGGCAAAGTTGTGGTCACCAATATATACCACCGTAGCGACCCCGTACGATCCTTTGAAAAGAGTCAGCAACCGATGCTGCGTTACTTAGCCAGCAATTGGTTTGGTTTGCTGCCGGTTTTATCAGCCATACTGCCTCCTTCTTTTAATGCAACGGAACTATACGACCCCATATCCTACTTGCTGACCCCATTTCTCATCCCCGAGACCCCTAACCAAGCTCTGAAGATGCCGATCGGGAATATCCGAAGCTTCGGTCTGACCGGGGGCATCACCGTCGCCGGTGATATCTTCGAACCCCTTGTAGAACCTATGCGCAAGCACTACAAGATCGACAGTTTAGATATCAGCTTGCCTTACGCTGTTTTTAAAACCGGCACCCATACTGTCAGCATCATGCGGAAGAGCAACTATGTCTTTTGGGTTTTGGTGAGCGATGCCAGGGATTTTGGTCACCGCACCAATAGCCTTCTAGGTACTAGCTTTCGGATTTTTGAGAAGCTGATACCTCTCTGGAAAGGCATCAAAGTTCCCATCACTCCCATAGATGTTCTATTTTATCAGGCCCAGTTGGCAAAACTGGATCAGCTTTATACATTCGATTTTCGCTATGGTCCTGCCCGTGAAGCCTATAGAAAAGCTCTCAAAGGTGATTTTTCTAAAGCCTATAGTTTGCATCAATCTTATCGCCGCCATAAACAGAAAAACGGTGTCCGCTTTGAATTCTCTCGACTCACGGAAGGCACTCAGACCGGCTCGCAAACGGAGAGAAGTTTTTTCGTTCAGCAAGCCAGCCATGGCTCCTTGCTGACCAAGTCAGAGATTGAGATTGTCGACCAATATAAAAAGTCCCACATCATCACAGCCTCCCACACCAGCGAAAATCTTAACTGGGACGTACTGGTAGGGGCTGAGAAAACCCGTATCCACAATAAGGTTGAACTCAAGGTTTTAAAAAGGAGAGATAAGAATAAAACGAAATATGTTTTCGACCCTTATGTAAAATCCCCCCTGCAACTTAGCTCGCAGCTGCAAATTTCTGACCGCTTTACGGATAGTCGTGAATTTCAAAAGGCCATAGAATTGATCCGATACTATCTTGCCCTACCCTTAGATCAAATTCCTATGATCCCTGTCTATGCCCATGATCGGCAGGTGCAGCAAAGCAGGCTCGGGGCCATGCAAAACCCTATGGATGACATCTACAGCATCAAGATAGCTCCCACCCATTTAGGAAAAATGTCGCTGAATGCCCAAATTTCATTTCCCAGTAGCTTTTTAAAGGAAGTGACTAGCAAACCCCCGCGTCAGATCAGAAGTGCCATGGCTCTGGCCTACGGTATGGACTCCAACTATTGGTCAAAGCCGAACCTCACAGCTAAGCTGAGCTGGTGGTTCCAGCTAGCAGGTGCCAACATCATTCAACCCCTGAAATTGCTCAATATCCGTATTCCCCAAGCCGAGTTTGTGCGCGAGGTGGAAAATTCCCTCGAAGCTATCAAGATGCTCAAAAGCGCGAGTAGTCCCCTTGAATACTTAGATAGCTTCCACAAGCTGCTCGACTCAGCCTACCCGATCCAAATCATCAGAACGATATCCCTATTGGGAGATTATCGGCAGCTCCCCAGACGGATAACTTTTCAAACCAGCTCACGGATCAAGTCCGCCGATTCCACTGACACCAAATCTGCCAAAAAGAAATTTCAGCAGATCAATGGCCAGGTCATCAAATCGAAGGTGGGCTTCCCCCAGCCATTTCAATCGAAAACCATCGATGAGAAAATCGCCTCCTTTGACCCCAATAACTTTGTCGATAGCAGAGTCAAACCAGCAGTGTCAAAGTTAACCCTTATGTCTCACAACGACCAGAACACTACACAGTACCAGGTCAAACTGGACCTTAACTTAGTGAGAAGGAATACCAAGACTGTTTTTGTATATGTCAAACTAGAACAAAGTGGCTCGGTCAATATTGGCCGACTCCATCTATTCGAAAAAGTTTTGAAGCTAGCGGTCAATAACCCGAGCAACCAGCAGCAAGTCTATTTTCCCCTGAATGGCGCTTACAATCCCTTTCAATCGCCGATCGCCGATACCATCATCGGCTTCGGCGGCAGCTTTAACCTACACCTGGCTGTTTCTGCAGAGGGACACATCTGGAGCGATGTCAGGGTGATTCGGGTTCAACTGACTCCGGAAAAAATTAAATTTCTCTGAAAAGAGTGCCTATCTTAGTATTGACAGAGGCTGCAAATTCGGTAGAATCACCCCTCGCTTATGGTGGTTATGGCGAAGTGGTTAACGCATCGGATTGTGATTCCGACATACGTGGGTTCGATCCCCACTAGCCACCCCATTCTTCCCTTAGATTGTCCTCCCAAAAGTTAGATCAAGAAATTCAAATAGTTTGTAAAATGTGAACTGGTAGGCTCCGATTTTTGGGCAGTTCGTAACTAACAGGAAATAACTGATCGAGCATCGACTCGTGGTTAAACTGTGTGGTGAACTTTGCATCAAATATGGAATCGATTACTGGGTTGGATAAGCGCATTCGCTGGGATCATATGTCAGCTCCTGGGAATTACAAGAAAGGTGGTCAAAATGAAGGGTAAGAACCAAGAAGCACACTCCCATGCCGACAAGCACAAAGACGCGGTTAATGGCGTTCTAGGTAAGATCAACGATGATGACCGCATAAGGGACACCATTCTTGTTATGGATCAGTCCTTTTTCCTTATATCTTCTCAACTCGATGAACCCGATATTCAAGCGAACCGTCAACACATGGAGGTGACGCACTTTTTGCTTTCGAGGGGTATGAAGACATTTTGGTCGGTTCGATGCTTGATTATGGCCGGTTGTGATCAAGATGCAATGGCGTTGTCCAGAAACCTATGTGAAACCGAGACTACATTGGAATATCTAACCACGATGACGCCAACAGAAGAATTAATGGACAGATTTAAGCAATATGAATACATCGAAAGGACAAAAAGTGCCAATCGGCATCGTCAAGCTGGTGCTGAACCTACAGTTCAGCACCACCTCTTGAGAGAAGCTGAGGAAAAACGAGTCGAACTCGTTGGCGGCTATACCGATCAATACTTGAAAGGGTGGGCTGGTAAGAACATAGAGGGTCTATTTAGAGACCTTAACAGGAGTGAATACTATAACAGTAGCTTTTCACCGGGATCGCTCTTTACTCACCCTAGCTTTCTGGCAAGACACCGGTATAGGGATAACTCGTCAGTCCATTGCTCATGGGTGCCTTCTAGTAGGGATTCGAGGTTTGTAGGGCTTATTGCAGTCTATAGCCTTTTACGACTGGCGCAGTCATATGTTAATTTTCATGGGGTTCCCGGAATGGAGTCAATCATTGTCGAGATTAACTGGAATATCCTCTCTAGGTATCATCATGAGGGAAGCCCAATTAATCACCCAGACCTCAAGAAATTAGATCCCGTTCCCATAGGTGAGTGGGGAATTCTCCCCTGACTAGGTAACTTCAGATAAAAATGAATTTGATCAACGATCAATATAAGCTGGAGCGCACGTTCTATTGAGTATTCGCCAACAGGAGCTACTCCATGGTTGACGGAGTGTCGAGAAAGCTGAGTATCACTTGTGCCAACATCAAAACTTCTAAATATGACTTCATCCAAATAGGAGAAAAAGAGTCCCGGAAAACCCAAGCTGTCTTTTGATTTAAATGAGTTTTTAGCTTTTTCTTTTACATAATCTTTGAGGTCTTTAGTTGTGTTTGCCCGAACGGAGTAGCAGCTAATGTACTATTTCTTTGAACGGAACGCTTCCACGTACGAAGCTCTATCCATTTAAGTCAGCAGCAACCACTCAATGTCACTGGAAACTAGTCCTAAAAACTGTCAATTTTATAATCATGTATCCAAGAAAGCATATATTGCCAGACAACTCATATTCCCTTGTATTCTTCAGATGCCACAACAGGCAGTTTTTACTGAAACCTAGACATGTGAAAGATTACATTTTGCTACTCTGGGCGAAATATAAGAAAAAATACAATATTAAGATCTTTGAGTTTATTCTTATATTTCTTTGAACGTATTTCTTTGAACGGAGCGCTTCCACGTACGAAGTTCTATCCATTTAAGTCAGCAGCAACCACTCAATGTCACTGGAAACTAGTCCTAAAAACTGTCAATTTTACAATCATGTATCCAAGAAAGCATATATTGCCAGACAACTCATATTCCCATGTATTCTTCAGATGCCACAACAGGCAGTTTTT
>JBNKNM010000355.1:0-4473 GCA_050293845.1 Pseudobacteriovorax sp. | reverse complement strand
CCTCCGTCTTGCGTTTCAGACATCGAAAGAAACAAGTCTCAAAGCGGTCAAGGATGTCCACAGAGTCGTAATTGTGCCTTCTAAGCTCCTTCAAGCTTAGGAAAGTCCTGGGCTTCGCAATTGGGATAACCGGCGCTGGGGGCTTAATTTGCGGATTTTTTACCTCATTTGTTGCGGCGTTTTGACTTTTATTTGGCGTAGAACCTTTGATAATCCCTTGGGCAGCCTGGGGCGCAAAGGCAAGAAGAAGCCCGAACTCAGGCCGATCCTGTGGTTTTAAAGACGCTCCCTGCTCAAACGAAGGGGGAAGATCCCCCGACCTATCGGTCTCCCCCTTGGGAATTAATATTTCTTTTTTCTTTTCAAGGTCAGAACCCCGGTCACTATCATCAACAGAGATAACTTGCGCATCTTCCTCGAACCCAGAAGAACAGGATTGGATACTACCGTAGGTAGTACCCTTCTTAGATTTTTTAGGAAATTCTCTAGGGAGAGGGTTTTCCAAGGCGTTCACTTCAGCCTGTAAAATAAGGCTTAGTTGATTAAAGTTGGTCCCAAAGGTTTCGATGCGATGATAGTAGATACTTTTAACAAGGCTTCCAACATTCCTACAATTGCGAGAGGTCTTTGAACCTGGGATACGAGCTGCAATATTGTTCATGACCTCAAGTGCATCGTGAAAGTGAACTCCCTTCACTTTCAGTTCGATAATCGCCGTTGTTAAGTAATCGTTGCGATCCCCATCAAGTACAAATTCTGGCGCTTCAAGATCAGAAAAACTAGACCAGAATCCCTTTTTTTCAGAGTCAAGATCAATACCGTTTAAAAGCTCATAGCAACGCTCTGAATGCTCAGGTGTTGGTTTAAAGGTAAGTTCATAACCTTCAGCTTTTCCGTGATTTACAATCTCAAGCCATTCATGCTCGCTTGAAAGAAACTTGTACAAAGTGGCCTTAGATAGACCTGTTAACTCGGAAATTTCGGCTCCTGAAATCCAAATTGAACTTTCTAGAGCCTCGTACAAGAGATATTCATAGAGTAACGCACACTTCTTTTCGCTCGTTTTATGCCCTGAAAAAAGCCTTTTCGGATCGCCACTCTTAAGCTTTCTTATTGCAGGATGGCTATTTGTGTATCTTAAAAGCTCTGCCACGACGGGATAACGCTTGTTATCAATGAGACGATCTGTGCCAATTAGATCAGAATCAATCAGTTTTTTGGGATTGAAAAAATTTGGAATATCACGAACAAGACCCATAGCACCTGGATCTGCTCCGATTCCATGATAATTTAAAATTGTGATTATATGTGCTTGAAGGGCGCGAGCCGATTTTTGTGCCCTTTCCGTCGATGCTACAATCTCTAGCGGCGATATCGGAAGGTAAATACCTAGCCCTTTCCCGGATGTAGAAGAAGCCACTGATGTAATAAAGCTTAGTATTAGAGCCTCATTTTCTGCTAGAAATGAGCCAATTTTAGACCAGCTTACCCTCCCCTTTTCATCAATCCACTTAATATTGGTACGCGATAGGTCGACATCAAAACCTAAACCGTGGACTGTTTGAGTGCCCCTTGCAGGGTTATTATAGTAAGTGGAAGTAAGGTCAGCGTTATAGCGGGAAAAAATCCTATAATCAATCGCTTTCGGCTTACCACGAGAACCGTCAAGTTCATAGGACCAATTCTTGAAAACACGATATGATTTTTTCTTAGTTGTCTGCTGCCGTTCTCTAAATCGTCCTGAGACGTAATTAGATATATTTTTAAGTATAGCCATCCTAGCCCCAATCTAAAATTAGGTATAAAAATCCATTTGACTAGGCTAGGAGGTTTGATAAAGTAGGTAGTGCTTAGTTACTTACGTTTACAATTTGGTTCCCAGCCTAGAACCATTTAAAAAGCAAAAATTATTAGAGCTTATAGCTCTTTTAGTTTTAGGTTATCCTCCTTTATGGGAGGCCACTTTATTGTGGCCATCGCCTGCGCTAGCTTGTGACCAAAAATAATATTAAGAAGAAGTAGTGCAGCTCTGATCATCATCTCAGTATTTGATTTCAGGTTAATCACAGACCCATCAAGGCTTTGAGAGAGGTCTGCACGCTCTGCTCTAATTTCTGCGTTAAGCCGTGAGATTTCTTTCAGGGCATCTCTGCGGTCACTCACGCGATTTTCTGCGTAGCTATTATAGGTCTGCTGCCAACGATCTCGCTCTGCGGTTAGGTCTGCGAGAATTGTAGACTCTGCGGTGGTTAGCCCTTCTGTTCTTTGCGACTCTACGCCTGTATGAAGCACTGCAAACGACAAAATGACAAGAAAGATAAGGGTGGCTTTAGAGAATAGGAAACCAGACATTTCCTTTAAGCTTGTTCCCCATTGCGTTTTAGAAACAGCCAGGCCAAGGATACCAAGCTCAAGGATTATCGCTTTCCCCCACCCTTCTGAGCCATTACCAAATACTTCAAGTGAAGAATTTATGAGGAGCCACGAAGCAATCCCAACAATTAAAGCGCAGAAGGCTGCGCCGCCAATCTCTGCGCTTTGCTTTTTATTTTGTGCACTCTGCACTCTGCACTCTGCGCTGTCTGCGATTCTTAGACTTAAATTATCACTGCGCTTTGCGCTGTAAGTGATGAGCGGGATTTCCGTGAAGGTGCCCTGGGCTTTTAGCTTTTCGACTTCTGCGCGAACTTCTTCTTGGCTGGGCTCTCTAACAAGGCGCAGCGCAGATTCTTTGGTTCGCGGTGCAGACTCCTCGTGCACTCTGCGTTCTGTACTTTCTGCTATGTCATCAAGGATTGGCTTAGCAGCAGCTATAGCTTCGGCTTCAGATAACCCTTTTTTTCTAATGAGGTAAGATTTTTTGGCGCGAAATCTGGCCATCAACTTTGATCTTTCACATTCAGTATCCATTCTGAGTATCCTATCTATTTAGAATAATTAAAACTAGTTGCAGAAAGTGCAGCAGCAGAAAGTGCAGCAGCAGAAAGTGCAGCAGCAGAAAGTGCAGCAGCAGAAAGTGCAGCAGCAGAAAGTGCAGCAGCAAAGTTGCAAAAAGATATGGAATTGAACTTTGTTCTTCGCATGTTCATTAAAAACTTTATATAATCTAATTTAATAAAAATGATTCCCTATCGAAGATTATAGTTTAAAATAAATAGATAAATCAACATAAGGATTAAACTTTAGTATGCTGGATATATATTTAACCCCCGCAGAGGTGTCAGAGATACTTGGAATAACGGTTCAAGGGCTTCATAAGTTTTTGAAAGAGAACGAGATTGAGACGCAGGTAAAAGGTGAAAGAAAGCACAGAATCCGACCAGAACAGTTAAATCAGATATTGAAGCTTAAAAATATTGAATTGTATCCGGGGCATAGAGCATTTGCCGTTCATACCCTAAAGGGAGGAGTGGGTAAAAGCACTATTACACATGCACTTGGTGCTAGGGCTTCTGCCTATGGAAAGAAGGTTTTACTCGTTGACCTAGACAAGCAAGCAAATTTGACAAATAGCTTTGGAGTATCAGACGACGAAGACTTGATCACATTGTTTGAGCTGTACGAAAGCTATTCAAAGAACGAAATCGGTTACAGTTTTAAAGATGCAGTTTTTGAATTAACTGAATTTCTACACTTAATTCCTGCAAGACTTGAATTGGCAAATCTCGATTTAGCAGTTCAACTCAAGCAAGCGAATATAGATAAACTTTTCGATAAGCTTTTGGATGGGGCTAAGGAAGCTTATGACTTGATATTGTTTGACCTGCCAGCAGACTTTAATCGAGTGACTATAGCCACTCACTCTTATGTTGATACAGCACTCATACCTATAAATATGGATGCATTCTCTCTCAAAGGCTTGAAACTGACTCAACAGCATATTGACTATGTCCAAAAGGAATACTCAGGTACTGGAGACTACAGAGTCATTATTAATAAATTTGATGCTAGAAATACCATGTCATTCGAAATCATGGCGGATCTCAATGTCGCGTACAAAGGTACACCGTATCTTTGTTCTAAAGTAATTCCTGTTAGTAAGCCTGTAGAAAATGCGTTTGCCGAAGGAGAAAGCATTTGGTCATTGAGTAAGAGCAAGGTGCCAGCTTTAGAAGGTTTCGACAGTGTATTGCAAGCTATACTCAATCAATCAAACTTCGCAGCAAGACGTAGTGAAATCACTAGCACTGAAGTAGTTGAGGGGGTATAGGATGGCTGATATTGATGCCCTACTTGCTAAGAGAAAGAAGAAGTTAACACAACCCAAGAAAAAGCCAGCCAAGAGATCTGACAAGAAAGATTTCGATCTACTTAAGGATAGGCAAAAGCTTCAAGGAGCTACAGCGGAAACTGCTACAGCGGAAACTGCTACAGCGGAAACTGCTACAGCGGAAACTGCTACAGCGGAAACTGCTACAGCGGAAACTGCTACAGCGGAAACTGCTACAGCGGAAACTGCTACAGCGGAAACTG
>JBNKNM010000354.1:0-4497 GCA_050293845.1 Pseudobacteriovorax sp. | reverse complement strand
TAAGTTGACATATTTATTTTTCTAAGTGGTGAGAAGCTGTATGCGACGAATTCACCAGTTGTTTTAATTCCAGTTAGTGCTGTCTTGAACCATATGTCAAAGAATAATGAGTGGAAATCAGCAAGAACATGCGCCTACAATGTGGGCTACCACCTCGTTTGGTCAACCAAGTATAGGCGGCAGGTTCTCAAAGGTGATGTCGAGAAAAGAATCAAAGAAATTTTTCATGAGATAGCCGAACAATACGATCTTGAGATCGGTGAAATGGAAGTCATGCCAGGCCACTGCCATTTGTTTACTTCTTGTCATCCCAAGATTCCACCTTCCCATATAGCAAAGTGGTTCAAGGGAATATCTGCTAGGAAGCTTTTTATCGAATTTCCCAGTTTAAAGTCAAAGCTATGGAAAGGTCACCTCTGGAATCCAAGCTATTATGTGGGAACAGTTGGTAATATGTCCAAAGACGTCGTTTTGCGATACATACATGATCAGAAGGCTCACCCACCAAGCTAGTAGCTCGGATCGCGAAGGAGCCTTATATTCACCCTTTGAAAAAGGTGGGATTACGGCTCATTATTCAAAAAAATTACATTGAAATTCCATTTTGGCATTTGATATCTTTGACTTAGTACAAGAACCCACCATCAATTTCTTCGAAAGTCTTTTGTATTCTACTCCTCTAACCTAGGTCAACCAGCAAAGCTTAAAGCTGTTTTATTCCAGCAGGTCAAGAGCATCTACACTGTAACCCGGAGACAAATATCCAGATCCTCCAGAACCGCTGATTGCGATAATTGTTAGTGCATTCCACTCACTGGGGTTTTGCTTCCAAGCGCTGGCGGGCACATTAAAGGAGTAGGTGGCGTTATTGCCGCGATACGAACCGGTTGTCAAGGTGCGCGTCCGCGGTTGCATTGAGGGAGAGGGGTTGGACGAGGTCCAATCGTTCACCGCTATTTTCGGTCTACCGCCAGAGAATGCACAGGTGATCCCAATCCGTATAGTATGGCCAGAATGAATTTGATTGTTGTTCAGTCTGAAATAGACTACATGATTGTTATTGATGTCTTTCCACATATAGGCGGGAAACATCGCATCGTCTGATACCCCAATAATGAAATTCCCAGGATCCCAGGTATCGATACGAGTGTCCGAGGGGTGCATCGTGGTCAATTTTTCGCCATTAAGCAGCTCCTGAGGTGACCCATCCCAGTTACCAATACGCCATATGGCAGCGTCATCGTCGGGATCATTATTTATAACGATGGTATTCGCAACAGTGGTAGAGCCGGCATTAACGGTCACACCCTGGGTCGCAACCTCCAGTTCGTTTTTATAGATGCTCATAGTGTAATTGCCAGGGCGCATTTCGCTACGACTGAAATAGCCACTGCTGACATCTGCATCCACCCAGTACTGTGCTGTCGAATTGGAGAAGGCCACCGTATATTCGAAATTGGTGTCGCGGTTGGTAATACCAACACCGGCTACTCTCCCGCGGCTGGAGGGTGGGAGATAACCCGATAGACCCATGTGGGCAAACCAGGACGTATCAATGGACGTGGCGGGTGAGCCGCCACTGGTTACAACAAAGGTATAGTGGTTGAGCGCACCCAGCCTGAAGGCTTCAGTTTGCGCCTGACCATAATTGACAATGTAGGTCAGTTCCTGGTTGGAGTCGGTGGTTTGCATTTTGAGACTTCGATAAAATGGTCCGCCGGAACCTCCTTCTTGATCGTCACGAACAAACCACATACCAACACTGCGGCTATAGGCACCCATATAACGCCAGTCTTTGAGGCGTTCGTTGGAATAGTGCTTGGAACGCGTCTCACCATTGGAAAAGGCGAAAATATCACGGGATTCCACGGTTGATACTGTGCCACGTAGATCTGAAGGCTTTGGAGAATAAGGCAGGAGATTGGCATCAAGTCGCAGAATGTAACGTACTTGTCCATGTATATTTGGTTCCGTTGTGAAATATGTTGCCATGAAAATATATGGATAACCTCTACGTGCCATATAGTAGTGAGTAAGGTTTCCAGCTTGTACCGTTACCTTAATATATTGAGTACCCACTGTTGTGGCTCTAACGGAGACTGAAGACGTGTAGGAATACAACCAGTCGAAGCCAGAATTTATTTGAGAGCCCCGTGATTGGTTTTGATATTCGGTACCCTGGTAGATCAGTGATGCTATGTCTCCTGGAGATTGAGTACTCGAACCGTTGTCTGTGCGTCGGATTTTAAAAACTAGTCCGGCACCCGTGTCGATGGTGTAAAAATCTGTGCTGGAACTCAATCCGAAATTTGCTATCCCTTGGGGTGGAAAAAGTAGAAAAGTGCTCAAACACAATAAAACAGTTATAAAATTGTTTGTCACTTTGGTTATGGAACCTGTGACTTGCTCTAGATCAACATAATTCATAATTTTACTCACCAATATGATTAATACGATGGAGTCTTGGCAGCTATTTTATATCTTTCTGGTCACGGCACCAGCACGATCTGATGAGTGGGTGAAGATTTGTTGTGTAGAAAGCAAAAATCCATTGCTCAAGTTGGAATGGTCAAGGATTATTCTTTGGAGGTGATGAGCGCGTTCATAACCCTTGCTGAAGATTATATCTTTGGTCCCGAGGATCTATTGCCGCGGGGAATTGGACTAATCACAGCAGGTGTTAATACTCATCCCTCCCATGTAGATATTGTGGTGAGAGGCTGGAGCCGGGAGCTTGAAAACTGGATCTTAGACCATGTGGTCATCGATGGCGATCCCAATACTCAGGCGGTTTTGGAACAAGTGGACCAGGTGCTATCTCAGACTTATCTTCATCTGGGATCTGGCATAGTTACCGCTGAGATGGTGTGGCTGCCGGTCGCAACTTGAGTTGGATTACATCGTCCTGTTAGGGCTTTGCGGAAAGATCGGGAATGCAGCGATGCATTCTCATATTCCCCTTAGAAAGCGTAGTTGGCGTGGAATGAGATTCCAAACTGCTCCCCTTCGAAACTACCATCGCCACGTTCTAGTTGTAGACTTAAATCATCCTCTATATTGGTAAATTCAGTAGAAGAGCTTGTGTAAGAAACGGTGGAGCCAAGTTTTAGTTTGTCATTAACAGCAAAGTTTACTCCTACCAGGGTCTCATATCCTGTAAAATTATCCTTATTAAAAGCAATCCTGGCTAATGCAGCCTCTAGTTGCCATTGATCATTCATTACAAATGCTGATGTTAGCTTTAAGCTTTGGGTATTAGAGGTTTTATCATAACCTTCGAGCATATCGTAACGGCTGTAAATAAAATGAACTCCTAAAGTGAGTTGCTCATAGACTTTGGCTTGGCCATGGAGGGTGAAAGTTTGAGGGATATCTAAATGCTCCGACTCTAGATGATGGTTGTAAATAGCTCCTACTTCAAAGGAGTCATTATGATAGGTACTCGCCAGTGTATGGTATACGGTGCTGCTCTCATCATTTTCAATTTCCATGTGAGCAACGGTAGCTTCATAAACTACAGTAACATGGGGGGTTAGATTGAGACCAAAATATGGCATGGCACTGATAGAGCGAGACTCGAACTTATCGGTTACGGCTTTATCGAGAATGATGTTCTTACTTTTCAAAGAATTGTTTTCGACACCGACCCCAATACCAGCAAACCCAGAGAATGGTAGAGTATAATGGCCTCTGGCTTCCAAGCTAGAATTGACAATCTCGGTATCCGTTTGTATCAGAGGTACGTTCTTTGATTTAAAAGTGCCAACTTGATAACCAATCACCCCCGAAGTTCCTGTTTCCCTGTTGTAGCGTTGGGCAGGCGAGATGCTATTAACACTATATTCACTGCTGCTGATCTCTGCGAATCCTGAAGTACTTAAAGATAGTGCCAGAGCTGTTGTGCTCCATAACTTTGCTTGTTTAAACTTATTCATGATATCGATACCTTTCTCATGATCTTAGACTTTCGTAGCGACAACCTAGTCGCAGAGTGCCAATTAGCAAACTCTACGCCATAGCTTAAGCTATTGAAATAAATGAATTATTTTTCTTATAGCCACAATTTAGACGGAGATCTCTAACGGACAGGTGTATTCACTAAGTCACAGCTTGGTACTTTGGGTCTGTTTATGATAATTTTGGCTTAGATAAGTCCGTTGACACAATTGAGGATTTGGAGCAATTTTGCGTCTCGATTTTTAAGGGCTTGATTTTCTGGGTCATACATCATCTCCTATGCTTTTTTGGTCCGTATTTTTGATGTGACTACTTTACATTAGATTCTCAAAAACTATCCGTTATTTATAACGCGATAAGGCCTTATTTGTTACATTCACTCTCAAAAAACATGAGCGTTATGGAAGTTCGATAAATTTAGTTCATCATGAAGATGAAGTGGTCCCATTTTCCAGGACACTCTATATTCGAATAGCTGGTTAAGATATAGGCAATTGATTTAGATAATTTGAATATAAAACGAGCCCGAAAGGCATTTTC
>JBNKNM010000353.1:0-4541 GCA_050293845.1 Pseudobacteriovorax sp. | reverse complement strand
GCTCTGCTGAGAGTACTCCTGCTTTAGTAAGAAAGATAAAAAATTTTGTCAGGCCTGACCTGCTAATCTTAGATGAAATTGGTTATCTGTCTTTTGATCAGAAGTCAGCCGACTTAATTTTTGAACTTGTCAATCGTCGTTATGAAGCGGGATCGATTGTAATAACAACCAATTTAGCTTTTAAAGACTGGGGGGAAATTTTTCCGGGAAGCCCTTGTGTTACTGCCATGATCGATCGACTGACTCATCATTGTGATGTGCTAAAAATAGACGGTCCTTCGTTCCGGACCAAAGAATCGCGGAGGAATAAGAAATGAGATGGACTATCCTTAAGATGATTCTAAATGTTTTGGAAAGGATTGTGAGGCTACTGGAAAAGGAATTTTCATCCGAATGGTCCGCAACCGAACCTGAGGAGTTATTTTAAAACTAGGCCCGATGATTCGGGTCTTTTTTTTATCTGAAACATAAAAACCATTGGTGGCGATGATTAATTTATCGGCATCGGTGTCATGATCAGATTCCCGCGGTTTCTAATTGTATTCTACACGCTTTAATTGACATTTATACCTCTTTATGGACTACTCTCATTGAGTGAATATGAAATTTTTGTGTCAAGTCTAACTGCAATATATTACTCCTTTGGTTTAACAATCAAGAATAATTTGGGCATTCCGCAGAATTTGTGGATCGTTTTGAGCTGATTTAAGAGTGAGTGATCGAATCATCCACTGATATCTAGTCTTGCCTCTTAGATAGATAAGGGCATGTCTCAGAGGGATTGGCAATGACCACGGATAAGACTTTTTTCGCAAGATCTATAGCAACCCATCCGCGTTTATACTCAGCTTGTGTTATGTCGCAGTTTACAATATTTTATGTAGAGGTGATTTTTGATGACGCGTTAAGCTTTTAATAAAGTAAGAAAGTACAAAATTAATATTACGATAGATGATGGGTAGGAGGCTCCCGTCAATGTATTTATTCAATAGAAAAGTGAAGACTCAACTTACATTTTCGTTTTCAATAGTATTAGCAATTCTTATCGCTGTTGGACTGGTTGGATTAAACTCTCTAAGTAAAATTCAATCTGAACTTGTCGATGTTTTTAAGTACCAAATTCCTGCTCTGAACTACATCCTGCAGGCTGATCGAGACCTTCAGCAGGCTGCTGTAGCTGAGCGAACTCTACTAAGTGAGCTTACCACTAGTCAGAGACAAAGCGTGCTTAATGCATACGAAGAAAATTCTAAACAAACAATTGATCGTGTAAAATTGTACGCAGAATTAAAGCCTTCCGCAGAAGAAAGAGAGCATATTGATCAGTTTTTTGAACTCAATAAGGTATGGCAAAAACAAAGTATATCAATCATTGAAAATGCTACTAAACTATCAACTGAAGAGCTCCAGAAACGGATATTTAAAACAGAGACTGCTTTTGAATCTATGCGTGATCATTTAGATACCGTTCAAGAAATTGTTCTCAAAATAGCTACTCAAGAATTTGAAACGGCTCAAGACCTTTATATCAAAACAAAATGGTTTCTGGCTTCTATTATGAGTATTGGCGCTTTTATAGGACTTGGATTAGCTTTTGCTATCAGTATAAATATAAACCGAAAACTCTTAAATGTTTCTACGAGCCTGAGTCATTCAAGCCAAGAGAATGATAAGAGTAGTAATCAATTAAAAAATTTCGCAGAACGTGTTTCGGCATCTGTAACCCAACAAGCCTCAGCAATTCAACAGACGGTTTCCACACTTAATGAGATTACATCTATGGTGAACTCAAGCGTTCAGAGTGCTGAAGATGCCTCGCAAAAAGCAGTAGTTAGTTCACAAATTTCCGAAGATGGAAAAAAAGCCGTTTCTACAGTGCGAAACAACATCGATCAAATTAAGACTAGTTTTGAAGAATTGGGTGTAAAAACGAATGCAAACTTCGAACGACTTTCTAATATTATTGAAATTATTAATAATATTCAAGAGAAAGCGACTATCATCAATGATATTGTTTTCCAAACGAAGTTGTTATCATTTAATGCATCGGTTGAAGCGGCAAGGGCTGGTAATGAGGGTAGGGGGTTCTCTGTTGTAGCCGAAGAAGTTGGTGCCTTAGCGTTTTCATCGGGTGTAGCTGCAAAAGAAATCACCGAAATTCTTAGTAAGAGTATTACTGAAGTTGGTATCATTATAAAAGACTCAAAACGAGACATACAAAACAATATTGATATTAATAAATCACTGATCGATGAAGGTGTTCAAACTGCGAATCAAGGTGAAGATATCTTGAAAGAAATAGTTGAACATTCTTTAAATGTTCGAGATCTAATGAACAATATTTCACAAGCTTCTAAGGAACAGGCTGAAGGTGTGCATAACATTACGATTGCGATGAATGAAATAGACAGTGCTTCAGCAGAAAATGCTAATATTGCCCATCATACTTCAGAAGTTGCCTCTAAGTTAACAGCCGAAGCTGTGAAATTAAGATCATCTTCAAGTACATTGATTCGTATGATTCAAGGAAATCTCAACACTATTCAGGAAATGGAAGAAGTAGAAGTTGGTAATGCTAATGCAGAAGAAATTTCAAAATTAGCAAAATTCAAACATAACAAAGAAATTAATCAAGAAGTACCTTCAGCGGATGATATTGGATTCCGTGAATCAGCTTGATAAGTGTTCTATAGTTACTCCTTGAAGTTTTAAAAATTCAAGTTTTATAAGCTAAACTGCTTTGATTTTGCTTCATCATTACATTTCCTTGACTAGATACATAGGTCTTGGTGAAATAGGTGCACTTTCTGCAAACCTTAATTTTAAATCCCTGATAGATCGCGACGATCAAAGAAACTGTATTCCGTTTGGAAGTAAAATCGTTCTTGGTATTGACTTGGAAGTAGGGTAAATTTATCCTTACGATGATGTCTTTTTTAATGGGACAAACCTGGTAGTAGAATTAGAGCCAACAACATTGCTGATATGTAAAATTTACACACCTTTCGTTGCTATTTTCAACTTGCTGTCAATAAACTCCTTATGCTCTAAGCCGAACAAATCGGACAGCCTCCTAATAATAGACGCTTCCTGTGGGTCTAGGTACCCATCTGCAAAGGATAAACTTTTTTTCTAGTCCTGGTGGTGTGAACTTCATAATCCAACGATAGACACCTTAGTATGATCGACTTGTGGGTCCGATCAGCAGTCATTTATTTCAAATTCTCGTAACTCATTTTTTAGGATAAATACCAAAGGACATTGATTTTGTCTTGGGGGCATCCATAATGATCCTCGATGAACGCTTGGGTTTTATATCCTATCTAAATAAGGCAAAGTTGGCCATGAGGAGAATTTGCATTATTAAAACTAAACGCCAAACATTAAAAAAAATTGCATAAAAATAAGAAAATTCACGTTTTAATAATGTGTTTTTTTTATTTGAATGAGGAAAGAATTATGAAAACTTTTAAACTTGCACTTTTACTATCTTTACTTCCTTTTAGCGCCTATGGGAATAGTATCATGCCTTTGTCAGAGGTAAGAGCAAATGCAAATAATAATGTTTTGGAGCTTAAAGTTCGAGCAACTGGTGTTAGTGGATGTAGAAAAGGACGAAAACCACCTGCAGACTATATTACAAGAGTAGGGATAAGGGGAATGGAAGTTGGTCAAATTGAATTTTTCCAGATGTTTGCCGCCGTCCCTGTTAGAAAACAATCAAGATGTTTAGTTAAGTGTGAGTTCGTGGTAGAAAAAACTAGTCCTAATAATGTTTCTACATTCCCATCTCTAATTTTCTGTAATGCGGTAAATAACAATGATTGGTTGAGTCGATTAGATTTCGTCTCAGATTTGCCAGATACCAATATTTGGAGAGAGGTAACGTTGCATAGCGATTGGAAATCTTAATTACTCTTGAATTACAGTTTAATATTAGCTTTAGAAGTTAACGGTATATGGTTTAACGAAAGGTATTTCAATTGTATCATACTATAAGTATATTAGTATTTCTTACACTTGTGTTTGCAAGCTCATCGATTTCTTATGCGGGTGAATATTGTGGAAGTAAGACGGGATATCTTAATGAATTAGCTTCTAGCTTTCTTATTCCAGATATGTTTCCACCTGTAAACGAGCTACTAAAAGATTTAATTGCAGATGATCATTATAAAACATGTAGCGATATCGGATTTGTAGATCTAGCTCCATCATGTATGGACCATGATTCTTGTTACTATCGACAGGATCCTAAGGATCAGTGTGATAGGAATCTTCGTAGATCATGGTTAAGTCAGTGTAAAGCGAGTTATTCTGTTGCCTCATGGGACCACTATAAATGCCGATTAGCATGTGAATACTTTGTGAAATTAATGTCTAAAGCTCAACGTTATGATCATGGAGGATTCTGTCCTAGTTGTGATGCCTATGATGCCGTAGATCAAGGGTGAGTTCAAACCAATAATTTGTTGTAAGTCTATCCTAGATGATCAAGTTATCAGATTTTAAGAGGGATTATGATTACAAAATAGGTATTCAAA
>JBNKNM010000352.1:0-4573 GCA_050293845.1 Pseudobacteriovorax sp. | reverse complement strand
AATGTTTTATATATTCCTAAATCTCAATCCTATATCTGAGATTACAGCTTATATTCCAGCAGATGAAAAGCTTTTCTAAATTTATCTTACAATACATATGTCATCTAGTTAGAAATACACTGAATATAAGTCTATTGCTGCTGTATTTAAGATTTAAAAAAGCAAACCTTCTATTTTATAAATTTAATTGTATTGACACCTTCATAATCCTCTAATAATTCGATACGCAAATTAAATAAAATTTTAAAGGCACCACGAAAATTCACCACAATTTCTGATAAGAGGATGCAAAATTCCTATTCATTAAGGGGATCAAAAAATGAATAGATACCTATCTTCAAAACATTGTTTTGGCATGCCAAGAAATCTCACTCGGAATGCTACTAACCTTCGACGCTCCACTGTCTCAGTCCAAGACAAATACCTTGGTAATATTTACCAAAATAGCAATCCTACAAACTTTTCTAGATATTGGAATCAAGCAACAACTGAGAATTCTGGTAGAAGGGTTCCATAGAACGCAATCGGGATAATTATTCTTGGATAAACTTAGATAATGCTTACGATTTTACACCATCTAATGGATTTTCTTTCAAACAGCACACTTTTGTTTGGGGAAATCAACAACCAGGTCGGATCGGTAGTCACAATCAGAGCAACGCGTTGAAGTAGAAGAGTTCATAAGAGACTACTGCCAACACCATCAATACCAGTCAGATAGATGTATTTAATAAGCCTATCAGTGCTCCACCCCAATATGAGAAGCTTTAGGAGGCGATGGCAGTACTAGTTGGGATTGGGTGCACCATTATAATGGTGAAATAGGCTTTGCTAGCACCTTCCTATAGTTGTGTCAGATGGAGTAGTAAGCTTTATTAATAGATATGATATCTTAAAATTTATAGGCATGCATCCGAATAGAAACGGATGAACGCCATCTTCTTACAAATCAAATGCGACTGCAAAAGATACTTCATTCTTTATGGTTTCCACATCCTTAATAAGAAAACTATCTTCGCGTAAACTAATCATTGATATTTTAGCATGTATATCACTTTTTATGAGAGTTCTGATATGAGACGCTTGTAAAACTAACTTTGCTGATGAGTTTAATTTCATTTCCATTCCTGCTGTAACCCCAACATTAAACAGATTTATTGGTTTATACTTTAATTTTATTCCTTCTGTATCTTCTATATTAATAGTTAAGTACTCATATTCTACTAGCCCGCCAATAAAAGAGTGTGCCGTACTATCCATTGTTGGAAAGTACAAATTTACGTCACCTCTTAGGTTAAAGGTATTCATTTGCGAAATTGGGTCGAGATGATAACGAGCTCCTCCAATGCTGAATCCTGTTCCTACATCTCCAGACATAGAGTATAATCCTACCTTGGTTCCAGCTGTGTTTTCATAAGCTTTCAAAGAATCTCCATCCTCAGTTGAATCACTAGAAGACACTCCCCTACTCTTAAATTCCAAATTTGAATGATATGGTGCTACATAGACTGAGGGTGCTTGGGCACTGGCCCAACCAATCAGACTTCCCAGAACAGATGCAATAATTAGCTTTTTCATTTTGTTTCCTTTAGCTATCAGTTAAAGAAAAACGTGGGCAACTTCGCCAAATTCAAAAAGAAACTATTTTCCTTGAGCATTATTGCATGAGTTTTTTAGAAATTGGAAGGCTTTAGTTAAGCCACTTTAGCATAGATAGCAGGAGCCACTAGCTAGAGTTAATTTTATAAAGGAATACCAATGATATTTGAAAGCTATCATGCCCACCTAAATTACAACGACTCAACTTTTGGTGAAGCTCAAACCATCACTGAGAAGGTTGAAAAATTTTTTGGAGTATCTGTAGGACATTTTCACCTTAAGCCAGTAGGCCCTCATCCAGTTTGGAGCTGTCAACTATCCGTCTCCAATCAGCAATTTGCTGAAGTGATTCCGTGGTTGATGCAAAATCATGGCAAGGTCGATGTCTTTGTCCACGGTAAAACTGGGAACGATCTTGCTGACCAAACCGATCACGTCATGTGGATCGGTAAAAGCTATGACCTTAACCTAGAAAATTTCAAATAGGCTAATAAAAATAGATTCTTATCCTTTATCTAGGGAAGAACTCGCTAACTGGAATGCCACACTTTGGCCATTATAGCCTAGCTCTATATCCGAATACATGGTAATACCCCAATTCATCTGTGTAAAGGAACATCTCTATGTATGAGCCTCATGAAGAACCGATCGAAGTGATAGAAAAGCCGAGTAAGACACAATTAAAAAAAATTGCTACTGCAGCGACAAAATTCGTGGATCAGTTAACAAAGCTGAGTGCCATTCAACTTTCCAAACTAGACCTCCCTGAGGAGGTTCTTCGAATTATATTACAGGCCAAAAAAACAAAGGTATCAGGTGGTAGAAACCGTTTACTTAAAGGAGCATCGAGCCTTTTACGTAATGATGAAATCTGGGGCACTGAGGCAGCTGCGAAACAATTCGACAGAATCGCTACTGGCAATCATACCCTAAAAATTGAAACTAAAAAAGACTGACAAAGAAGGCCTGACCGCTAGAGCCTTTCTGGCAATAAATTGAGAGTAAAAAAAGAGGTGCGGACATAAGTACAAAAGAATCCCCGTGTTTTAGCCGTAGTAGAAGTGTCAATAACAAAGAATCCTACAAACCACTTACCATGATAATATCCTCCGCCAAGCTTCTGGCGGAGGCGCTAGTAACTAATCTTTAGTCAACAAGACGTTTGAATATATGTTTTAAGTTCGCTCTTTCAGACTCAAGTAGACTGTTATCGGGAGGCATGGCTCCGGCACCGACCCTACTAAGTCGATCGTTTACCTTATGGAGTCCTCCTGATTTAAGCCATCCACGAAGGGCCATGGTATCGTCAAAAGGAATCCGTGGAGCCCTTCGCGTTTTTGCGTGACATTCAATACATACCCCAAGAGGAGATCGATTCTTAGGTCTTCCTCCTGTACCAAATGAATCGGGGATCGGCTCGTACTGTGTTGCATTGAGGCTAGCAGAGCGAAGTTGGTCACATCTAAAGAATGGCCAAGATAAGCCAAACACGTCTCTGATTGTAGGATTAAGTTGACGGATAAGCTCGTTGTTATAAGAAAATAATGCTCCCAGTAAATCCTTTCTAAAGTTACTGGGAACCCCTAAGTAGTAAGGATTTTGCCCTTGGCTCATCATAAAAGTTTCCAAATAAATTCCGTTAAGCTCGAGCAGAAAGCGGATTACGGCAATAGGATTATTCTCAGATAGGAGGCGATCATGATTAATGTTGAATAGTAAAGGACTGCCAGCAAACTTCTTATTATAAATCGCGACGAGATAATCTTTTAAATCGCGACGGGCTTGAGCTGTTGTAAGTACGTACTTACCAAATTCAGAATCGATAGTGCTGTGCAGGCTATGTGGGAAAAAGCTTTTTAATCCTTCAATTGTGCTCGCTGAGCTAGTGTAGTTAAAACACCCTTCGAGTGCGCCCATTATTCCATAAATATAAGGATCTAGTTGCTTTTGATAAGCTCGCAGACCAACGCTCATAGCTAACATGCCCATACCGTAAGTATACTGGTTAAATGCTTCCACGATCTGGTTATAGTTTTGAGATATTCTGGAGAATCTGAGATACTTGAAAATGCCGTCATCACGGCTAGTTAGCCTGTTGTAATAGTCCCGTTCTTTTACCGTACCAAAACGAGAAATATGGCTACCGTATACATTTGGCCAGTAGTCGTAAGGGCTCCAAATAGGAAGAGGCTCTGAACCATGACATCCCTTGCAGGTATCCGACTCTTTTGTTATTTCAACCCTGTCAGTGAATACGATTTCATGGAAGTGAAAAGTGTAATCAGGTTTGAATTCAATAATTTCAATCGCCTTTTTTGCATCAGGAGCCGTAGCAAATGACATGAAGTACCCGTGTCCAAAGACTATAACACGGGGGTTTTCGAGGCTTGCCTTTTGTAAGCTTCCTGTACCATGCATTAATATAAAATTTTCAGAAAAAACAGGAGATCTACGAAACAGCTCTTCGAGAAAAGAATCGTAGTAAGGATGATCATCAGCTATCGCAAATAGCTCTTCTATGGACATCCGATCATGAGGAAGAAAGTTTTCTAGGCTAATATCGAAGTCATCATACATGTAACCAAAGTCGGTAAATCGGTACTGGTCCGACAAGGCCTGCCAAGAACTTAGTAGCATGGTTAAAACGATTGCAAAACTTTTCAAAATCATATTCCTTTCTCTGAATGATAGATTTTGAAATAATGCAAAAAGTTATGAAAATCAATATGAAGTTTGTTCTTCATCTTAATTAGACTCAATACCGAGGAGTTGAATGATTGCTACTAGCAGTTCCTATAGTCCCATCCTTGATGATATAAGTACAAACTACCTACCAGACGGACACTTCATTATTATGAGAATTAGTGTTTTTAAGTAAATCAACACCCTAACAGAATTTCAATGTGAAATCAGTTTGCTAAGCCTTTTTCTTGGTCGTGATATAATACATGGACGAATTTTCGTCAGGTAGTAG
>JBNKNM010000351.1:0-4583 GCA_050293845.1 Pseudobacteriovorax sp. | reverse complement strand
TCAAAAAAATGATCGCTGTTTTTTAGGAACTGAGAAGTGCGCTTCTTTTTGTCTTTAATTCAAGAACGAAAATTGACGGAACCGTTCGGAGGATATAATTCGGGATTACTGAAAAGACTGAGCATTATGCTGGAGCCAATATGTTCACTTAAAAGATTCGCTTAGGAAAGCCCCTAAAAAACTTGCTACGTGAAATTCATATTGGATGATAAATGGACGAACTTGATCGTTTAAACCTTTTCGTCAATCTATGACTTAATCGATTTTTTGAGAACGTCAAATGATGATAAGCTCCAGGGTCGGATCGCTGTGATCATACCTACGCTACTTGTTTCGTGACGATCCAAAGAGCCATCATATGATGCTAACTCATCAAATAAATCAATAAGCTCTCGTGACTTTCTCAAAAGAATTTTCTGGGATCTTTCCGACAGCTCACCGCTAGAAAATCGAAAAAAAGACAATTCTCCGGTAAATTCACTGTCTAGAAATTCATTCTTTACGAGATCGCGGTATTGGCGTTCCAAGGGGCCGTTCGGAATCCAGCTTACATTCCTAGGTACTAGCATGCGAATGCGTCCATGAGGATGTCTTTCCAAGATTTGATAAGTTTCTAAAAGTTTCAAATAGCTTTGAATATCAGTCTTAGCAAAATTATAGTCGGCTAAAATCTCGGTAACTGTCCAATCATTGATAAGAAGGTAGGTAAAGGTCGCCAGCTTGGGATCACTGGTTAAAATCTCTTCTAACTCATGGGGAAGATGATTGCCAGGCTGTTCAGGGATATTCTCAGCGATGCGACAGACTTCATAAATAGAGACACCTATAACCTCACAGATTTCTTCCAGTCGTTGCAGGGTAAAGCTTTGATGTGAAAAGATCCTTTTCACACTACTTTCAGAAATTTCCAAGGATTTTCCAATGTCTCGGTAAGTAAGCCCACGAGATTTAATAATCTTCTTTAATATTGAAAGGATACGTTCTACTTGATCAGCCAAGGTCAACTCCCGCACCAAAAAGTACTGGTATACAGTACCATATGAAAAAGATTTAAAAAATAAGACTTTTTGCTCGATAACTCTTCTATGGTTCCCAAAGTCATAGGAAGAGGGCATATGGATCGCGTGAAACAATTTCAAAAGGTAGCAAGTCAGAAATATGAAGTGGTCATCATAGGGGGTGGCATTACAGGTGCTTCCATTTTCGATCGCGTCAATAGGGAAGGATACAGAGCCCTTTTGGTCGATAAAGGATGCTTTTCCAGTGGTACGAGCCAGTCATCTTCGATGATGGTATGGGGTGGTTTACTCTATCTGAAAAACCTTGATTTTCTGAATGTTTTTAAATTTTCTAGGGATCGGGATCGACGTATTGCAGATCATGCTCAGGGTGTAAAGGCAAAGTCAATTTTTTACATCCCCGATCGCAAGCATGGGCGATCTTCTTTGATCACAATAATAGCCCTTTTCATTTACTGGATTTTCAGCCTGGGTCGAAGAAGTTTGCCAAGGGCTGTTAAGTATATTAATGAATCGAAACTTATTGATCTTTCGCAACATGCGAGAAGGTTTTTTCAATTTGAAGAGGGTTTTCTCAATCATTCTGATTCTTATCTCGTGAATAGCATCATGAACCGCAACAAAAATGCAGGTTCTCAATCACTTGAGTACTGTGAGTTTAAAAAAGTAGTTTCAGTAAAAAATGGTTATATCCTGACAATCAGAGATGTCCACAGTAAGCATGTCTATACGATTTTTACAAAGGTTATCGTAAATGCTGCGGGTGTTTGGGTGGATGAAATCAACAAAAATTCCAAAATTATCACTCCTTATAAGCATGTTCTTTCCAAAGGAGTTTCTCTAAATTTTAAAAGGCATGAAGCCCACGTAAACCCCCTCGTCTTTGATATGGGACAGCAAGGTGATACGCTTTGCTTAATACCTTTTGGTCCTGTTTCCATGTGGGGTCCTACAGAATCAGTTGTCGCGTCGATTGCAGAAGGTTTTCAAGCTAAGAACACGGAGATGGATTGGCTAATTGATCAATATAATCGGCATTTCATAACAGAAAAAGGCTATGAAGATATTGTCAGTATTCGTGTTGGTATTCGCCCTCTCGTAGTTCCTAAAAGCTACTCTTCCCGAAAATACACTCTCAATATTTCACGAAAAAGTGTTGTGTACCATAGTCCAGGAAGCCATTGGATATCTGTGTATGGGGGAAAAATAACAGGGTGTTGGAATACTGCTGAGAAAGTCCTAAAAAAAATCAAAAAACTATGTAGACCTGAGTATCCAACTGAACCCCTACAAGAATCGTTGCCAGAAACAAAGGAAATTCTTGGATTCGAAGTGTTGAGCCCGCAATGGTGTCGCGATCAATGGCAATGTCAAAACATCGAAGACTATCTAAGAAGAAAAACAAATCTTTCCCAATGGATACCCCATGGCGGATTTGGGAAGCAATTCGAAAATTATGATTCTCTTTTGTCGATTGCAACAGTTCTAACAAAGCAAAATCAAATTCTCGCTAGACGAATGGTCCAAGACTATCAAAACAAAGTTATGTGCGAATTAAATTTAAAACCACACGATTACATGGAAAGGAAGAAAAAATGAAGCAATTACCAGCAATCTTAGGCGGAGAACCAGTTGTTAACGTAGATCACTATATGATAAGTCGCGTAGCATATACTAAAGAAGACTTAGAAATCATCAACGAACTGTTGCAAGATGGAAATCTATCGACCCATGGTATCATCCGCGAACTTGAAAATGACTATAGAATTCTCACAAATCGAAAATATGGATTAGCTCATTGCAATGGAACAGCTGCACTTATGGCTGGTTTCTTTGCCCTAGGTCTCCAACCTGGTGACGAAGTCATTACGCCATCGGCTACGTTTTGGGCATCTGTTCTACCCATGACTTGGTTTGGCGCGGTACCAATCTTTTGTGAATCTGAGGCGGAAACACTCGGACCAGATCCCCGCCATATGGAAAGTCTTATTACATCTAAGACAAAAGCCATAGTCATGGTTCACCTCTGGGGTATGCCTTGTAAGGTGGATGAAATCTTATTGCTTGCAAAAAAATATAATTTGAAAGTCATTGAAGACGCATCTCATGCCCATGGTGCCTACTATAAAGGTAAACCTTGTGGCTCATTCGGTGATATTTCTGTCTTTTCCCTACAAGGTGATAAACTGGCACCAGCTGGTGAAGGTGGTGTTTTATTGTGTGATGAATATCAATATTTTGAACAAGCCTGTTGTCTCGGAGACATAACAAGAATCATTGAACTTGAAACGGCTCAACAACGATTTGCAGCTACTAGCTTTGGTCTAAAAACACGAATAGCTCCTATTTCAGCTGCTATTGGCAAAAATACACTGCAAAGACTTGACGAAAATAATCAAAAAAGAAATGCGAATTGCTATAAATTTATCAATGCCTTGACCAAGTACGGATTCGAATTTTGTAATACGATTGGCAACTCAAAAAGGGTGTTTTTTGAGCTTATTGCAAAGATTCCTGAGGGATTACCTTTATCCCCAGAAGCTTTGCACGAAGCGCTGCAAGCAGAAGGCTGTATGATAACAATCCCACGCTATCCATTGCTCCATCAACAACCATTTTTTACAGAAGGTGTCATTTACAAGTTTTGCAGACTGCCAGAGGAAATGAAGCTACCCGAATATCAAAATATATCACTGAAATATACTGAACAAATGAATCAACAAATGATCCAAATTCCCATTCTAAGTCATACTCCTACTTTAATAGACCTCTATTTAAGGGCTTTTGATAGGGTTATGAGTCATAGTCAAAAGATTCAGCAACATTGGGAGGCTAGGTATGCTTCTTAAGAACGCTAATATTTTCATGCATATCTTTCACATTAGCTTTATTCTATTCAGCGGGCTTGGCTGGATGTATGCTAATTGGCTTAATTTTCACCTGGGAGTACAAATTTCTGTATTATTTTCGTGGTTCGTTCTAGGTAGTATATATAAACCTGGCTATTGTTTATTGACGGCTGTTCATTGGACTATTCGGCGTAATTTAGGTTATTCCTACCATTCAGATTCCTATATGGTTTGGCTTTTAGAATTTTTAACGGGAAAGCGCTATGGGGAACAGAAAGTCGCTAATGCTACTATGGGGATATTTTTTACGACTCTGTTTTTGAATGGTGTTCATCAGTTGATAAAATCTCAAACCTTTGTTTAGTTAAAACGGCAAATTACGCTAATATATAGCGTAATTTAAATAGCAAATCATTATGTCTTTTGGATGAAAAACTCAAAAGTCGCCTGATTGCCAGCTACATTCACAGAAACATGAATATCTTAGGGCACTGTCTCTTACCTTCGTTCTCTAAGATGGCAAAACCTACCAACCCAAACCCAATATTGTGACTTTCACCAATAGAATTTCATAACTATCAATTTTCACCCATTGCCATCTCGGCCATAATAAAACTGGATATAAAACCCAAGCGATCACAGGGGAACGGAAAGGTTTTTTTGAATATAGGAATTACAGCCACTAATTCGTGGTCTCACTCAACATCAATTTTTT
>JBNKNM010000350.1:0-4592 GCA_050293845.1 Pseudobacteriovorax sp. | reverse complement strand
GAAAGCTAGCAGCGTCGATTATGCTAATGATGGGAATTTGAACTGGTTATTCGAATTAGATATTGAAGTTTGGCAATTTAAACAGCGCTTCCGATTCATCACGAGTATATACCTCATCATTTGTCTGTAGGTTTAAATTTAGATAGGGGCCTGTAATATCATGACTGGGTAATATCTCTTGTTTTTTAGAACTCCCCCACCAATTATTAGAACTTCAGCCACCATTAATTTGTAAATCAAAGCGACTCTGTTGCTTAGGACTTCTACAGCGTTTAATGGGGCCACGAGAGATCTACCGAAGTAAAAAGAATGGAAATTTTATTACAAGCTCTTGAAAGTTGCTCTGCAGATTGCGATGGTTATTCCATGTCAGACCGATTTTACTAAATTTTGCCGCATAGCGTCCGAAATCCTCATTCACAGATAGAGGGGATCACTTACCGCTCGTCGATCTGCGTTAGTTATGAGACCAATGCGAGGAAAGCCAAATGGCAAAAAAATTTGAAAATCTAGTGGAAATGCAGCGAGATAGCTGCGAAAAATGGGGTGATCGTCCAATGTATGCTACCAAGGTCGATGGTAACTGGCAGTGGATCAGTTTCAAGGACTTTGCTGACATGGTGGACCAGCTCAAAAGTGGTCTTCATAACCTCGGGATGAAACCTAAAGACACTGTCGCCATCATCTCTCGCAATTCGGTTGAGTGGGCGGTCTGTGCTTACGCAACCTATAGCATCGGTGGCCGATTTGTTCCCATGTATGAATCCCAAAGCAGTACAGATTGGGAATACATCATCAAAGATTCTGATGCGCGCTTAGTCTTTGCTCACAATTCTGTAATTTCTGATGTTGTTGAAAAAATTTTACCCCTCACAGATAAGCTAGAGCATGTGATCAATTTGCACGGCCCTAGCAGCAATCCGTACAGCTTTTTAGGTTTGCTGGCCGCAGGAAAAGAAAAAAGTAGCGAAACCTTCACTCCACAACCTGATGATGACATGGGACTCATTTACACCTCAGGAACGACTGGTAAACCAAAGGGAGTAATACTCACCCACCGCAACATTCTTTCTCAAATCGATTCAATCGAAAATGATTTCACATTTACTCCGGAGGATCGTAACCTTTCGTTTTTGCCGTGGGCTCATATCTTTGGCCAAACCACCGAGTTGCATGTCTTGATACATATCGGACTTTCAGCAGCATTTGTCGAATCGGTCAACAAGATTAGTGATAATCTTATTGAAATCAAACCAACCATGTTGGTGTCTGTACCGAGAATTTTTAATAAGATTTATGATGCGATCAACACCAAAATAGCCAACAGCAATGCGATTATTCGTTTTATCTACCATCGCGGTATGCGCGTGGCTGGGCAACTAAAAACCAAGCAGAAGATTTCGAGCTTTGATCGTATTATCTTTAACATCGCCGACCGTTTGGTTTTTAGGAAAGTAAGGAATCGTTTTGGAGGACGTCTGCGTTACGCCATTAGTGGTGGAGCTGCTCTCGATCCTGTCGTTGGTCACTTTCTAGATAACCTTGGCATTCAGGTATATGAAGGCTATGGTTTGACCGAGACGAGCCCATTGGTAGCAGCCAATCGACATGATGCCTGCCGTATTGGAACAGTTGGAAAGCCGGTCAAGGGTGTACGCGTAGTCATTGACCAGGAAGCGGTAATTGATAAAGGCTGTGTCGAAGATGGCGAGGTAGTTGTCTATGGCGACAATGTTATGAAGGGCTACCATAAACTCCCTGAAGAGACCGCGCAGGTTATCACCAAAGACGGTGGTTTCCGAACAGGTGATGTTGGCCACATAGATAAGGATGGCTTCCTAAAAATCACCGGCCGCATCAAAGAGCGCTACAAGTTAGAGAACGGTAAATGGGTCGTCCCAGCACTCATTGAGGATCGTATATCACTGAGTCGCTTTATCTCCGCTTGCATGTTGTACGGTGAGAATCGCCCGTTTAACATTTGTATCATCAGCGTTTACGTCGACGAGGTCGTTAGTTTTGCCGAGCGTAACGGTTTTCAGCTGAAGCATCACGAAGTTCTTCACGAAGAGGAGCTTCGCGAGATTCTTCGATATCAGCCTGTGCTGGATTTATTCGCTGCCGAAATTGAACAGCAAACCAAGGGTGTCAAGAACTACGAGATTCCACAAAAATTTATCTTAACGACGGATGAGTGGACTCCTGATAGTGGTATGACGACCCAGACCTTCAAACTACGTCGCATGCAGATTAGCGCACGCTACGCGAACGAAATTGATCAACTATTTCTTGCCAATGCTTCATCAAGTCGACTATCCGAGAAGGTGTTATCTCAGAGCGGAGTAAATGCAAAAACTGCCTGATGTGATACCATCACAAACGGCCAGATGTATAATCGAGGGGAGCGTATAACTCCATTAATAGGGCAGTCCAAAATAACAACCTCCTAGGAATATTTCGGGAGAAAGTTGTCGATGAAATGTTTATACTTATTATTGATTAACATAAATGCTCTTGGTAGTGAATTACAACCGCAATTGATGTTAGAAACCGTCAAAGTATATCTTTATCAATTTCTGTAAACAATCTGCCCATTCCTTTCAGAAAGCCTTTCCTCATGGCTTTAAATCTATCGTAAATACTAGGGTTATCTTTACGATTAGCCATCCAAATTAACAAGGAAAGATGTCTTCCAGCGATAATAGTCGGTATAATTCTAAAGTCGTGAATAGTCAGAGTTTGTTGTGATTCATAACCATGGATATATTGTTCGATGAGCTTTGTTTTGGCCAATTGATTAAGATCTTTAAATATATGTCCTGAGGAATAAAGAGTAACACCTAAATCGTACATATGACACGCAACACCGCAATCGTCAAAATCGATGGGAATCGGTTGCCCCTCTTTCCACACTACGTTTGCAAAGTGTAGATCGGCATGAAGCATGCCCTTACGGGTTTGCTCTCTCTTTTCATACTTGGAAATGCGGTTAAAGAGTTCCTGTCTATAATTGAGTAATCGATTATAGGTTGCTTTGGGGTAAATTTCTGAGAGCGCTGAAAACTGACCAAACTTAGAATTAACTCCTAATAGCCCTTTACTACTCCAATAATGGCGATGACGAGACACAAACCCCTCTGAGTGGTGGTGAAGCAGTCCTGTGAGATTACCAAGTTTGTAAAACTGGTTTCCACTGACATTTTTCTTTAATATCCGACCATGCTGCCACTTAAGTATGTCGATAGATCGTGGCTGCCTAAGAAGAGCGTGATTCTCTTTAACAATTAGTTGGTCTGTATCCGATTTTACTGGTTCCTGAACTTTAACTCCTTTCAAGCTCAAGTATTGTTGCCATGCCAACTCTTCCACTATAGCCTCATCGCTATGATAACCAGCGCGATGAATACGTAGCAAATAGTCTTCTTTTCGCCCGTATATACGAAAAGTTGTATTCTCACCATGAAGGATAAATTTTACTTTATCAACTTGGATAGGGTACTTTTGCAAAGCAGCCATGGCGAGATTTCTGTGTAGGGCTATTTGTTCGCGATAGCTCAATTGTTCGTAAAGTTTCACATTTATCCTTTTAATACATGCTTCTTAAGCCCTTCTAATAGAAAGGAGACAATTTTTTTTATTCTCTTTAATTATAGGACCTTATCATAGAATTTCACAAATAGGCTTCGTATCATACAGCTTGATTTTTTACCGACACAATGCAATATAAAGTATTTTTACATCCGGGTTAAAGTTTATTTTATGGAAATATATATTTTAAGGCACGCACAATCAAATCCAACAAAATCTCTGCATAGCTCAGAGTGGCCGTTGAGTGAAAGAGGAATCGAACAGGCTAATAGATTAATTCCTATTCTAAAAAATCTGAACCCAGATAGTATTTACAGTTCGCCCTATAGAAGATGCATCGATACCATTGAACCTTATTTATCCACTGTAGAAAGAAATGTTTTGATCGTAGAGGAACTGAGAGAATGCCATGTGACTCACCAGTTTCTTGACACAAAAGAAGACTTCGAAGAAGTCTTTAGAAAATCATGGCTCGACTTTGATTTTTGCCTATCAGATGGTGAATCATGTAGAGCTGCCCAGCAAAGAATTCTCACTTTTATAGAAAGTCTATACTCTCAGCCATATAATAAAATATTGATTTCCACTCATGGTAACTTAGCTTCCCTTTTGATAAACTCGGTCGATAGCTTTTTCTGTTATGAACAATCGCGATCCTTAACAAATCCCGATCTATTGCGATTCGAGTTTTGCAACAGGCTTATTTGGGATCGATACTATAATAGTCGAGAGGTTCTTGGTTCTTTGTCAACAGCACAGATAGAAACTCCCTTATCCCTTGACTGAGAGTTAGAAAAGAGTTTACTTCGCGCCTATCAAGTTTAATTATCGAACCGATCATAAGGTGAGTAAGTATTTTAATATCAAGGTAACCTCTCTCCACTAAGCATTCGCTATAGTGGGGGATTCTCACCAGGATTTTCATCCTTCAAAGCATTTTGGACGGTTGCACCAGCCGCCATTTCTAAGATGTTTTTAGCCGCAGTAGTGTCCAAAAGGAAGTT
>JBNKNM010000349.1:0-4618 GCA_050293845.1 Pseudobacteriovorax sp. | reverse complement strand
TACATCAGAACCTAACCCTTCAGATCCGGATAATTGCTCAGCTTAAATCTATAGATTTATTTGTTAGCAAGAAAGTCAACTATCACCCCCAACCATGGTAAACTATAAGAAAAAATAGAAAGGATCACGAGGTTGTTGAGGAGTCTAATACGTTTTATTGGTATATTAATTGTTGGACTAGCTTGTGTATATCTAGCCGCTATGTTCTATTTTCAGGTTGATGTTATCACACCCTGGTTTCAAAATTTACCTGCTGCCGAAGCTGAGTCTATTCCCATTGCCATTCTCAGGAAAGAACCGGCACCATGGAAACTATCATATAAAAAATTGTCTCTTCCTTCAGTCCTTAAAGAGTCCAGCGGCATTGCAGCCTCAAAAAATTTTGATCGCTTGTACCACATCAACGATTCAGGTAGTAAGCCTATCCTTTATAGTACCGATCTTTCAGGTAACCTGCTGGCTTCTATAGTTTTCAGCAAGTTGAATATTGATACTGAATCTCTATCCCTTGGTCCCTGTCTCGGGACTTCCTGCATTTTTATCGGTGATCAAGGAGATAATTTTCGAAGGAGAGAGGTGAAAAGTATATACTATAAACAGGAAAATCTGCTAATGGAAAGCCCTGAACCTCACTTTCATGAAAAAAAATTTCGCTACCCAGATGGACTGCGTTTTGACTCTGAAACCCTTCTAGTTCACCCTTCTAGTGGTAATCTTTATATAATTAGCAAGTCACCGCGGACTTTTGTTTTCCGATTGGACGCTTCTGAATTTTACGAAAGTGGCGAATCTACTCTCAAACCACACCTCATTATTGACAGCCTAAAATTTATAGCCGATGGCAGCATCTCGGAAGATGGTGAATCACTTCTATTGATAGGTGGCAAAGATGTATATAGATTAGCTATCGATTTCGATAGCATACCTAAAAAACACCATATTCCTGTTTCCTATTCAGCACTGAATACAATAAGACTACCTCAACAGGAAGCCATTTCCTGGCTAAATCACAATAATGGTTTCGTATACACGACGGAAGCTACCAGTAGGTCGTTGTTTCGAGCAATAATGATTGTGGCAACATTTGATGAGAATAGCGATTAGAGCTATTTACCCTACAAGACCTGGTTAAATTATCCATTTCCAAGCTCGTATCACTCCACAGTGGTTTGATTCTCACTTTCCCAAAGATTAAATAATAATCAATGTTATTGTAATAATTAAAACGTTAACCTTAATCAATAAAATTCTGCTTATCAAAAATTAAATATTGAGGGGATCATGAAGAAAGCTATGCCACCATATAGTGTAAAGGCCGTACTGCTTCTGTTCTATCTGGGAATTATGGCATGCGAAGGTGTTGAAGAAGGTGACTCTGCATACAATCTCGCACAGACTTGTGTTGGTATACAACCTTCCAATTCACACCACTTTCTAGTCAAGGTTGATGATAAGAGATATGAGTTTCTCGAAATAAATCCTAACGATAACAATGTCGAAAAGTTTTTTATTAAACCTAGTGGACTAGGGAAGTTCATGTTTTACGACCGCCAGGGTCGCTATCTAGCAAATACACTATCAGGAGTTCAAGCTGAGGAAGAACCTAGTGCAAATGTCGAATGGTCTGTGAGAAAAGTTTATGTAGATGACGAGCGCTATGATGATAGCCATCTTTACTCAATGCGTTCTTTAAAATACGATAAGCGGCTAATCTTCGAAGAGACTAAAATTCGCCTCGCTTTAGAAAGCGAGTATGAACCCGTACAGGCGGGATTTAGGCTGACCCCCTTTCCCCCATCTGACTGTACCACCTATCCAGAAGCAAGCCTTGATGCCGAAGTCATCAATCCATTTCAACCCTCTGAAAACCTTTCAGTAAAAGGTTTTGCAGACTTTCATACCCATATAGCTTTCACTAAAACTTTAGCTACCGTAGCAATGTCAGGCGATATTTTCCATCCGTACGGTATAGAACATGCCCTCAACCAATGCAACGAACTCCATGGCGACGACGGAACTCTAGACCTTCTTGAAAGTCAAAATTCTGGATTAGAGGGGCATGATACATCGGGATTCCCAGATTTTGGCTACTGGCCTAATAGATCAACATCAACTCATATAACAGCCTACTATATGTGGATTAAAAGATCGTATTTAAGCGGTCTTCGGCTTCTGGTCACAAATGTTACTGGTAATCCTAGCTACTGCCAACTCCTAAGTATAATTCATCTTGGTAAAGGTGAGGGGAAATGCAACAGTGATGATAGTTTAAAAATGCAGACAGAATATATTTACGAACTTCAAGATTATATCGATGCTCAAGAAGGAGGCCCTGGTATGGGGTGGTTTCGTATCGCGAAATCATCTACAGAAGCACGGGAAATAATAAATGATAATAAGCTTGCAGTCGTACTTGGTAGTGAGTATAGCACTCTGTTTGATTGCAGACATGGTAAGGAATCGTGCAGTTCTGATTACATCGAAAGAAAATTGGATGAACTTCATGCATTAGGGATTAGATCAGTATTTCCCATCCATCGCTTTGATAATGCCTTTGGTGGAACTCGACCGCAAGGAGGATCTGCTGGTGCTTGGATGCACTTAACAAGTAAATTTAGTACATCTAAAATTGACAATGTTGTTGACCTTATTAGACCTGATAAATTCCTATTTAAGCCCATAGAAGGAGATTACTGGGACCTTGACCATTGCCCTGAGGGAGTTCAAGGAACTAAAGGCATCAAAAGCATGAAAAAATTTGTTGATGAAGATTTTAGCTTTTTGCTTGAAACTGTGGCAAGTGTACCCGTAGTAGGAGATTTAGCAGCTAAATTCTTGGAGTTTAGCGTTGTTGATAAACTTAAACCTTTGCCTGAGTATGAAGAGTTTCAAGATGAGCAGCCAGCATGCAATCGCAAGCACCTTCAGCCATCAGGAGTTAGTCTTCTGGAAGGTATAATGAAAAGAGGTATGATAATCGAAATCGACCATATGAGCTACCCTACTCTTCTTGATAGCTTGTCTTTACTAGAAAAACATGGTTATTCCGGGGTTGTTTCCTCTCATGACTGGTTTGAAAATCGCGAGGATGTCCGTAAAAGAATATTTTCTTTAGGTGGTTTGATTGCCCCAATGAACCAAAGACCAAGCGTAATAGGGGCGACTCTTCAACAATACTCTTCAGAACAGTTAGCTTCTGGATTTTATTACGGAGTGGGGATCGGCACAGATATACAGGGCATAGCCGTTCAAGCGGAAGCAGACCCAGATTTTACCTTGAATTATCCTTTTGAGTCCTACGATGGTACAGTCCGCTTTCTCCAGCCTAAAACAGGTAATCGTAGCTTTGATTTTACTTCCGAGGGTTTAGCGCACTACGGCCTTTTACCTGAATGGATCGAAAATCTTAAGTGGTATGATGCCAAGCATGGAACTAATAATGTAGATGTACTTATGAGTTCTGCCGAAGCCTATCTTCAAATGTGGGAAAGGGCTGAAGCTCATTAAGGCGGAATTGATCACCTGTGCACTGGACTTTTTGACGCAAAGTAAAGAAAAGCAGCTACAAGAGAGCTGATAAGTAAATTTTAAGCTAACAGACAGGAGGTACTTTTATGACTTCACGCATAACATACTCAAAATTAATTCTATTTTACATCGCAGCAACTCTCAGTGCCGGGGCGGCCGCGCAAGGCGGCTATTTTAAGGATAACTTCAGCTGGGGGTTCAATTCCGGCCTCTGGCAAGCCCGCAGCGGCAACAATGGTTCGCCCTTTGGTTGTACGTTCACGCCCAACCAGATCTCCACCAGTTCGCAGGGCATTACCCTGCTGGTTGCCCCCGGGGCCTGTTCGGAACTGCGTACCCATCAGACTTATGGATACGGCAGAATCCAGGGTGCTCTGAACACCAGTGGTACTGCGGGTACAGTGGCCTCCATATTTACGTATACCTCTTGGTGGGACGTCTCGGGCCGTGCCTGGCAGGAAATTGATATTGAGTTCCTACCCAGCCGGGGCAACGTGGTACACACCAATGTCATCTACCAGCCCCAGGGAGGTAACTACCAAAGCTGGGAACAGGATATTGGCCTGGGCCAATATGGACTGGATGTAAGACAGAATGTTCTGACCATTGGCTTTGACTGGCAGAGTTGGAAGATAGACTGGTATGTTTACGATCAATCCGGCAATTACCAGGTGATTCGTACCATGTACAAGGATAACGGCGATGGAAATATCGCTTTCAACGAGATTCCACAATACGCATGGCCCCAAGATCCCGCGCGCATCATGATTAATCACTGGCACGGTGACAATTCCAGCCAAGCCCAGAACTTTCCCGGCTGGTATAACCAGAATGACGCCTGGGCTTATTACGACTACATTGAATATCAACCACACTAAAAATCATAAACTCCGATTAAAACAACCTAATCGGCTCCAACCATTGTTCACCCAAGAATGAGCTTGAACAAAAGTTCGCCGCAATCTCGGTTCTTTAGGGCCGAGTCTAGGCGAACACGCTAAGTATTCGCTCTAGCGAATACGCCGCTTAGATGTTACATATGAGCTAGTTCTTTGACAAATTAGGTATGGGTTCCACTATCAATTCCTAT
>JBNKNM010000348.1:0-4623 GCA_050293845.1 Pseudobacteriovorax sp. | reverse complement strand
AACAAAGATAATTTTCCGCCAATTCATTTAAAAACGAAACCCTCCTTTTTTCGAATTCAACTTTACCCGCTTCAACTTTAGCAAGGTCCAAAATATCGTTCACTAGATGCTCAAGATGAGTCGCGTTACGCTTAATGATTTCAACCGATTCCAGGTCTTCAAAATCTCGGTTTTTACTAACTATATTTTCAGAAAAACCAACTATTGCTGCTAAAGGAGTTCTGATCTCGTGACTAACATTGGCTAGAAATTCGGACTTAAGTCGATTGGATTCTTCCGCAACCGATTTGTCGTATTCCAATTTTAGTTCCAATTTCTTCCGCTTCTCAATGTCAATCCTCTCGCTCAAGTCACGTTCTGTAGTTGCTATAGCAATAGGTTTGCCATTTTCGTCTATAACAATTGTAGAGGTCAACCAAACCTCTACAATTCCGCCGTCTTTTCTTTTCCTTCGTGTCTCGAAAGATGAAACTGAGTCTCTCTCAACAAGTTTATTTATGTAAGCGTCATATTCTAAATGACTATTACTGGGAAGCAGTTTTTTAATATTCATTAATAAAGCTTCATCTTCTCCAAATTGATACATTATGGCAGCACCATGATTCCATTCCAGGATGTTCCCGTCAAAATCATGCGCAATAATAGCGTCGCTAGAAGCACGGAGGATTCCAGCCAATCTTCGGTCTTTTGCATTAGATGCTTTCTTAATTACATCAATATCTAGGGCAGTCAAGACAACGCCTGAAATCTTATGATCAGATGTCAAGTAGGGTTTGAGTTGGATGGAATACCAATGACCTGTTTCATCACGAGCCTCTTGTTCGAAAGGCTGAATTGAATCAACGACTTTTAGAGCGGCTTCTTTTAAATTGATATCCTCGAATTGATGCTTAATATCTGTTATTGGCCGACCTATGTCTGATGGAATCAGCCTAAACAACTTCTCAGCATTGGGTGTGAAACGCCGGATCTTAAGATCGCGCTGCAATATTAGAACGGGAATTCGTGAACTATTGATGATATTAGTGAGATCATCGTTGATTAAAGACAATTCATCGCTCCGGTTTCGCAACTCATCGTTGACCGTATTTAATTCCTCATTGCTTGACTGAAGCTCTTCTTTAGCAGTTTCTAATTCTTCATTGGTACTTTGCAGCTCCTCGTTACTAGAAATAATTTCTTCATTTGCGGAGTTAAGTTCCTCATTGGCAGATTCTTGTTCTTCCTGTACTGATTGGGTATGCTCTCTTAGTTCACTCAGTTCTCTTTCTAGACGCTGGATTTCTTCGTAGGCAAGAGCCAGCTCTTTTTCCCGTTTACTTCCATTTTTTCTGAAGGACGGTGGATTTTTTGCCTTTTCTTCTTCAATTTCTTTTATTGTAACGAGTATAAAACGTTGATTTGATGTTAATTTAATCGGTGTAACATGTACTCTAGTTAACTTAGAAGTTCCGTTAACTGGGATACGAAAAGTCTTCCCACTTGAAACTAGTCCATTCTGTTTTGCTTCTTGGACCAACCTTCTAATCTCAGCTTTTAATTCATTTCGCACAACTTTAAGTAAATTAAGGCTAGCCCTGCCATGGGGTGGCATGATATATGGCGATGTGTTGCCTCGATATTGAATAATTTCAAAATCTTCATTCACTAAAAACCCAGGAGGAGACAAAACGCTAACTGTGATGTTATCAACTCTTTGGGTGAGTTCCGTTTCGTCATAGATGGAAGATCTTTCGAATATTTCAGGAGCCACATTATTCTTGCTGGTGGAAAAAGAGGTTGGAAATAGGCCGACATGCGCCTTTTTCGAAGTAGATTTTCTTTGAAAAATCTTGTTTTTTTTATCAATTAACCGGAATAAATCTTCCTGACTACCAACAGTCTCTGAAGATCCTAAGAGTAAGTAGCCGCCAGGGTTCAAGGAATAATGGAAAGCTGCTAAAACATACTTTTGTAGACCTAAATCAAAGTAAATCAGTAAATTGCGGCAGCTTACCAGATCCAAATTTGAAAATGGAGGATCACTAGTAACATCATGGACTGCAAAAACACATCTATCACGGATAGATTTTTTAATTTTAAAATCACCTTGAACTGTTCTCGTAAAATAATCTTTACAACGGATTTCTGATATGTCGCTTAACTTACTTTGTGAGAAGATACCTCTTCTTGCTATTTGGATTGATTTCTCACTTAGATCAGTTGCAAATATCTGAACTTCAATATTTTTATTTGGATTATGTTCCAGATACTCTGAGAAGAGTATGGCGATGCTATAAACCTCTTCACCAGATGCACAACCAGGGACCCACACTCTGACTACACCTTCTTTAAATTTTCCTTTTATGATATCGGGAATAATTTTTTCTGTTAGTATGGTAAAAGGTTCTTTATCTCGAAAAAAGCTTGATACCTTGATAAGAAAGTCGTCCCTTAGCTTTTCGATCTCAGTTAAATCGTTTTTCAAAATCTCAAAATATTTCGGGAAAGATTCTACTTTTTTCAGGATCATCCTTCTCGATATACGACGTAAAATCGTAGTGTTTTTATAATGAGTAAAGTCCATTCCTAAACGCTTTGTTAGAAGTTGCAATATTTTTGATAGTTGCTCCTCCCCCGTTATATCTTTTTGTTTTTCAATTTTAGGTGGTTTACCAAACATATCAGGGTAGGCTAATAATCTAACTATTTCCTCAGCAATATTTTCTGGCGATCGAATAAGATCAACAGCACCTGTCTCTATTGCACTTTGGGGCATTGAGGAGTGAGTAGTTGTTTCAGGGTCTTGGGCAAAAGTGATTCCTCCGCTTTCTTTAATCGCCTGAATGCCAAAAGCACCATCACTTGCTTCTCCAGATAGAACGACACCTATCAACGGATACCAAGCACTCTTTGCAAGAGCAACAAAAAAACAATCTATGGGATGATGGACAAAGTTATCTTCCCGTTTCATTACTTCAATTCTACCTTTAGAAAAGGTAATTTCAGAATTGGGTGCCATGACATATATATTATTGGGATTAGGTATAAAATTCTTTTTGATATCTTGTACCGGTATCGCACTCGATCGCGATAAAATAGAAGAAAGGTTACTTTTTTGATCTGATGCCATATGGGTGATAACAACGAAAGCCATTCCAGTTTCTCTAGGGATAGGCTTTATAAACTTTGTTAAGGCTTCAAGCCCACCTGCTGAGGCACCTATAGCTACAATGGGAAAGGTTTTTCGATCAGACATAGTTGGACTTCCTTGGAGTTTTTTTCAAATGTTATGAAGTCTTTTTGGCAGAATCAGCGTTTGAGGGAACTTTTGGGATGGGGCGCGAGTTCGGACAACTTAGTAAGCTACTTACTCCCTAAAGCGCTGAGGGATCTCTGTTGTAGGATTTCAATGACCGATCGGAGTGCCCGGTACCGAATAGTTCTCTATCCACCCCAAACTTTTTTCATTTGAGATCAGCTTCTTTAGGATTTGAAATACAGTCAGCCAATCGACGAATATTTGACATTAGCAGATCTATATTCATTGGATCGATCACTTCAGTTTGAGCCAACTTTTCAAGTCTATCAAAATATTGTGATAGCTTGGAATAGCCATAAGCAGCACTTGAACCTTTCAACTGATGTGATAATTGTGCAGTGGCTTTCCAATCTTCTTTCCCTATTAGTTGATCAAACCTCTTTACTTGGTTCTTTAAACTTGATGCAAATTTTGGTAAAAGAGGACCAACAATCGGATCCTTAAACAAAGATGAGAGGCTATCTATTTCTGTTGTTGCCATCGCTGTCCTACCCCACTTTAGTTCCTGATGCTTTAGTGATAAGAAAAGTCTTTTGATAGTCGCTTTATATAACTATTTCAACTGCAAGTCAAAATATTATCTTTAACGGTTACCATCTTTTCTTAGTTTCCGCTAATTGGACCATAAGAAACACAGCGCCTTAAACTGCCAATAGAGCCTAAATCCTCAGAAACTTTTTGCCAAATCACTTACAATCTCTTCCCACAAATAGCTACAAGCATTCCTCGCGACTAACCCAGAGGCTAAAAATTGAAATTTCATCTATAACGACATGTCACTAGGTGGTAGTAGCTCAGTTTTGAATGTCATCCGCTGATGGTAGCCGAAAGTCTTGCGAAGAGTGTGGTTGCGCTACGGCCATCTCCCTTAAGACTTCGTGGATTAGCTCTTCTGCTTCATCTTCAAGATCTGCTGCTTCGCCAAAGGATCAAAATCGAACTCGTTTGGCCAGGGAGGCCCTTATTTTGAAAGATGTATCGAAATAGAATATAAGCGCAAAATTACAAACAAAGAGAATTCTTTAAAATTTCAATCTAACCTTCAATTCAAAATGGTCGTACCACTTGGCGATTGAATCCAGAAACGTCGTAACTTTTATAAGAACGTAGTCAGTTAACTACAGTTTGAACTGTTTACATCAACCCATCCCGCGGATCGGCTTGACCTATAAATTCGATCCAGCACCTTAAGACAAGGGTACTGCACGTCCAAACGAAGAATCTTCTGATCTTGGCATATATGTGACTTTCACCAATAGAATTTCAAAACTATCAATTTTCACCCATTGCCATCTCGGCTATAATAAAACTGGATATAAAAC
>JBNKNM010000347.1:0-4643 GCA_050293845.1 Pseudobacteriovorax sp. | reverse complement strand
AGATACCACACTGCTATAGTACTTTTCATCCCGCATCAGTCCTACTAAAACCTTTTTATAGGATTGAAGTTGTTGGTAAGCAATCATAAAGAAGCCCTTATGGACTGGGCTATGGGGGTCTTTGGGAGTATCAGAGTAGCGATGATGTAGACGATGCATACAACACCAACCTTTGGGATCCAAACCTGTAACCCATCCGCCAGTGGCAACGGCAAAACGCTTAGCCCAGGGTGAAATATCTAAAGCCTGGTGTGTAAGTCCACGATGATAAAACACTGTTATATAACAAACGTTTATAAGATACGCAGCAACGAATACAGTCAAGCATAAATATTCGTACATATAAAAAACTCCTAGATTCTATAATTCCACACCGAAGTTTACACTATCCCCCTATGGGATTTGGATCGCAATTGTAAATAAAATGTAATTTCGCCACAAACTTAACCTAATTGATGCTTCAATTCTAGGAAATTGTCCTTTAAATTAGCCCAGTCTTTAACCGGTGTGGATACGGAGTAGTTGATGATGAAAAATTCAGAAATTTCCCAAGCGATGACCATTAAATTGAATGACGAATTACCGTCGCTACCAACGTTTGAAACGCACATTCGTCGCGCCCCTCCCCGTAACTTTAACCTCAATCGCAAAGATACGGCCTTAGCTCTGAGAAACGCCTTGCGATATATTCCTGAACAACATCAAGAAGTTATGTCTAAAGAATTTGCTAATGAGCTGCGACAGTTCGGTCGAATCTACGGTTACCGCTACCGCCCTCAGGGCAATATTCAAGCCAAAAGTATTGACTCCTATCGCGGTCGCTGTCTGGCAGGAAAAGCTCTGCAGCTGATGATCGACAACAATTTAGACTTTGCCATTGCTCTTTATCCCTATGAACTTGTTACCTATGGGGAAACGGGACAAGTTTGCCAAAATTGGATGCAATTTAGACTTATCAAGCGCTATTTAGAGGAAATCACTGAAGATCAAACCTTAGTTTTACATTCGGGTCACCCTCTGGGACTATTCCCTTCCCACCCCGGAACACCGCGAGTCATTACCACCAATGCCCTCATGGTAGGTCAATTTGACAATCAAAAAGACTGCCACCGTGCTGCTGCACTGGGTGTCGCAAACTATGGGCAGATGACAGCGGGAGGTTGGATGTACATCGGACCGCAGGGAATCGTCCATGGAACATATAATACCCTATCGATTGCAGGGCGTTTAAAACTCGGCATCCCCCAAGATGCAAACTTAGCAGGTAAGCTCTTTGTTAGTTCAGGATTAGGTGGCATGAGTGGTGCCCAGGGAAAGGCGGTCGAAATAGCTGGAGCTGCCGGCATCATTGCTGAAGTAGACCTTTCTCGTATTGAAACCCGCCATGACCAAGGCTGGGTTAGTAAAGTTACAAATTCTTGTGAAGAAGCTTTCAAATTGGCACAGAAAGCTCAGCACGAGGGCGTCGGCTGCGCTGTCACCTTTCACGGCAACATTATTGAACTCTTAGAGTATGCTGTTGCACACAGTATTCATATTGATCTTTTGTCGGACCAGACAAGTTGCCACGCTGCCTATGAAGGCGGTTATTGCCCGGTTAATTTAAGTTTTGCAGAAAGAACCCGCCTGCTAGGAGAAGATTTAGCTGCTTTCAAAGCTAGTGTGGATGAAAGTTTGCATCGGCACTTTCTAGCCATTAAATCGTTGACGCAACGAGGCACCTATTTTTTCGATTATGGTAATTCCTTTATGAAAGCTGTTTTTGATGCAGGAGTTAAGGAAATTACCATTAATGGCCAGAATGAAAAAGATGGCTTTATTTGGCCAAGCTATGTAGAGGATATTCTTGGTCCTGAGCTGTTTGATTATGGTTACGGACCTTTTCGCTGGGTTTGCCTAAGTGGAAAGCCAGAAGACCTTCATACCACCGATCAAGTAGCTGCAGACGTTATCAAGAATCTTAGGGAATATCCTCGTTATCAAGACATTGACAATTATAATTGGGTGATAGATGCTGCAAAGAATAACCTGGTAGTTGGTAGCCAAGCTAGAATTTTGTATCAGGATTCATGGGGGCGCCACGCTATTGCAAAAAAATTCAACCAACTCGTAAGAGAAGGTAATGTAGGACCTATTATGTTAGGCCGAGACCATCATGATACCGGTGGCACCGACTCTCCGTACCGGGAAACTTCGAACATCAAAGATGGTTCTAATATTATGGCTGATATGGCAACAAATATTTTTGCGGGCAATGCGGCCCGGGGGATGACCTTAGTTGCACTCCACAATGGTGGTGGTGTCGGCATTGGTAAGGCTATCAATGGTGGCTTTGGACTCCTTTTAGATGGTCGTCATGAAACTGATAAGGTTATTGACATCGCAATACCCTGGGATGTTATGGGAGGTGTCTCACGACGTGCCTGGGCTAGGAACCCTCACGCTATGATAACCAGTCAACAGTACAATAGTGAGAAGAAGGGGCATATTACTCTCCCGTACTTGTGTAGTGATAGCATCATTGAAAATGCAGTTAGCAAAGTCTTTAACTCCTAAGTCTGAAAAAAACTGTTTATTGGGGAGCTGTGTTTTTCATTCTCAGGCCTAGCTGATAGTTACTCCCGCTCAAGTCGTTTCTTTTTATAATAGGCTCGCCTGGCCTTGTTAATTTCTTGTGGGGTGGGAGGATCGGGTTGGATACATTCCGATGGCCAATATAAGGGCTGGTAACATAAGCCTGGATTATAGGCCGTATAGTCATCATAGCTTTCATGGGTACAGGCGGAAATCATTACAAAAATAACTATTGATTTAAGTATTGCTAACATGAGACTCTTTCCAACAGTTCCATCATTATCTAAACTTTAAGAAGATAACTAAGAATCGCTTTATTGCGAGGTTTTACCAAATCAAAGGCAGTCATCAGAGGGAAAATCCTGGCTTGCCTTATATCATCATGCAGCTTGTCGGATACCTTCTTAACAATTTCACAGGTAAAAAATGCCATTAATGTGTGCTCGGGATAGGGGCAGTTCAGTTCCTTATTATTTGCGTCAATTTTATTATGAACCAAGTTCAGAAAAGCAATCACAGGCCGCGTGACCTCGTGACCACTTTCTTCAAGTACCTCTCGGTATAGGGCCTTTTCTACAGAACAATCCATAACTTCTTTCTTAGTTAGATGCCCACCACAGATTTCCCAACCTCGTTTAGGGTGATCAACCAGTAGTACATCACCATTTTTATCACGAGCAATGGCAAAAACTGATCTGACCCCTTCCCATAAGAATGGTTCTAGTTTTTTAGATCTCCAATCAAAGACTTTTGCCTGATATAACTCGGAAACCTCTTCATAGATTGGCTCTAGCCCGATAAACCGCGCTCTAACTTTCCGTGACCAACTAGCATTGTCAGTAATAAAATCCATGCCTTACTCCTTTGACACTGATTTCAGTATACCTTTACGGTACATTATGTGTATAGTTTGTTTATCCCAAATCATCATAGAATTACCGGGAGACATTGATGACTGTTGAAACTCAGGAACAGCTTGAGAAATTAAAAAAAATTGGCGTCATAGTCGCTGATTGCCTTAAGCATATGCTGTCCAGCATTGAAGATGGCATAACAACTAAGGAATTAGATGATATAGGAAAGAGCTTTTTAGATAAGCACGGGGCCCAGTCAGCTCCCTATCATTGCTACCAATTTCCTGGAACTACCTGTATCTCTATAAATAATGAGGCTGCCCATGGCATCCCTTCCCATCGTAAAATTAAAGCAGGCGATCTAGTAAATATAGATGTTTCGGCCGAACGGGATGGCTATTTTGGAGATACGGGAGCAAGTATTTTATTTCGCAGTCAAGATAAAACAATGAAGCAACTTTGCCAAGCCACAAAAAAAGCGCTCCAGGAGTCAATAAAATATATCAAAGCACCTACACCTCTTAATACTATTGGTAAATCTATTGAGAAAATTGCGAACAAGGAAGGGTTTACTATCGTTCGTAACTTATGCAGCCATGGTATTGGTCGATCCCTTCATGAAGATCCAGAAGAAATCCTGGGTTTCTATAATCGCAATGATCGACGTACAATACATGAAGGGATGGCATTCACCATTGAGCCCTTTCTTTCCAATGGATCGAAGTTTGTGAAGGAATTGGAGGACGGTTGGACCTTGGCTCACCCAAAAGGTTTTTATAGTGCTCAATATGAGCACTCTCTAGTAGCAACCAAAAACGGCCCCATTATTTTAACACTACCTTCTAAAGGAGCACCATTTGTTCCCTATAATTAAATTAATACTCAAAAATAAAGGATAAGGTGATAAGTCTTATTGTTTCACCAGCGCATCTAGCATGATTGAGGAAGAATGATGAAAACTTATGATATCGCACAGATCAAAGCTGCTTTTTTTAAAGACGACCTAGAGCAATGGACGCCTCCTCAAATTACCATGATCGACTGGCCGAACCGGGAGTTCCTGGCCTGGCGACACACCCGGACAGCAGGGGAACGGAAAGGTTTTTTTGAATATAGGAATTACAGCCACTAATTCGTGGTCTCACTCAACATGTAGAATACATAGTCTTGTTTCTTCAGAAATGTTTTTCACTCTTTTTAAACGAAAAAGATTTA
>JBNKNM010000346.1:0-4656 GCA_050293845.1 Pseudobacteriovorax sp. | reverse complement strand
CAAACAAAACGGATAACATAAACTGCGATGAAATTTTAAGATCCTATAAGAATCAGATAAACGTCGAGCAGGGATTCTATCCGTAAACCTATAAACTAAGTGAAGCCGTTTGATTACCCATGGCATTATTTTTTGTGTTCAGATACCACGAACGGATCTGCATGAATTTTTTTTATGCTGACCCCAGCTAAGAAGAATGATTTTTTTAAGATTCTTACTAAACCTGGATCTCCACACAGATAGATTCGTCTAGTATTAGCATCAGTTAATTCTGACAAAGCGATGTCTTTTAGATCACCATAGGTGATATCTTGACGAAAGGACTTATGTAAAACGCATCTAACATATCTTATATTGGAGTGGGATGCGGCCATATTCTCAATTTCGTCTTCAAAATACAGGCTTTCTTCTTTCAGGGCCCCTTGGTATAGGGCTATAGGGCCTGAGTGGCCGTTTTCCAGAGCATCTTTTGCTATAGCATAAAGGGGAGCAATTCCTGTTCCTGTTCCAATCAAAGTCAAAGGTTCATTTGGATGGCCTGGGTTATAAGTACATTCACCCTTTGGTCCTTCCATCCATAGACGATCTCCCTTTTGGGCTTGGCTGTGAAACCAGGTACTCATTCTACCTTTTTCGATATGACGAACATGGATATCAAAGTAAGACTCTGAATTTAGATATGTAGCGATTGAATAACTACGGCTTAGTCCTCCTCTAAGAGTTAAGGTGACAAATTGTCCAGGAGTATAGTTAAAATTATCAGGTTTATGAAATCGCACTAGGGCGACATTTTTGCCGATTTTTTTTATATCTTTGATGGTCACGTTACCACGGAAATCAGCGGTGTGTGCTGGAGCACATTTAATGTATTCTTGGGGCCTACAGATACAAGCTAAAAAGTGGCCACTGGCCTTCAGCTGGGGTTTCAGACCTTCTTGAGAGCGGGGAGGAGGAGTCCCTTCTTCTGATTTCAGAAGACATGACTGACACACTCCCGCTCTACAAGAAGAGGGTACAAATATCCCAGCGCGTTCTAAACTCTCAAGTACCGTCTCTCCTGGGTAGACTCTGTAAGTACGTTCCTTGTAGCATATCTCAACATCGCTCATTTTTTATCCCGTGGTTCGATTTAACACATCATCTCGCACACTGTTTGCGATACTAGCCACTTCAGAAATTTCTTCTTGATTCACCCCATGTTCAGCAAGAGCCGCTCCTAAAAGTTCGATAACTGCATCCACATGCTGATCGTTAAGCCCACGATCTACGAGATGTTTATGCCCTTCTCGCATATCAAGGCCGGAATAGTTTACCGGCCCCCCGAATACCATGGTTAAAAATGCTTTTTGTTTTTGAATCTGCTGCTCCATGTCAATATCTTCAAAAAACTCACTGATTCTATCGTCCATCAATACTTTACGATAAAAGGTTTCTACGACAGCATCTACGGCCTCTTGGCCTCCAAGACGTTGATATAGTGATGACACTTTGCTAGCCTCCATTAATGTTTATTGACTAAAGATATATTTATGATACATCTTTAATGTGTCGTCAACAACCAAAGAAAAAATATTGGAGTTTGGTGAGTGCAACTTTCTTTACATGCAGATTATTCCTGTAGAGTTCTCATCTACCTTGCCACCAAGAATGAGAAGTGCTCAATCGAGGAGATAGCCAATGCGTTTGATATTTCTAGGAATCACCTAGTAAAGATCGTGCATGAACTTGGTAAATTGGGATTCGTTATTACGACGAGAGGTCGAGGGGGAGGACTAGAGCTGTCACGTTCACCTGAACTAATCGTCATAGGTGATGTTATTCGTAAGACCGAACTAAGCCTTGACCTTGTAGAATGTTTCAATCCTAAAACAAACAATTGTTCGATTATTGGCGGGTGTGGTTTGAAGCCGTGGCTTTCAAAAGCATTAGATGCATTCTTGCAAACTCTGGATGAAGTCACACTCGCCGAGGTCGTTAAGGATCATCAGAGGCTCGCAAGGTCACTAAAAATAGCCAATGTTCCAAGATAGTGTTTTAAGAAACATTATGAGAATGAAATGGAAGATCCTCAAAAACTTTGGACAGGCCTAACGATTGTAGTCATTCTTTCCTTTGTCGTGCTCGGTTACTACGGTAGCGAAATCTACCGGGAAGCGCCTCCTGTGCCTGAAAAGGTTGTTACTACAGAGGGAAAAGTAGTATTTACAGGTCTAATGATAAATAATGGAAAATCGGTTTGGCAGTCTACAGGTGGGCAACAACTTGGCTCTATATGGGGGCATGGGGCGTATAACGCTCCAGACTGGTCGGCATACGGGCTCGTTGAAAATGAACCAGACTTGGCAAGTTTCGAGCATGGCTATTGGTATGCTAGATCAGCTGAATATATGTAGCAGCCTTATCTTGATACTTTAAGGTGGCTCAGAGTCATTGGCGATACTATTTTTGCAATAGGTACCCTGGGTCTAGGCTATTTTGTTTTAGGATTGAAGTTTGGGTGGTCAGTCGAATCCATTAAGATCGGCTTACCTGATCTAAGTCAACTCAGGAAAATATAGCAAATTGAGGTAATTAATCAATTGAATCAAAGTAAAAAACAAAATTCTCTCAGCCTCTTTGGGCTGGGCTTTCGTCCCTTCTTTCTTTTAGGTCCTCTCGTAGGAGTGATCGTGCTCACTATTTGGCTTCTTTCCTATTCAGGAAGCTATATTCGCACGGATGTAAATATTCTATGGCATGCTCACGAGATGATCTATGGATTTGTAATGGCTATTGTGATCGGGTTTCTGCTAACAGCTTCTGCAAATTGGTCGGGAAAAACAGGAGTACATGGCCTTCCTCTGGCTGTGTTAACATCTGTTTGGTTACTAGGTAGACTATCTTTTTTAATACCAGATATAAATCCCAATGCCAGAGCGGTCTTAGATCTGATGTTTCTACCTTTTTCTATAGTCTTGTTGCTTCCCTATTTGAGTACTGCAAAAAAAAAGATAAACATGGTTTTCGCCATCCTACTGCTGTTGCTCTGGATCTGTAATTTAGTATTTCACTTGGATTCCTCCGGTTTTCTTGGCGAGTACTGGTACTCTCGTAAAGCCTTGCTGTTGGCTGTGCAGGTCATCATACTTATTCTCACGGTGATCTTTGGTCGCGTGATTCCTTTTTTTTCTAGGCGAGCAATAGACGGTTATAGTACTGAGATAAACCCATGGGTAGATAGAGCTACCATACTGTCAACCTTTTTCTTCATAGGTTCGTATCTTTTCTCTGAACTCGGGTTACTTACATTTTGGACAGGAATAATAGCGGGATTGTTTCACTTATTTAGGCTTTTTAAATGGTACAGTCGTAGGGTATGGCGAGTGCCTATTCTCTTTATCCTGTACCTAGGATACTTTTGGCTCATAGTAGCATTTTTTGCCAGCAGCCTCGCCGCAATAGGTAGCTTACCATTATCTTTGGCCACCCATGTATTTTCTGTGGGAGCGATTAGTGTAACAATTCTAGGTATGGTAACAAGGGTTACACTTGGGCATAGTGGACGACCCATCTCAGCATCAAAAATAACCTTAGTTAGTTACACTCTAGTTTTTGCTGGAAGTGTGACGCGTTTTCTGATGCCTCTACTTGTTCCTGGTGTATACCTTCATGCGATCACAGTATCCGGCTTACTTTGGATTGGAGCTATGCTGTTGTTCCTTTGTGAGTATGGACCCATTCTCGTTTCCCCTAGAATAGACGGTAAGCCTGGATAGATTCTTCGCCTAGATTAGATCTTTTTTAAGTACCCTCACATTGAGCATCAGTTTGATGCTCAACAAAGTATTTTAGGTCGGCAAGTAGGGGGTCGTCTTTCTCTAAAAGACAATCATTGCAGAAAGCGTTAACTATCGTAGCTTCAACGAAAAGATCTTTATTGACGATTGTTGTCATAACCTCATACGAGTGGGCAAAGTCCGTACGGACTGCAAATTCGGTTACACCGAATTGATTCTCCTTGAAATGACAGGTACCACATTCCTTAAATAAATATCCTTCTGCGAGATATCTAAATCCCTCGGTGCCACAAACTTCAGCAGGCCTTTCGGCTGTAACCTCATAAAATTTGTCATTGGTTTGGTTGGCACTGTCCTCGGAACCACCTTTGTTAGAGGTTTCAGTTTCTCCCTCTGCATTGGTGTTAGTAGCCGTTGTTGGTTCGTAGCTCGCTGATTCTTGGCAGGAAATTATGACAATCACAATTGAAAACGTGAGAATGTACCGCTTCATGAATCCTCCGAAACTTTCAATTGATATCGGAACGATTTCATTTAAACTTGAATATTAAATACATCTTTAATGTGCTATTCGGCAGTTCACATTAACCTATCTGAATTATTGAATTTCCAACTGCCGAATAGCAGATATTAGGTGGATCGGACGGACACATTCATGTTACTTTCGGCATTTGGAAAAACGCCAAATAGAGCAAATTTATCCAAAAACGGACTAAGTGAAGAAAGGTTGTTGTCTTTTAGAGGGTCGCTACGTTTTTTTGTTTAAAATTTGATCACCCATTAGAATTTGGATATAGCGGGCTATTGACCGTTTTATAAGGCCGTATCCATAAGTTTGATTTTTGATTTCTGATTATGTGAATCCATAAATTGCCAGGGC
>JBNKNM010000345.1:0-4667 GCA_050293845.1 Pseudobacteriovorax sp. | reverse complement strand
CTGTCATTTCTGAAAATAATGACAGATCTTAACTAAATTGAAAGAATCTTTAACCTAAAAACTCCCCGACCCCTCAATTATATAATTTTGTTCTATGGCATAGATTTTGCTCTAGTAGTATTAGCAAATTGTAGTCGAACCTTGTTAACAAATTGCATAGAGGAACTTCCCATGCCAATCTCCACAAAACATTCCCTACCGGATCCTAGCTGCAAAAAAATTATCCTCATCAAAGAAGACGAAATATTCTGTAGTAAGTTTCGCAGGTATATGGATCGCGAAGGAATAGTTCTTAGCGAAGTTCGAAATCTTGACAATATCGATTTCGATTCATTTTTTAAAGGTGAACGAATAGATGCTATTATCCTAGATACCTTCATCGAAACTGGCTCAGAATCTCGAAATATCATAAATATCATAAATATCATCCGTCATCTTCCCAGAGTCAAAGTATACATAATAATGCCTGAAAACTCCCTTCAACACGCTTCAGCATTTCTTGATAGTGGTGCATCCAACATATATCCGTTATCTTTAGGACCCGAAAAAATTGCCGAGAAAATCTCTATAAGCCTTAGTATTAACGATCTAGCCACTCATGACAAATTATCGAAAGACTACTCTAAACTTATTGGTAGAAGTGTATCACACCTGAACATTCTCGAACAAATTGATCGCATGAAAAATGCATCGGCAAGTGTTCTACTCACAGGGGAAACCGGAACCGGCAAGGAACTAGTTGCTAGAGCACTATATGAAGCATCTGCGATTCGATCATCAGGAAAGTTTGAAGCCATAAACTGTGGTGCTATTCCAGAAAATTTACTTGAATCAGAACTTTTTGGTCATAAGAGAGGAGCTTTCACCGATGCTAAGGCAGAAAAGAAGGGACTTTTCGAAATTTGTAGCGATGGTGTCTTATTTCTGGATGAAATAGGAGAATTGCCTTTATCGTTACAGGTAAAACTACTGCGGGTGTTGGAGAAGGAAGTCCGTCCACTAGGGGCCTCCACTGCAATTAAAGTGAACACCAGGATTATTGCAGCTACCAACCGTGACTTATTAACTGAAGTTGAAAGCGGACGATTTCGAAGAGATCTATACTATCGCCTAGCCATTCTTAAAATTCATATTCCTCCATTGCGAGAAAGAGTCGACGATATCTCGATGTTGGTCGACTACTTTATAGCAAAGTTTTCTCGTGAAAACGGTAAAACCATTCACCCTTTAACCTCATCTCAGTTAGTTAGGATGAAAATTGCGGATTGGCCTGGAAATATTCGAGAATTGCAAAATTCAATCGAGCGAGCGGTCATTCTTTCGATGAATCATAAACTTGATCTAAACGATATTTTTGAAACTGGATACCACAATGATTGTTCCTCCGGAAATTTAGAAGCTGATATATCCGCCTATCCATTGTGCCACGCCGAAGCTAAGGAAGTTTTTGAAAAAGCATATTTAGTCAATCTCCTTAAAAGTTTTAGCGGAAATGTGACTGAGGCAGCTCATGCTGCCAAGAAAACTCGAGTTGAAATATACCGATATCTTTCCCGCAATCACATCATACCAGCCGACTTTCGACACTAATGAGATCAGACTGAACTCAGTCTTGATCTATAGAATTAAGAGTTTCTTTAACCATAGATTGCGCTTGATCCAAAATGAGCTTTAGATGATTTGAATCAACATAGCTTTCTGCATATATTTTATAGACATTTTCGGTACCTGAAGGACGAACAACAAACCACCCATTTTTTGTAGAGATTTTCACACCTCCGATATTAGCGCCATTACCTGCTTTAGAATCGGCTGTGATAATTTTTTCTCCGACCAAATCACTACACCGCATGTTCTCTGCGGTCAGTTTCTTTAATTTTTTCATTTGCTCAAGGGTTGAGGACACCTCAATTCTTTGGTACCAAGTAGATCCATAAAGTTCGGTTAGCTCTTGATAAAGACTTCCCGGATCTTTTTGCATTGTAGCTGTAATTTCTGCCGCCAATAGAGCCATCGTAATACCGTCTTTGTCTGTAGTCCAAACTTTGCCATTCAATCTTGCAAAGGACGCTCCTGCACTTTCCTCGCCAGCAAAGCCCAGAGAACTGTCTAGAAGGCCGTTCACAAACCATTTAAATCCAACCGGTACGTCATAGACATCTCTTTCGAGGACTTTAGCGATCCTATTAATCATCTCACTACTTACAGCTGTTGTTCCAATTGACATCAACCTATCCCATTCTCGATTTTGAAAAAGGTACCAAATAGCAACAACCAGATAGTGATTAGGAGGCAATAAACCTACACTCCTTGTCACAATTCCATGGCGATCATGATCCGTATCACAGGCAAAGGCGACATCAAATTTTTCACTTAGATTGATTAGAGGTTTCATAGCGTAGGGGGATGAAGGGTCCATACGAATCTGACCATCCCAATCAAGAGTCATAAAGCGAAATGTAGGATCTACAACCTCGCTAACAACAGTCAAATTAAGTTTATAGGTTTCGGCTATTCTCGGCCAGTAATGAACACCCGCTCCCCCTAAGGGATCCACGCCAAGACTAATTTTAGTATTTTTAATGATATCCATATCGACCACACGACTAAGGTCATCTACATAAGTGCCGATGAAGTCGTATCTGTGGGTGGTAGGAGCACGCAATGCATCTTTGTAAGGAAGACGGTTAACGCCTTTTAGCTTCTCCGTCAAGTAATAATTGGCTTTAACTTGAATCCAATTAGTCGCCTTCTCATCGGCAGGACCACCATGAGAAGGATTGTATTTAAATCCACCAAATTTTGGAGGATTATGGGAAGGAGTCACAACGATCCCATCAGCTAAACCGGCTACTCGGCCTTTGTTATAAGTTAGAATCGCATGTGAAATTGCTGGCGTAGGAGTAAACTCCCCCTCTTTGGCAATCATTACGACCACCTCATTGCCAGCGAGCACTTCAAGAGCAGTTACCGTTGCAGGTATGGATAAGGCATGAGTGTCAAATCCAAGAAACAATGGTCCATTAATATGATGATACTTGCGGTAAAGGCAGATCGCTTGTGTCATCGCTAAAATATGCCACTCGTTAAAGCTCCCATCAAATGCACACCCACGGTGCCCCGAGGTACCAAATTCAGCCCTTTGCCTACTATTTTCAGGGTCAGGTTGATGAGCAAAATAAGCTGTGATGAGCTCCGATACGTTTAACAACTGGTCAGTCTTGACCTGCTGTCCGGCTAATGGATGAATGTTCAAAATAATCTCCCTACAGTAAGATTATCTTCTGTATATCCCTTTTTTTCGTCTTGCAATGCATCGAAACCAGAAATCACATCGAAAAGTTCCTCATCAATACTGCTCTGCCGCAGATGATGAAAGCCACGATTTAAATCGCCTATCAATTCATCAATATTCTTTTCAGCGCGTTGCATTGCTGCTAACCGACTAGCATTTTCACTAGCCAAAGACTCAACACTGGCGCGAAAGAGAACAATAAAAAAATACTCGCGAATGAGAAAGGGAATCGTATGGGCAGCCCCACTCATGACCTCAGGCAAGTTCTTCGTTGGCCAGGGAACTTCCGATAGCCCCTGTTGCCAAGATTGATCAAGTGGTAGCAGTTTGAAGCTAACTGGCTTATATAGCGAACCAGATTGAGGACGATTGTGAAAGACATAGACTCGTGAATAATTCGCACTATTCTGAAGAGCATCACTTTTCACCATGATCTGGGTGACCAGTGATGGAATCGCCTCAACTGATCTTGGTACGTCAAAGTGTTCAATAGGAGGCAAGGCAGCATCCAATAGTCTTGCCTGAATACGTTCTCCTACAACCCAGACATCAACATCTTCGGTGGAACCATCAAGAGTTGCGATTACATATTCTGCAAGTATTTCGTTAAATTGACCAACGAGACCTTGATCAGACCCAAACACTATAACCCCTATTGCCGTGTCTTGTTTTTGTACACTCTGATTTTCTTCAACTAAAGGCGATCCGTTTTCTCGCAAACATGCTCCTATCCCCAATTCTATAGTTCGATAATAATCCACTAAGGCGCTGACTGATTTTTCATATTGCCCTATGCTTGATGCAGCAAGGGCTTTCATCGTCCTTACCACAGATTTGAGATCTTCAGCGCTGTGGATTTTTCTATTTAAACTAGCCATTGTATCGCTCATGGTGTTTCCCTAACGGTTTCCTTTGACTCTGGTGTTGCATCAGACTCTTGTGGTTCAGTTTGGAAACTAACCAAAGCTATGCGGAGTATCTCTAAAATTGTATGAGTATCCTCTTCGCTTAATTTTTCTGTCGATTCAAGCCGCGCCCGTACATCAGGTGGAAAAAGATTGGTGGCCTTTTTCACCACTTGCTCTGCATTTATCATTTGGTTGATCGGCACCGAATCAAATAGGTTTGCAGTAAGGGCCATCAAGATTGCGATTTGTTCGATAGCTGAAACAGGTGAAAATTCAGGTTGCTTTAAACAAGTTCGAATGCGAAGTCCATGTTGGATAGTCTCGTGGGTGCTTTCATCTAAGCGCGCCCCAAACCGCGCAAAGGTTTCAAGTTCTTCAAATTGAGCATAGGCTAATTTAAGATCACCGGCCACAGCGCGATACGGAGCAAATTGTGCCTTTCCCCCTACGCGAGAAACCGATTT
>JBNKNM010000344.1:0-4688 GCA_050293845.1 Pseudobacteriovorax sp. | reverse complement strand
GTAACCGCTTTCCTTTACGCAGGCCTTCCAGCAAGGCCTTTTTGGAACACAGGCTTGTTAGGACCTAGATTTCTCGCTTCAGCTTTTGCAGCTGGACCTGCCTTCATTCTCATCACTTTATATTGTATCAAAAGGACTCTGAAATATAGTGTAAGCGACGATGTGTTTGAAAAACTGGCCTTGATTACGACCGTTGCAGCTCAGGCCAATTTAGTGATGTTAATTTCAGAAATTTTTAAGGAATTCTACCACCAAACTGAGCACTCCTCTAGTGCCCAATACCTCTTTTTTGGTCTTCATAATCACCACGAATTAGTACCATGGATTTGGAGTGCTATCGCAATTAATGTTCTGTGCACGATTTTATTAAGTATTCACAAAATTAGAAGGAATATTAATTGGCTGCTACCTATTTGCGCCTTCATGTTTATTTCAATTTGGATCGAAAAAGGTATGGGACTGATTGTACCAGGGTTCATTCCATCACCTCTCGGTGAGGTTGTCCCATATCTGCCATCTATTGTGGAATGGTTAGTCACAGCTGGAATTTGGGGGTTTGGGTTTTTTATCCTAACAGTTCTTATCCGCGTAGCCGTTGCTATTCTAAATGGCAATATGCTGTACGACAGTAAATCAGCTTAGGTTTGCACCTTCATTAAAATTTGTTCCGTAAAGCATGGATAAAACCATCAATGCATGGAAAACGAAATACTAATTGACTAACCAGTGGAGATGCTAGTTTTGCAAGCATTTGATTCAGACCAAGGGAAAGTTAGAGTCCTAAAAGATATATACCGATTTATTAATAGTATGGATCTGATGAACCATACACTGATTGAGCTCACTCCAGAAGCTGAGCAGCTTTGGAAAAATGAAGAAAATTTTCATGAACAAGAGCAAATGGGGCGCGATATTCTCAAAGAATTCGGAACAAAAGCAAGTGCAATCATCGTTGCGGATAGGAAACGACAACCAGTTTTGCTAATGAGTCGTGGCGACTCCGGATGGGAGGGCCTCAGTATAGACCCACGATTGCGTGGTAAGACTCAAAAATTCATAGCAGATCGATTATCATAATTCGCATAGTCAAGGATGTCTTCTATAGGGCTTACTTGGCTTTGCTAGTTTCAGACTCACTCGGTTTGGATCTGTTTTCCATAAACCACTTGGTTTAAAAAAATATGCCACAGCTAGAGAATGTGCCGTGACGAAAGAGATCTGAGGTTAGGTTTCCTGGTTCTCACATTATTGGTTAAAGCAACAGTAGCTATGCTTAACGGTAAGATCCGCCACCAAAATAAGTATATACCCATAGGTCTATAAAGATATTGCCTATTGGACTGTACTCGACTACATGGTTTATAACCATATATAAAAGAATAGAACTACTCTGCAGCTTCTTTTTTAGGCTGTGGTAGTAGAAGATCTTCTAAGAAAAAGGCTGCTAATTCTGCACGTCCACTTAGATTTGACTTCCTATAAATTGAAGTGGATTGTTGACGAATCGTTTTCTCTTGGACCTCACGTAATGCAGCTATCTCTTTCTGAGAGAAGCCCTTAATGAGAAAAAGCGCAACGTCTTTTTCTGCGGATGAGAATTTCCATTCGGAAAACTGCTGGTCAATTTGTATAGCTAAACCCTCTAGAACATATTGTGCCTTGTTACGCCATTTTTCTGCTTGCAATTTCAATTCTGCCAAATTTCGCGCAGACTGTTTGATTTCACCCTCATAGCGTGATATCATCTGACGGATGATCATCATAGAACCAATTGCTCCTGATAAGATCACTAAGGTCTCAATAAAAATATGCTGAATACCACTACCATGGTTAAAATCAGATATCGCATCGACAGCTGTGAGAATCGTTGTAATTATGATGAAAGTAAGAGGTAGTATGAGTTCTTTATTCAAAGGCTTCCCCGCCTTGTAAATTCTAAATGTCCGGCAGTATACCGATTCAAAGCATAAATTTCTAGCAAGGTTTTTAATCCTTTTAAACGATTTTCAAAAATGGGCGCTGATCTCCTTTGTATCCTGATATGGCTCACCTCAAACATCCTCAAAGAGATACTGTCATTTATATTTATGCCAATTCAATGATGTATAAAACCTAAAGAAAAATCTAGCATTTATCCAAATGAGCCTAGATATCTCTTTAATATTAACAAGATTCATTATTTTAGACATAAGTCGTATATCCTTGAAGCAGGCGACGTTTAATAATCCGTATGCATTTTTTATGTCTTACTCATCGAGTTATCGAGAGACAAATATTTTAATGCGACTAATTTTAGGATTTAAAAATGAACTACAAGAGAATTGCCTTTATTCCGTTTTTTTTATTGATAGGGTGCGGTAGTGACCGCGCCATTAACTCTGGAGTAGCTGATCAAGAAGCATTTCCCCCAACCTTTACAGCCATTCGTCAAAGAATTATTGAGCCCCGATGTACCAGTTGTCATGAGTCTTTTGTATCTCATAACCTTTTAGTCAAAAAATTTATAGTCCCAGGTTCTCCACAAGCTAGTGAATTATTTGAGGAAGTTGAGAACGGTGCCATGCCTCCTTACGGTAGTAAGCTTATGGATGAGGAGATCGAAGCCATTCGTGTTTGGATTGAAAATGGAGCATTATATGAATAATTTTATGACGTTACCAAGAGGGGCTCTGCTTATAATTTGGGGCATCTGTAACAGTAATATCGCCTTAGCCAGTAAGTATGCCGTAGCTAAAAGTGAGTTAAACTTCCAGGCCAGGGGCAAACCTGGCTTCATTAGGATCAACGGAACCAGTGGAAAAGTTGAAGGAGTATTAGAGGTACAGAACCAAGAGTTGAGTGGTTCCTTTAAATCTGATCTCAAGCTTTTAGACACTGGTATTGATCTAAGAGACAAACATATGAAAGAAACCTACTTGGAGCTAGGGAAGTACCCCGATACAAATTTGGTGTTAAATCCGATCCCTTGGAAGTCTGATCAGAATGAGTACGAAGGAGAATTCTCTGGGCTTCTTACCCTGCATGGTCTGCAAAAAATAGTATCGGGGGATATAGAAATTACTAAAAACAAGAAAGCTATCGACCTAGAAGCATCATTCTCTATCGATCTTGATGACTTTGGGGTCAAAATTCCCACATATGCAGGGATTAAAGTTGCTGACAAGGTTAAAGTTTCTACGAAGATTAAGCTGGGGGCCGAAAAATAATGCTGCTACATAGCTACTTAAAAAAAATCATATTAATCCTTTTAACGTTTTCTGGGACAGCCATATGGGCTTTCCCAGAAAACGTCAGACAAGGTTACGGAAGTTGTCAATCTTGTCATATTAGTCCGTCGGGCGGTGGAATTCTCACTGATTATGGTAAAGAAACTAGTGTAGATTTTTTAAGCACGTGGTCGCAAGAAGGAGAAGGTAACTTATTTCACGGGTCAATAGGTGAAATGGAAAATTTCAAAGTTGGTGGTGATTTCAGGGCCTTGGCAATTCAAAAAGATAATAATGTTTACCACTACTCACGCGGATTTCCCATGCAGGCTGATGTAGAGTTAGCCTACACTCCTAATGATGAATGGGCCATTGCTGCGACATTCGGATCATATGATGGTACTCCAGACTCCCGACGTCACTACTTAATATACAAGCCAAATGAAAATTGGTTTTTACGTGGTGGACTATTTGCAACTACGTTTGGACTTCAAATTGCAGATCATAGTGCAAGTATTCGCAACCGTATGAATTTTAATCAAGGTCAAGAAACCTATAACCTTGAGGTAGGTTATACTAATGAGCAATTTGAAATTATATTTGACGCTATTTTGGGAAAACAAGGTGAAGGCATCTCACGGGAGCAAGGCGTTAGTAGTAAATTTTCCTACCTAGTTGGAGAGCGCAGTGTTATCGGAGTAAGTGTTATACAGGCGGAAAATGAGGTTTGGCGTCGCTTAGCTATCAGTCCCCATAGTATCATTGGATTTTCAACGACTTTATACCTATTGGCTCAAACAGCTTGGGAGACCAAAACATCAGTGGTTTCAAACGATCCCAGTTTACCCGACCATACGAATTTACATAGTTATATGAAGTTAGGTTGGGAAGTATATCGTGGTTTCCACGTATTTGCTGGATTTGATGACAGCCATTCGGTATCTGATAACTACCTTGCAAGAAGGCAGGCTTATGGACCTGGAATCCAGTGGTTTCCACGGCCTCACTTTGAGCTTGAGGGGCGTATTGAGAAAAAGCTGGACAGAGCATTTTCTGATAAGTTTGGTGACCAAATGACTCTACTCATCCATTATTATCTATAACCTGGATTGGGATATAGCACAATTTGGTGTTTGAAAAGGTAAAAAAGAAGGTATAAACTGAGCAACAAAACAAAAGTTGGAGTTTATACCGATGAATAGCGGTAGTAATAGGGTGAATCCACTTCAAATGCCATAAAGTGGTATTATGGGGTATACAAAACGAAATTTGAGGGGATTCACCCATTAATTTCCAGCTACCTTATTTCGCTTCACTCATCATAAAATCAACTAAGGTTTGAACTCGCTTCACTATCAATGCAGTAGTATTTTTCTTTTAATTACTAATCCATGGCTATCACAAAAGTAACTTCTCAATATCGACGGAAAATTATTGCGCAATTCGGCGATTTGTGCTGCAATTAGCAAATGTCATCTAAAA
>JBNKNM010000343.1:0-4767 GCA_050293845.1 Pseudobacteriovorax sp. | reverse complement strand
CGAAAATCTCTTTTCATTGAGTTGTACTGGAGAGATCATATCATGGAAGATTGTTAAACGTTTCGCAAGGTATGCATTGGTGGCCATAACCATAGTTTTTGTGGTATTTCTTTACAAAGCTTTAGTTATAGGGCTTTAGTGCTGGGTCTGGGAGCCTGACATGACACGCAATTTCCCATATTCAGGTCGAGAATATGTAAAAGGTGCTTATTAACAATGCAATGGTTAAATTACCATCATCTCTACTATTTTTATACCATTGCTAATGAAGGGGGCATCACCGAGGCGACCCATAAACTGCGTCTGGCACAGTCAACCTTAAGCGCTCAGTTAAAGCAATTTGAAGAGGCGGTCGGATATAAGTTATTTGAAAGGAAAAACCGCCGTTTGCACCTTACGGATGTTGGCAGTCGGGTGTTTCACTATGCCCACGAAATCTTTTCTTTAGGTGAAGAGCTAAGAGAGAACTTGGGTAGCTTTGAAGATTCCCTACGCATATCTATACGCATCGGAGTTATGGACTCAATACCGAAAACTTTAAGCCGTGATTTGGTGCTTCGTGCCACAAAAGAATATGACGCTAAAATAACTATTGTTGAGGAATCTTTAGGAAGTTTACTTCATAGATTAGAGCTTCATGAATTAGATTTGATTTTAGCTAATGATAAACCTCCTACAGAGGGTAAAAAATCGAGATTTCATGCTAAGCTCATTGGTCATCTACCAGTGATTTTTATCGCGTCATTGGAAAGAAAAGACCTGCAAGAGGCTATGCCTCGCTCTTTAAATAACGAGCCCATGATCCTACCTGGGGTCCATAGTCCTTTAAGAAATGAAATATTGGAATTTCTAAAAATAAAGCATATTCAGCCACAAATCATAGCGGAAGTCGATGATCTCGAGCTACAGAAGATGCTGGTAATGGATGGCAATGGATTTACTGCCTTGCCTTTATTGGCAGTAAAAGAAGAGCTCAAACAAGGAAAACTCATAAGCCTCAGTGAGACTCCGGTTTGCCATGAAAATCTATGGCTAATTACGGCACATCGTTTGGTACACAACCCTTTGACCAAGCACCTTCTTGAAAATTTTCGATTAAATTATTAAAGGCAGAAGCAATCATTTTTGATAGCACATATCCTGATAATACTTCATTTCAATCTTTTCGCACTGCTTAGCATGAATTGTTTCATTTTCAATCAACTGAAAGTAGCAAATATCTTCCTGACCAGGGTCGAGTAAGGAGCAGACATAGGGATTCTGATGAATACTAGCTTGTTTGTAAAGACAAGTGTAATCTGTAGCCTGACAGGATACATAGGCTTTTATGTAACCTGGGGTGAAGATTTTATTCCAAGGTAAAACATAAATTGCCGCGGCAGTAACAAGTATTGGGTAAATGATTCTTCGAAGTGTCTGCAAGCAAAGCCTCCACTGATGGATTTTTTGTCTCCCTAATATCGCATTAATGACATGAGACTATTAGCGAAGACCAATTTTAGCTGCTGAAATGCCGGCGATAAAGCCAAAAAGGTGAGCTTCCCAAGAAATGAACCGGGAAGTTGGTAGAATCCCTACCAAAGTTCCTCCCCAGATAATCATCACCATGCTAGAGACCAGAATATATTTTATTTTTCTCTCGAACAAACCAATGGACACTAAATAGCCGAATATTCCAAATACGAGCCCAGAAGCTCCAATGTGATTGCCTTCACGAGCGAAAATCCAGGTTAGGAGACCCAGCACTACAATAATATAGAACACAACTTGTTTGGTAGCTCCCTTAACAATCCAGCAAAAGATAGTCCCAAAGATTAGCATACCCGTTGAATTTGCGATCAGGTGCTGCCAACTCCCATGGATGAATGGTGAAGTCAGGATTCCTATGAGGCCCCACCTTTCCCGGGGATAAATACCGAAATTCAGCAGTTGAGGGTAGAAAACAGTAATGGCAAAGCCTATCCACATGAGCGCCAGTAGGTAAGCCATAAAAGTATAAGAACCTCGATCTTTACCCATAGAACCTCCCAGTAATAAACTACATCCCTAATCTTAGTTCGCTCTATGGTAATAGCCAAGCTTTTAGCTATGGCTGGAGCACAAACCAGCTATTTGGTACGACTAAAGCTCAGCTTAACTTTGTCGAAAAACAGAGCTAGTTCGATCTACTTAATAAGCTCTGCAAATAAGTCTTTTAGACGAAACGGTTTTCTGACAAAGCTATCGAAACCATTATCTAAAGCCTTTTTCTGGTCTTCAGAAGCTACGGAGGCAGTAAAAGCAATGACTTTTGGTGGGTTAGGTAGTGTTTTGATTCTCTTGGCTGCTTCATAGCCATCCATATGAGGCATATTGAGATCCATAAATACGAGGTCAAATGGATTCTTTTGCTGGACCATTGCCTCGTTTATCTTCTGGATAGCGCTTTCACCACTAGAGGCGACATCGACATGGACATTTCCAGACGACTCTAAATAGTGTGAGGCTAGGGATAGGATATCAGCTGAGTCATCGACTACTAGCACCCTTCTCTTAATTAGCTTTTTACTAAGCTGATGCTTTTCGGCCAAGGTGTTATCGCTGTGATGGTTTGATAATGAGCTAGAAATGCTTACGGGGATTGTTAGCTCAAATAGGCATCCCTTACCGATTCCCTCGCTGGAAACAGTTAGGCTGCCATGCATCATAGATGCCAAGCGCTTGCTTATACTTAAGCCTAGACCAGCCCCCCCATAACTACGCTGGGAACTACTATCTACCTGCATAAAGTGATTGAAAATTTTTGCTAGGTCATCTTTTGCAATTCCAATACCCGTATCCCTAATGGCAATATGCAGTTTGTGATCACCTGAGTGATTTTTAGCCTGATAAGCAGTGATGGTGATAGTTCCTGAGTCTGTGAATTTAATAGCGTTTCCAATGAGATTAATAATGATTTGTCGGATGCGTTGAGGACAGCCAAATACTATGTCGTTAAGACATTCTTTCATAATCAGTTTGATATCTAAGCTCTTTTGATTAGCTCTAAAAAAGAAAGGTTCAAGAGTTTCCTGTAGCAGGGATTTCACTGAAAAATATTCATTTTTGATTGTCAGCTTACCGGCTTCAATTTTTGACAAATCAAGGATGTCATCAATGATTTGCATCAAATGATTGCCATTACGATTAATCACTTCAAGGTAATGTTTTAATTTGTCATAGGCCAATTTGTCGGAATTTAAACTTGTAAGAATGGCTCTGCTAAACCCAAGAATAGCTGTCATGGGGGTTCTAATCTCGTGGCTCATGTTGGCAAGAAATTCCGATTTAGCTTTGTCAGATTGCCTAGCTTTTTCTAAAGCTATAGCAATTCTTGTGGCATCCTTTTGTTGTTGCTCTTCCCATTTTTTTCGTTCGGAGATATCGCGGATAACTGCCATCCAAACTTCTCCATATTTGGGATGAGTGAACGTTGAAATGGTAAATGACGTCCAAAATTCATGATGGCATTTTGTAATTGATTTGAGGTCTCCTTCCCATACCCCTTTCTTATATAAGATACTTTTAATTTCATTTTCACGCACATGGGGAGGAACATCTGTAGATGAATATATCGTAGCTAAGGGTTTATCAAGAAGCTCTTGGGTATCATAGCCAAACATTTTATCCATACGATAGTTGGTGTATACAATAGTTCCAGAGTTGAGGCTTATGAGGCATATACCTTCACTCATGTAGCGAAGCATTCTTGATTGAAACCATAAATCCTCATCTTTGAAAGATTGTACATCCAGGCCTAAATAAGAGTAGCGCTCTGGCATGATAGGGGCGATAGCGCCAAAGTTTTTTACAATGCGGAAGGTGCCATCATCACGGCAGCAGGATAAATAGGAGTTTACCACTGCATGATGGGTATTTGGTGTCATACTTACTTCACCCTGAGGACCTGTAACTCTTACGGTTTTGAGAGTTTCAATCAGGGCTTCAGGTTCGATGCTTCCTGCTTTATTAGCAGCCTTTGCGAAAGCATTGACGCAATTGAAGGTTCCCTCGCCAAAGTTTGTTAAGATGCCATTACCCTGTGGCCAGATTCCAGCTACGTCTGGTAGCTCTGCAAGCTTTTGTAAATAATTTCTGTTCTCTGGAGAGTCTACCGACATAAAATAAGTATTGCTTGAATAACAGTCTTTACGCACTTCAGAATCTAGTTTACTGGCCATCATTTCATCAAAGTGACCCATTACAATAGTTATTTTAGATTTTAAACCTCTTGAAGTGAACCTTCTTAAAAATTTGATCTGGTCATTACCGGCAAAGTATGGAACGAGGACATCGGCATTAGATTCGGCGATTTGATCTAAAAGTTGATCAATGTCGTGAGAACAAATTCCAATGGGAAGGTACTCTTCACCTACAATGTCTCCCTTAAGTTTAAGCAACATGCGCTTTGCGGCATCTATGGAACCTCGAGGCCATTCATAATTATTGCCAGTAAAAAACATACGAGGGCCAAAATTTTCTGCCATATAGGGTATCATTTTATCTATTTGTTGATTTGGCAGGGCCGCAAAATGAAAGAAATAGCGACTTAGTATACTTCCCTCATAGAATGAAAAATTTAAAAAAGGGACTTTACGTGGCTCAGCTACCTGGTACGCGACGGCGATTCTCACGTTTGATAGCAGGTTGCCTATCAAGGCACAGCACTGATGAGTGTCGATGAGCTTTTTTGCTGCGGCAACAGCTGTTTGGGGGAGACTAGCATCATTCATGATGCACAGTTTTAAT